>JBBRDG010000022.1:0-34276 GCA_038204165.1 Elusimicrobiales bacterium
ACGCCTATTTACGCCGCCGCCGACGGCGTGATCCGCCATTCCGGCTGGGCCCAGGGCTACGGCATGTGCGCCATGGTAGACCACGGCTCCGGCTACTCCACCCTTTACGGCCACATGAGCGAGATAGTCGCCAAGGAAGGGACCCTGGTGAAGCGCGGGCAGCTGATCGGCCGGATGGGCTCCACCGGCACTTCCACCGGCAACCACCTGCATTACGAGGTCTGGGCCGGCGGCGTGCCCCGCGACCCCATGAAGTTCCTGCAGGTGGGCGGCAAGGAAAGCAATAATTTCGCCGGTCTGTTCGACGGCATTTTTGGCGGTCTGTAAGCGGGGACAGGGAGGAATGTATGGCTATCTTTAAGAACACCAGCATAAGTTTTGAGACCAAGAACAGCGATACCGTTATAGGTAACGAAGCCTATTTTCAGGGCACGCTGACCGCCAAAGGGTCGCTGCGCATAGACGGCCGGGTGGACGGCTCCGTGGTGGACGCCAAGACCGTCACCATCGGCAAATCCGGCAAGGTCAAGGGCGACATTTCCTGCGAGGTCTGCTATATCTGCGGCGAGATCCACGGCAATATAACCGCGCTCGACCACGTTGAGGCCCTGGCGGGCTGCCGTATTGACGGCGATATCCGTTCGCCGAAGCTCATGCTGGAGGAAGGCGCCCTGTTTAACGGCGCCTGCTCCATGGACGCCTCGCGCAAGGCGGAGCGCAAAGAAGATCTGCAGGCTAGAAATATAAAAACCGAGGCTAAACAATAATGATCTCATTCTTCTCGACGCACAAAAGGCTTATCTTCAGCGTGGTAGTCGTTATTTTTATCGGCTCTATTTTCTTCGTAAGCGGCCAGGTGTTCACCAGTTCCTCCATGGACGCGGTGGCGGACATCGGCGGCAAGAAGATCCCTTACCAGCGCTTCCTCTCCCAGGTCAATCGGGCCATGTCCAGCTTTAAGGATAACGGCACCGAGGTTAATGATGTTCTCGCCAAAACGGTAAAGCAGGAAGTTTTCCGCGAGATGGTGATAGAAGAACTGCTCAGCCAGCAGGGCGAAAAGATCGGGATGCGCGTCCCGGATTTCGAGGTGGCGGTGGAGGTGCAAAATACGCCGCAGTTCCGCGAGAACGGCTCTTTCAGCCCCCGCGCTTACTTCCAGACCATCTCCAGCGAATTCAACATGACTCCCGGCGAATACGAAGCCTGGCGCAAAAAGGCGCGCCTGGCCTCCAAGTTCAAGCAGTTCATCTACACCAGCGTGAAGGTGACCCCCGACGAAGCCAAGGCTTATTACCTGGCCAAGAATAAGAACCTTAACGGTTTCGAGAAAGACCGCGCCAAGTACACCGATGAGCTCGCCCGCGAGAAGTTTGCCAACCTGGCCAACTATCTGCTGCGTCAGCTGACCACCAGGCAGGAGATCAAGAGCTACCTGGAACAGCGCGAACAAGGCAGGTAACCGGAAGGCGGGACCAGGAACAAAATTTAAGATCCCCGTCAGGGGATTTTAAATTTAACGCGATGATCGAGATACATAACCTAACCAAGACTTTCGGTTCCTTCAAGGCCGTCGACGGGCTCAACCTTAAAGTGGAGCCCGGGGAGATCTTCGGCTTCCTGGGTCCCAACGGGGCGGGCAAGACCACCACGGTAAAGATCCTTTCCGGCATCATGCGTCCTACTTCGGGGCGCGTTATTGTGGCCGGCCACGACGTGGCGCTGGAGCCGTTGGCCGCCAAGCGGCAGCTGGCCTATATCCCCGACGAACCTTTTGTGTACCCCAAGCTGACCGGCTGGGAATTTCTGAGTTTTATAGGCGACCTGTATTCCGTGCCGCGCGGCGAGCAGGCGCGCCGCATCCCGGAGCTGCTGGAAACGTTCGAGCTCTCCGAACAGGCGGGGGAACTGCTGGAAAGCTATTCCCACGGCATGAAACAAAAGCTGCTGATCGCCAGCGTGCTGCTGCGTAAGCCCAAGGTCGTACTTTTCGACGAGCCCACCGTGGGCCTGGACCCCAAGAGCATCCGCCGCTTCAAGCTGCTGCTGGCCGACATAGCCCGCGAGGGCGCCGCCGTGTTCATGTGCACCCACATTCTGGACATGGCCGAGAAGCTCTGCCACAGCGTAGGCATAATTTACCGCGGCCGGCTGGTCGCCAGGGGCACCGTGGCCGAAGTAAAAAAACTTACGGCTATTGCCGGCGGACAGCGTTCCCTGGAAGACGTGTTTCTGGAACTCACGGAATAGCGGCCGCCCGTTATGCTCAATATCCTCATAAAACGGAAGTTCACCAGCGTCATTAACACCCTGCGGTCCCTGCGCGGGTGGAAGCTGGGGAAGAACCTGATGTTCTCCGGCGTAGGGCTGCTAATGCTGGCCGCCCTGTACGGCGCGTTCTGGCGGCTGCTTAGTTATCTGGAGGGCGTGCAGCTGATTGGCCCGATCCTTTCGTGGAAGCTTACCTCCATGGTGCTGCTGATGACCTTTTCGATGATCATCGTCTCCTCGATAATCATCTCGATGACCACGCTTTACTATTCCTCCGACCTGAAGTTCCTGTTCTCCTGCCCGCTGGACCTGCGCTCGGTTTTTCTGGATAAAGCCCTGGAGACCGTATTCTATTCTTCCTGGACGCTGGTGCTGGCTATCTTCCCCTATATCCTGGCGCTGGGCCGCGTTAAGGCGCTGGGCGCGGGCTTCTACCTTTCCTACGTCCTGCTGATGGTGCCGTACGTCATGCTGGCCGGCGCTTTCGGCATCCTGTTCAGTATGCTGGTGATGTATTCCTTCCCGTCGTCGCGCACGCGGGACATCACCTGGCTGCTGGGCAGCCTTTCGGTAGCCTTTGTCTACGTGGCGTTCCGCTTTTCCAAGCCCGAGCAGCTGCTCCGCCCGGATTCGCTGCAGGTAGTGGCGCAGTACATCGAGTACCTCCAGTCCCCGACGGCGCCCTATTTGCCGTCCTGGTGGGTAACTAAGGCCATGGTGGCCTATTCGGCCGGCCACTGGCTGGTTTTCGGCGTCAGCGCGCTGGTGCTTGCCGCCTCAGCTGCGGCCATCTACGCTTTCCTCTATTTCCTTTCGGGCCGGCTGTACATGCGCGGGTTCAGCGGGGCGCAGGGCTCCCCGCGCTTTCGCGGCGGGCGGGAATTACAGCCGGAGCAGCGCCTGGCGGCAAAATGGCCGGCGCTGCGCTCCTCGCTCACGTTATTCTGGAAGGATCGCCTGGGCATGACCCGCGACGCGCGCTATTGGTCCCAGATAATCCTGATAGCGGCGCTGATCGCCGTCTACCTCTTCAGCATCCGCCAGCTGCCGCTGGATACGCCCGACCTTAAGAGCCTCGTCTCCTTCCTTAACGTCGGGGTTGCCGGCTTTGTGGTGGCGGCCATAGGCCTGCGTTTCACGTTCCCCGCCATCAGCCTGGAAGGGGGGAGTTACTGGCTGCTAAAATCCGCGCCCGTGAGCGCCGCAGCCATTATGCGCGAGAAGCTGCTGCTGTCCCTGCCTTCTTCGGTGGTGATCGGGCTGGTACTGATAGTAGTCTCCAGCCGGCTGCTGGGCGCCGACCTTTTTATCTTCACGCTGTCCACCATCACCATTCTGTCCGCGTCGGTGGTCATTTCCGTAATGGGCATAGGGATGGGGGCGCTGTTCCCTGATTTCAAGGTGGAGAACATCCACCAGCTCGAATCTTCTTACGGCGGCTTTCTTTATATGGCCTGTTCCATGGGCTACCTCGCGCTCCTGGTGGGCGTGGAGGCCTGGCCGGTGCAGATGCACTTTGCCGAGCGCTTCGGCCGGCAGAACCCCTGGGACCTGCGCGCGGTGGCGCTCTGCGCGGCGGTTTTTCTGCTGCTCAATTTTGCGGCGCTCTACCTGCCCTGGAAACTGGGCTTGCGCAACCTTGAACGGTACGAAGTTTAGTCGTAGGTGCTACGGAGGATGACAACAATGAATAAAAAAAATATCGCGGTTCTTCTGGCCTTGCTGTTTTGCGGCTCCACCGCCGCTAATGCCGCGCCCGCCAGCCCCGCCGCCGGAAAGTTCTTCGCTTCTGGCGACGTTAAAAAAGCGGAATTCGCGCTTACTTTCGACGACGGCCCCGGCTATATAACCGAGGACCTGCTCAAGCTGCTGGAGAAGAGGGGCGTTAAGGCGTCGTTCTTCATGCTGGGCGCTTCGGCCCGCGCCTACCCCGACCGGGCCAGGAAAGTGGCCCAGGCCGGGCACCTGATCTGCAACCATACCGATACGCACCTGCTGTGGAAAAATGTCGAGAAGAAGCCGGACCATGAAGCTATCCTGCGCAAAGAATTAGAGAAAGCTGCCGCCTCCATAGAGAAGGCCGCCGGCGTGCGCACTACGGTGCTGCGCATGCCCAATGGCTACAATAAGCCCTGGGCGCGGCAGGAGGCGGCCAAGCTGGGCTATACGCTGGTTAACTGGACCTACGGCAGCGACTGGACCAAGACCCCGGAAGAAAAGATGACGGCGGAATACCTAAGGGCGGTACAGCCCGGGGCCATCCTGCTGCTGCATGACGGCGGGGGAAAAGTTAAAGAAAAGAACCTGCGCATTGTGGAGCGCATTCTGGATGAGGCCGCTAAAAAAGGCCTTAAAGCCGTACGCCTGGACGTGCTGCTGGGCCTGGGCACGGCGCCGGCGGCCGCCGCAGGCAGGGATTAAATTTAGTAGAATTAAATAGCGGTTTTTTGTCTTATGCCGAAGTGGCGGAACTGGTAGACGCGCAGGTCTCAAAAACCTGTTCGCCTTACGGCGAGTGAGGGTTCGAGCCCCTCCTTCGGCAAGACAAAAGACGCGCGCTTTGCGACGGGGGACTATGGCTATTATAAAAGTGCTGGTGGTGGACGACAACATCAATTTTCTGCAGCTGGCGCAGATGGCGCTGGGGACCGAAGAGTACGAGGTGTTTACGGCTACCGACGGGCAGGACGGCCTGGAGCAGGCCCGCAAGCTTAAGCCGGACATCATCCTGATGGACGTGATGATGCCGCGCGTGTCCGGCCTGGAGTTGATGCGCATGCTGCTGGCCGAGGAAGACCTTAAAGATATTCCCGTGCTGGTAATGACGGCCAGCCACTTCGATCCCTCAACCGAGCAGGTTTTCAAGCAGGAAAGAAATATAAAGGGCTTCCTGCAGAAACCCTGCCCGGTCAATACCCTGCGCGAGCAGATAGCCCTGGCTCTTAAGAAGGGCCGGTAGGCGGCTAGAAGGCGAATAAAAAAGAGGCGCTCCGGCGCCTCTTTTTTTTGTGTCCGCTCAGCCGGACAGTTCTAGGTGTAAGGGATGCTGATCCGGGTGGGTTCGGGTTTGGGTTTCCAGCGAAACTCTGTTTCCTGCAGTTCCACGGCGATGTGCAGGATTTCCTTTAGGATGCAGGTGATGGGGATAGAGAAGATTACGCCCCAGATGCCGGCGAGTTCCCAGCCGGCCATCAGCGCCAGCAGGATTATAGCCGGATTAAGCTTGACCGCTTTCTTCATGATGTAAGGCTGCAGGAACCAGTCGTCGAAGAAACGGATGCCGGCGAAGAAGATCAGGATCTTAAGGATCGGCAGGTAGGTGCCGAACTGGAGATAGGCGACTATTGAGGAGACCACCGCGCCGAGGAAAGCGCCCATGTAAGGCACCAGGCTGGAGATGCCTATCAGGATGGCTATCACCGCCGCGTAGTCCAGGTTCATGTAAATCAGGCCGGTAAAGGCTATCAAGAAAATAATAAAAGCTTCCGTGACGATACCGCGCAGGTAGTTGCCCAACGAGCCGTCGATGCGCGAGGCTATATGCAGGATGAGCTCCGCGTGGCGGGATGGCAGGTGGTCTATAAGGTAGTCTATCAGGGCCGAGCCGCCGAGCAGCATGAAGAACGTTATGAACGGCACTATGAACAGCAGCGTAAGCACCGGCAGCAGCCCCAGAATGAACTGCGGCGCGGCCTCAAGAAAGCGCTGCAGGTTCTGTTCCACTTTAAGGGAGGCCAGGAACGGGTAGCTCTTGATAAGTTTGGCGTTAAGGTTGAGAACGAACTGCTGCATCCGCCCGGCGTATTCCGGCCAGGACTGTTGCAGCGACTCAAGTTCGAAAGAAAGAAAATGAAAAAGCAGGTAGGCCACCACAAACAGCAGCACGCCTATAGTCAGATAGAGGCCGACCACGGCGTACGAGCGCTTGATACCGCGCACTTCGAAGTATTTTATGATAGGGCTTAGAATGTAAGCCAGCGCGGCACTGAGGATAAAGGGAAAAACCGCCGCGCGGGCCACTACTATGAAGTAGACCGCGGCCAGCCCTAGGACGGAAGGCAGGATTAACTGGGCGTAATTCTTTTTAAGCGCGGTTTCTGTGGCCATGTCAGACTTGCTCGGCAGGCTGCTCCATAATGTCGCGCAGGCGGGCTGAAAGTATTTTGGCCAGCTGCGCCGCTATGGTCACGCCTATCTTCGGGCGGGAGAAAAGCAGCGAGTCCAGCTTTATCTTGAAGAGCATGAACACCTTGGTGTCTTCCAGGGCATAGGCGGTGGCGGTACGGGGCATTTCTTCCAGCAGGGCCATCTCTCCGAAGAATTCCCCGGGGTGCACCTCGGCTATTACTTCGGTTTTCTGGGTGGTCTTGTCCAGGCGGGCCAGGGCGATCTTGCCGGAGAACACTATAAAAAGCGCGCGCCCTATGTCGCCCTGCGTAAAGATGGTCTCGCCCTTCAGGTACGTTCTTTCCTGCAGGCTCTCCAGTACGTGGATCAGTTGGCGCTTCTTTATGCCTTCGAAAAGGCGGATGTTCTTAAGGAAGCTCAGCTTGGCCAGGATCTCTTCGTCGTAAAGCCTGTTGAAGACGTTATTGAAGAAGTTCAGGAATTTCATTTACTTCCTCGCGAGCATTCCGTAGAACATCTGCGCTACTTTGAACCAACCGGAGCTGAAGGCGCCGGTCACGGATTGCACCGCGCCGATCACGGGGTCCAGAGCGGTCAGTTTGCCGTCGGCGTTAAGCGCCAGGAATTCCACGGCCTTAGCCGTGTGGCGCAACTGCTGCAGCGTCAGCACAGCCTGCACTACCAGCGTAACGAAAGCTATAGTGGCTACTACAGCGCAAACAATAAGTATGGTTTCCATATTAAATCTCCACCGCCCGTATTTTGATTAGAGTATATAAAATTTTTCAAGCGTGGGGGGAATGCGCCACCGTGAAGTCCCTGTCGCCCAGCACCGCGTCGCGGTTCTTGTCGAACGGGCGCCAGAACTTGCCCGGCACCGGTTCCGCCATGAACGCCCGGTACTTTTCGAGCGCTTTTGCCGGGTCGCTGTCTAGCAGGGCCAACACGCTGTCTTTCTCCGCCGGGCCGTCGTTGATCCCGGAGTATTGCGCCGCGCTCGACCACTTGTACTCCTCGGGTTTGTGCGCCAGCTCCGCTTTGACCGGCTCAAGGTGGATGAACCGCGCCAGCGCCGCGGCGTATTTCTCCGGCTGGATAATCTTGTACTTGCAGTTCCCCGGAACGTAGCCGGGCAGGCTTTTGTCCCGGCCAAGCCCGCCCATCACGGAGTGCAGGTCGGCTTCCGCGGTAATGAAATAGACCAACGCCCGTCCCGGCAGCAGCGCGTAGGCGGGAATTTTAAGGCCGAGTTCTTTTTTAGCTTTTTCAAGCAGGCCCAGGTAGGCGAGCTTCGCCGCGTCGTCCGCTAAAGAGGAGCCGCTGTCCGTAACCAGGCAATGCGCGTTTTTTATTACCATAGCCTAAATTGTAGCACATGGGCGTCCCCGCAGGCGGCCCTGAAAAACGCGGGGCAGTTTTTGTATAATTAACATTGTATTTAATAAAGGATTGCCATAATGACCACAGAGAACACAGACTACTCCAAAACCGTTTTTCTGCCCAGCACCGCTTTTACTATGCGGGGGGACCTTACCAAGAAAGAGCCGGGTATCATAGAAGCCTGGAACAAAATGGACCTTTACGGCAAGATGCTGGAGAAGCGGCGCAACGCCAAGCCTTTCGTTCTCCACGACGGGCCTCCTTACGCCAACGGCCATATCCATATCGGCCACGCCCTTAACAAGATTCTGAAAGATATCGTTATAAAGTCCCGCGCAATCATGGGCTACTATACGCCTTACGTGCCCGGCTGGGACTGCCACGGCCTCCCGATCGAGCAGGCCCTGCTGAAAGAGATGAAGATGGGCAAGCGCCACATCGAGGACGTGCCCGCCTTCCGCCGCAGCGCGCGCGACTTCGCCGCCCGGTTTATAGACATCCAGCGCGAGGAATTCAAGCGCCTGGGCATTCAGGGCGCCTGGGAAAAACCCTATATTACCATGTCCAAGGATTACGAGGCCACTGTAATAAAGGCTTTCCGCGAGCTCCTGGAGAAAGGCCACATCCACCGCGACAAGAAGACCATCTACTGGTGCGTCACCTGCGAGACCGCGCTGGCCGACGCCGAAATTGAATACGCTAATAAGACTTCTCCTTCCATCTACGTGCGCTTCCCGCTGGAAACGCTGCCCGAAGGCATGGACGCCGCAGCCAAGGGGCGGGCTTCTATAGTGATCTGGACCACCACGCCGTGGACGCTGCCTTCCAACATGGCCGCGGCCGTGGCCAAGGCCGAGGACTACCGGGTGCTCGAAGCCGGCGGCCAGCTGCTGATAGTGGCGGACAAGCTCGCCGACGCCTTCCTGGCCGCCACCGGCCTGGAGGCCGTTAAAGGCGCCGTTATCCCCGGCGAGAAACTGGTGGGCCTTAAGTATCACCATTGCCTGGCCCCTCACCTGCCCGAGGCCCGCCGCTTCACCCGCCCGGTCATTGCTACCGATTTTGTGGACATGTCCACCGGCACCGGCATAGTGCACATTGCCCCCGGCCACGGTGAAGAGGACTTTCACGCCGGCAAGAAATGGGGTCTGGAGATCTTCTGCCCCGTTAAAGAAGACGGCCGCTTCAACGCCGACGCCGGCGTCTTTGAGGGCCTGAAGGTTTTTGAAGCCAACGAAAAGGTGGCGGAAACGCTGAAGGCCGACGGGCTGCTGCTTGCGCTGAAGAAGATAGAGCACAGCTACCCGCATTGCTGGCGCTGCAAACAGCCGGTAATCTTTCGCGCTACCGAGCAGTGGTTCCTGAAGGTGGACCTGGACGGCTTCCGCGAAAAGCTGATGAAGGCCGCCGACGGCGTAACCTGGCTGCCGCCCGCCGGGCACGACCGCATGATAGGCATGCTGAAAACCCGCCCGGACTGGTGCCTTTCGCGCCAGCGCTACTGGGGTACCCCGATTATAGCCGTGTACTGTAAAGAATGCGGCAAGGTGCAGACCGACTCCACCTTCCTGAAAAAGATCGAAGAGCGCGTGATGGAAGAAGGCAGCGATTTCTGGTTCTCCGAGCCTGTGGAAAAACTGATGGGCCCCGGCCACAAGTGTTCCTGCGGCGGCGCGGAATTCCGCAAGGAAAAAGACATCATGGACGTATGGCTGGACTCGGGCGTCTCCTGGTATGCCGTAGTCAAGAACGGCATGCTCGGCGCCGGCGACTTCCTGCCCACGGACCTTTATCTTGAAGGCTCCGACCAGCACCGCGGCTGGTTCCAGACCTCGCTGATCCCGTCGGTGGCGCTCCGCGGCGAGCCCCCTTACAAAGCCGTGCTCACCCACGGCATGGTGCTGGACGAAAAGGGCCATGCCATGCACAAGTCCCACGGCAACGCGGTAGCCCCTCAGGAGATCGTCAGCAAGTACGGCGCGGAAATCCTGCGCCTCTGGGTGGCGCTCTGCGACTATTCCGAGGACGTGCGCATCTCCGAAAAGCTGCTCTCCGGCCCCATCGACACCTACCGCAAGGTGAGGAACACCCTGCGCTACCTGCTGGGGAACCTGAGCGACTTTAACCCCGCCAAACACCGCGTGCCCGACGACAAACTGGTGGAGACGGACCGCTATATCCGCGCCCGCCTGGCCGTTACGGCGGCCGCGGTGGAGAAGCACTACGAGGCTTTCCAGTTCCGCCAGGCCATCCGCGCGGTGGCGGATTTCTGCATTCTGGACCTCTCGGCCTTCTACCTGGATTCTATAAAGGACCGCCTTTATACCTTCAGCCCCGACGCGCCCGAGCGCCGCTCGGCCCAGACTGTACTGTACGATACGCTGATAGCCGTGATAAAGATGACGGCTCCCGTGCTGGCCTTCACCGCGGAAGAAGCCTGGGGCACCGCCAGGGCGGAGATCGACCCCTCGCTCGAGGAGAGCGTGTTTCTTTCCGACTATCCAAAATTCCCCGCGTCTTGGGCGGACCAGGCCCTGCTGGAACGCTGGAGCAGCATTATGGCCGCGCGCGAGACCATCACCAAGGCTATCGAGGAAGTGCGCCAGCAGGGCGTAGTAGGCTCGTCGCTGGAAGCCCGCATAACGTTGCGCACCTCGGACCAGAAGACCAGGGAGTTCCTGGACTCCGCGCTGCCGCTGTGGCCGCAGGTGGCTATAGTTTCAGCCGCCGCCGTGGAATTCGACGCCGCGGCCCCAGCGCTCGAGGTGAAAGTGGAAAAAGCGCTGGGCGAGAAATGCCCGCGCTGCTGGCAGTGGCGCGGCGATATCGGCACCAGCCACGCCCATCCCGGGGTCTGCGGCCGCTGCGCCGGGGCCATAGGGGCTTCCGCAAAATAATGAATCGCTTCCTGACCCCGGCCCTTATCCTCTTGGTCTTCCTGCTGGACAGGCTGGCCAAGGTCTGGGCGCTTAAGCATCTGCCCTGGGGTTCGCTGGAGGTGCTGCCGTTCTTTAGTCTTACCTACGCCCAGAACACCGGCGTGGCTTTCGGGATGTTCCGGGATAGCAACCTGTTCTTCCTGGTCTTCAGTACGGCGCTTATCGGCGGGCTGCTGGTGTTCCGCAGGCGCATCCAGGCTTACGGGCGGCTGGCTTCGCTGGGCCTGGCGCTGGTGCTGGGCGGGGCGCTCGGCAACCTTTATGACCGCATCTCTTACGGTTTTGTGGTGGACTTCTTCGACTTTTCTTTCTTCCCGGCGGTGTTCAACGTGGCCGACAGCGCCATTACCGTAGGCGCGGCGCTGCTGGCGCTGGGCATGAAGGACGAGAAGAGCGCGGGTGAAGGGCGGGCGGGGTAACTTACGGGGAGCTTATGAAAAAAATACTTTTCTTTATAGTGGTGGCGGCGGGGCTGGCGGGCTGCAACCGTTCGCCGGAATTCTATTTTACCCGGGCTAATTCCCTGCTGGCCTCCGGCAAGGATTACGAAGCCCTGTCCAATTACGACAAGGCGCTGCTGCTGCGGCATAAATTTCCGGAGGCCCTTACCGCCCGCGGCATGCTGCACGAGCGCCAGGGCGATTCACAGAAGGCGGCGCTGGATTACCGCAAGGCCATAGAACAGAACCCGGCCTACCTGCCGCCCTATAATAACCTTGGCGCGCTGCTGATGGATGGCGGGAACTACCGCGAGGCCGAAAAACTGTTCTCCGCCGCGCTGGACACCAATCCCTCCTACGCCTATGCCCTGCTGAACCGCGGGCTTTCGCGCTACAAGCTGAACGATTGCGCCGGCGCCACCGAGGACCTCTCGCGCGCCATCGACCTGAATAAGAAATTCGAGCTCGCCTATTACCACCGCGCGCTCTGCGCCAGGAACGCCAAGAACCTGCCTGCCGAGCTGGCCGACCTGGACGCGGTATTGGAACTTAATCCGGCGGCCGCGCTGGCCCTGTTCGAACGCGGCAAAGCTCTCTTCTACGTGGGCGACTACGCCGGCTCCGCCCAGGAATTCGACAAGGCCGCCAAGCTTAAACCCGAAGACGCGCTTTACCCTTATTGGGAAGGGTTCGCGCTGCTCCGTTCCGGCGACGCCGCCGGCGCGCTTAAGGCCGCCCAGGCCGCGGCCGCCATTGCGCAGACCTCCCACCAGCTGGAGGGCCTGCTTGCCGACTGTTATGCCGCCCTCGGTGATAAAACCGCCGCCATAGAGCATTACCGCAAGGCCGCCGCGCTTTCGCCCAAGTACGCCGCCGGCTACAACGCGCGGCTGGCCGCCCTGGAAAGCCCTGCGCCCGCTTCCCGGCCTAAAGCTAAAAAACGCAGATAAGCAGACCGTAGTACCGATCAAGACACCAAGGATGGATTAACTAAATGGCTGAAGACACAGAGATGCCCGCGTGGCGTAAAAAATTCCTGGCTACCAGGATGACCTTTGAAAGCATCCTCTTCGAGAAGGAACTGGTGCAGCCGAAGCGGGAGAAGCTGAGTACCGGCCTGCTGGTCCTCGGCGGCATCTGGCTGTTCTATTCGCTGCTGCTGGCCCAGTGGGCGCTGCGCCGCGGCTACTTTTTCGGGGGGGCGGACGCCGACAGTTTCGCCGCCGTGCTGCGCTACGCCGCCTATCTCAAGAACGAGGGCTTCTGGGCGCTGGTAAAACCTGAGTTCTCCAGCCTTACGCTCAACCCGCCGCTCTATTACCTGTCCTATATCCCGGTGTTCGACTACCTTACCAAGGACCTGAACCTGGCGCTGATCCTGGTTAATTCCTTCTTCCTGCTCGTGCTGGCCGTGTCCATTTTCCTGGCCGTGCGCAAGAGTCGGCCCAATCGGGCCGGGTGGCTCGGGGCGGCCTTCGCGCTGGGCATGCCGTTCGTGCTGGAAACGGCCCGCCGGCCCGCTCCCGAACTGGCGCTGCTGGCGCTGACCGCCGCGGTCTACGCCTGCTACATCAACTCAGACGAGTTCGAGCACCCGAAGTGGACCTTCGCTTTCGCCGTTTGCCTTGGGCTGGGCTTTTTCTCGCACCGGTTCTTCTTCCTGTACGCCCTGCCGCTGCTGCCGTTCATCATGAGCGGTTTCGCCAACCCGTATAGCCGCGACTCCCTGTTCAAAGGTTTCTTCCCGGCCTTCGTGATCAACCTGCCCTGGTACCTGTTTTTCGCCGCCGCCGCCGCGGCCGGTTTCGTGCCGCTGTGGGGCGCGTATAACGGTTTTTGGCATTACTTCAGGCTGGCGGTCTCAGCTGCCGGCCTGCCTTTCTTCCTGCTGGGAATTTCCGGGCTGACCTGGATGTACTTCTCGGTTTTCATGCCTTATGAAAAAAAGGGCGTGGTGGCGGCGTGGTGCTGGGCGCCGTACCTGATGCTCACCTGGCTGGTGCGCGGCAGCAGTCCCGAGCTGCTCTATCCCGCCCTGCTGCCTTTCGCGGTGGCGCTGCCGGTAATGACGCCGCACCAGGCCCGCAAATACCTGCTGGTCTTCGTGCTGGCTATGGGAGCCGTTAACCAGTCCGGCCTGCTGCGCCCGGTTATGTTAGGTTCCTACCCGCTGGCCGGCTTGCCGCTGCCTCCTTCCGCCGATTACCGCGCGCCCGAGCTGGTCGCCCAGGTAAACGCGGCCGCTCCCGCCGACGGGGGGCTGGTGGGAATTTACGGCGGCGACTCCTTCCTTAACGAGGACAGCCTGCGCTTCGACATGGTCAGGAAGAACCCCGGCTTGAAATTCTCCGACGCGCCGGCTTGCCCGGCTTGCGCTTTCGTCCTTCTGCATAAGACGCCCCGCTACGGCGCGCTGCCCTCCGCAAGCGAAAAAACGTTCCTGGCGCTTAAGGAAACCTCCTGGTTCCCGGGCCTGTTTAAAAAAAAGCTGGAACTGGAACTCGCCGACACTTCCAAGGTGGAAGTGTACGTAAAGCTTCCGGCGCTGACCCAGTATTTTGAGGAAGGCCCGCTTAACGTATACAATCTGGTTTTCGGCCCGCTGCGCATCGACGAGGGGACCCTTACCCTTAAGGGTTTCAACCCGTCGTCCGGCACCTACGCCTCGGCCGAGTTCTTCTCGCCCTACGGCACTGCGTACGGCGCCGACGTGTACGGCCTTACGCTGAGCGTCACCGGTCTGGCCGCCGCCGGGCCGCAGGCAGCGCCGTTTGTGCCCGCCGGCGTAACTTCAGTAAAGGTGACTTCCGCCAAGATAAGCGCCTACGCGGTGGAAGGCTATCTAGCCGGCCGTTTCCCTTTCCTCAAGGATCTTACGGTGAGCCTCGACAATACGCTGCAAGTTTCCGCCACCGCCCGCGGCCGGAAACTTGACGCCGAATTCACTATCACCGCTCCCGGCGGGACGGCGCTGGAGGCCAGGCCCTCTTCTTTCTCGCTGGGCCCGGTTTCCATTCCTGATTTTATGCTGAACCTTTTTAAGTTCAGGCTGGACTTCTCGGACAACCCCTACGGGATACGCATCCGCAACCTTAAGCTGGCGAACCAGCTGATAGAGCTGCACTAGGCGTTAAGCGCTTTCCGCGGCCTTACTATGAAAAAACTCCTCCCGGTGCTGCTGTTGTGCTGCTGTTCCTGCGTCGACGTTCAAACCAACGGCGAGCTGGCGCCCGAGGCCTCCGTGCTGCCGGTGGTGTCGCCTTTTAAGGGGCTGGACCCCGGTTATAAGTCGCAGGAAACGGCGCACTTCGCGGTGGACGCCTATACTCCGGCCGCGACCGCGCTTTACGCCTCGCTGTGCGAGGAAAATTACAGCCGCATTATGCAGGACCTCGGGCTGTACTCTTTCGTGCCGGCCAGGCCTTACAACGTAACGGTCTACCGGGATGCGGCCGAATACCATTCCAAAACCGGTCAGCCGGACTGGTCAGGCGGGGCCACTTACGGCAACGCGCTGCTGCTTTACGGGGGGGGCGGCCTTAAGGCGACCCTCGGCCACGAGATGACCCACCTGGTTTTCAACGAGTTCATGGGCCTCGGGCAGGCCAGGCAGCTGCGCTGGCTTAACGAGGGCGTGGCCGTCTACGAGGAAAGCCGCGCCAACCAGTCCTCTTCGGCTTTCTATACGGCCAGGCTGGCCGACAGCGTAGCCTCCAACCCCATCCCGTTCTCGCAAATGGTGAACCTCGCGCCGCAGGACGACGCCAACCGCGGCGTGGACCGCTGGTACGCGCAGGTTGGTTCCGTGGCGGGCTTCATGATCCGCCAGGGCGGTTCGTTCAATTTCTCGCTTTTCCTTGGTAAGCTGCGCGACGGGGCCGCTATGGATAAAGCCATCGGTGAAACCTATAACGGCATGTGGGCCAGTCTGGCCGACGTGGAAAAAGCCTGGAAGCTGGAAGTGCAAAAGCAGTAGGCTTAAGCGGACTTAAACTATGGATACAGCAGCTCCGGCGGTTAACCTTAAAAAGGCGGTAGTTCCGCTGGAAGGCGTGCATTGCGCTTCCTGCGTGGCCAGGCTCGAAAAGGGCCTGGGGTCGTTGCCGGGCATGGCGCGCGTAGCGGTGCACCTCCCGTCCAAAACCGCTTTTCTCTCCTACGACCCCGGGCTCGTCGGGCCCGCAGCTATCACCGCCAAAATCTCCGATCTCGGCTACCGCGCGCTGGCTTTCTCTGAATCCACGGTGGCGGCCGGCAACACGGCCCTGGCCGAGCTGGACCGCGAAAAGAACATGTTCCTCAGGCGCCTGCTGCTGGCCGCGTTCCTGACCGGCTTCATGCTGCTGGATTATTTCTTCGGCTTCTCCGAATACACCATGATAGTGGCTGCGGCGCTGGCCTGGGGCGCTGCGGGCTGGCATTTTCATGCCGGTTTCCTGCGCGCCCTGAAGGCCCGCACCGCCGATATGAACTCCCTGGTCTCGCTGAGCACCAGCGTGATGTTCTTCTACGGTATTTATATTACCCTCAGCCCGCCCGACGGCGGCATGCATTATCACGCGCAGTGGCACGAGGTTGGCATGCTGGTCACCTTCATAAACCTGGGGCGCTGGCTGGAAGCCCGCTCGAAGAGCAAAGCGGGCGAGGCCATCTCCAGGCTGTTCAAGATCGCGCCCAAGTTTGCCAGGCGGCTTAAGGAAGGGCGCGAGGAAACCGTGGCCGCGGAAGACATCGTGCCCGGAGATATAGTGGTGCTGCGCCCGGGCGAACAGGTGCCGGTGGATGGCCGGGTCACCGGCGGCTATTCCGACGTGGACGAAAGCCTGCTAACCGGCGAGTCCGTGCCTTCCGAGAAAGGCCCGGGCGGACGGCTTTACGCGGGCACCCTGAACAAGACCGGCGCGCTGGAGTTCGAGGCCGAAGGCGTGGGCGAGGCCACCGTGCTGATGAAGATAGTGAAGGCGGTGGAGGAAAGTCAGGCCGAAAAGAGCGCCGTGCAGCATATGGTGGACAAGATCTCCGCCTGGTTCGTGCCCGTGGTGTTCCTGGCGGCGGTCGTGGCGGCCGGGCTGTGGTTTCATTATTCCGGCATCAACATGGCGGTCAATATTTTCGCGGCGGTGCTGGCGGTGGCTTGTCCCTGCGCCATGGGGCTGGCCGTGCCTATGGCGGTGGCGGTAGGGTTCGGCCGGGCGGCCTCCGCCGGCATCCTGATCCGCAACGCCGACGTGCTGGAGCGGATCTCCGGCGTGGATGTGGTAATCTTCGACAAGACCGGCACCGTTACCGAGGGCCGCCTGCGCCTGGCCGCGCTGCGGCCTTACGGCGTTACCGAACACGAATTCCTGCGGCTGCTGGTTTCCGCCGAAGACAAATCCGAACACCCTTTCGCCGAGGCGGCGCGGCAGCGCGCCAGGGAGGAGGATATTAAGCCGCCGGCGGTAACCTCTTTCGAGGCCGTGCCCGGCAAGGGCGTCAGGGCCGGCTCCGACGGGGGGGAGATCCTGGCCGGCAGCCTTAAGTGGTTCGACGAACTGGCGCTGACCGTGCCCGAAGCCGCGCGCCTGGAAATAGGCGCCTCGCCCGATTCCATGCTGCTGCTGGCCCAGGGCGGTACCTATAAAGGTTTCGCGCGCCTGGGCGACACCCTGCGCCCCGAAGCGGCCGCGCTGGTAAAAGAGCTGGAGGGGCTGGGCATAGAGCCGGTGCTGGCCTCCGGCGACAGGCGCGCCGTGGTGCAGGCCGCCGCGGCCGCCATAGGCATAAAGACTTTCCACGCCGAGGTTTTTCCCGAAGAAAAACGGCAGCTGGTGATGCGCTACAAGGCGCTCGGTAAAAAGACCGTGATGGTGGGGGATGGCTTTAACGACGCGCCCGCCCTTTCCGAGGCCGACATCGGCATGGCCATGCGTTCCGGCACCGACGTGGCCGCGCAGGCCAGCGATATAACGCTTATGCACAACGACCTCCGGTCGGTAATTACCGCCGTGCGGATTTCCAAGGCCATCCGCAAGGTAATCAACCAGAACCTGGCCTGGGCCTTCGCCTATAACATTGTGCTTATCCCGCTGGCGGCCGGCGTTTTCTACCCCGGCTGGGGGGTGGTAATTCCGCCGTATTTCGCGGGCGGCGCTATGGCCCTCAGTTCCGTTTCCGTAGTAATGAATTCCCTGCGGCTTAAGCGGATGAAGATTTAATTAAACCAGAAGGAGAAGCATCATGAACGACAAGTCCACCAAGTTCGGCTACACCACCGGCCAGGCCGAGAGCGTAAAGCATATACAGCTGCCGGCGATAGAAGCCTGGGAAAACCAGTACCGCAGGGACTACAACATTAAAATCGTGCACCCGGAGTTCACCTCCGTTTGTCCCAAGACCGGCCTGCCGGATTTCGGCACCATCACCATAGATTATGTGCCCGGCAAACTCTGCCTGGAGCTTAAGTCGCTTAAGTATTATTTCCTGCAGTACCGCAACTGCGGCATCTTTATGGAGAACATCGCCAACCGGGTGCTGGACGACGTGATTAAGGCCATAAAGCCCAAGAGCTGCACCGTCACCGGGGATTTCACGCCGCGCGGCGGCCTGCGCTCCGTGATAGAAGCTAAATACCCCTACAAAAAGTAACGCTACTTTTTGATATAATAACTTTGTCGTTTTATACAGCCCCGGACAAGCGGGGCGACAGATGCCCAGTTGGCGCAGCGGTAGCGCGTTCCCTTGACATGGGAAAGGTCACAGGTTCGATCCCTGTACTGGGCACCATTTACCAGAGTGAAAGAGCCCGTTAGAACCCGCTCCGGGAACTGACGGGCTTTTAAAATTAAGGAATGTTACCTATGGCCGACGAAAAAAAAGATGAACTCCTGCACCAGATGCGCCACAGCCTCGCCCATGTAATGGCGCAGGCCGTGTCCGAGCTGTTCCCCGGCGTAAAGTTCGGCATCGGGCCCGCCATCGAGAACGGCTTCTACTACGATTTCGATCTCGAACACCACTTCACTCCCGAGGACCTGCCCAAGATAGAGAAGAAGATGAAGCATATCATCGGCCAGGCTCAAAAGTTCGAGCGCGTGGAGCTGCCCCGCGCCGAAGCCCTCAAGCATTTCGCCGACAAGGGCGAGAACTATAAAGTTGAGCTTATCAACGACCTGCCCGAAGGGTCCGTCATCAGCATTTACAAGAACGGCCCGTTCGAGGACCTGTGCAAAGGCCCCCACGTGGAACACACGGGCAAGCTCAAAGCCTACAAGCTTACCTCCATAGCCGGCGCCTACTGGCGCGGCAGCGAAAAGAATCCCATGCTGCAGCGCATCTACGCCGTGGCCTTCGAGACGCCCGCCGAGCTGGACGCCTACCTTAAGCAGCAGGAAGAGGCCGCCCGCCGCGACCACCGCAAGCTCGGCAAGCAGCTGGACCTTTACAGTATTAATGAAGTAGTCGGCCCCGGGCTGGTGCTGTGGCATCCTAACGGCGCGCGCATCCGCCACGAAGTGGAGACCTACTGGAAGGACGAACATTTTAAAGGCGGCTACGACCTGGTGAACACGCCGCATATCGGCCGCGCCAACTTGTGGGAGACCTCCGGCCACCTGGGCTTCTACAAGGATTCCATGTACGCGCCCATGGACATAGACGGCATTGAGTACTACGCCAAGCCGATGAACTGCCCGTTCCATATCGAGATCTTTCAGAACTCGTCGCGCAGCTACCGCGACCTGCCGCTGCGCTGGGCCGAGCTGGGCACGGTGTACCGCTTCGAAAAGGCCGGTGTGCTGCACGGGTTGATGCGCGTGCGCGGCTTTACTCAGGACGACGCGCACATCATCTGCACTCCCGAGCAGATGGAAGCGGAGACTATAGAAGTGCTGCGCTTTTCGCTCAATATTTGGAAAACTTTCGGCTTCACCGAGATTAAGGCCTACGTGGCCACGCGCCCGGCCGACGCCGTGGGCGACCCCGCCCGCTGGGAAGAGGCGCAGAAGAGCCTGATGGCCGCCGTGAAGAAGGAAGGCCTGGAGGTGGAGATCGACGAGGGCGGCGGCGCCTTCTACGGCCCCAAGATAGACCTCAAGGTCCGGGACAGCATCGGCCGCGAATGGCAGATGACCACCATTCAGTTCGACTTCAACGAGCCCGAGCGGTTCCAGATGGAATACACCGGCGCCGATGGGGCCAAGCACCGCCCGTACATGATCCACCGCGCGCTGCTGGGCTCGCTCGAGCGCTTCTTCGGCATCATGATCGAACACTACGCCGGGAATTTCCCGCTGTGGCTGGCGCCTCTGCAGATGAAGGTGCTCAATATTACGCAGGAAGAGGAAGGCTACGCCAAAGAAGTGGAGGCCAAACTTAAGGCCGCCGGCTTCCGCGTAAAGGCCGACCTGCGCAACGACACCATCAACGCCAAGGTGCGCGACGCCGCCATGCTCAAGATCCCGTACCTGATAGTGGTAGGCAAAAAGGAAAAAGAAGCGGGCAAAATAACCTTGCGCCTGCGCGGCAACAAGAGCGTCTTCGATGTGGACTTGCAGGAGTTCATCCAGAAAACCACCATAGAAAAAGCCTCAAGAGCCCTAAACTGCGCATATTAACGAGGCTCAGCCTCAGTAGGAGGCTCAACCTCCAAAAACGACCCCGACACACCCTTGTCGGGGTCGTCTGCTATATATTTGATAGCGTTCCGAGGCTCAACCTCCAACGGAGGTTGAGCCTTGGGGAAAAGGGGGAGATATGCGAAAGATTGTCTTTGCTGAGGGTGAGATTTACCATATATATAACAGGGGGACAGATAAGAGGGATGTGTTTCTTTGTCCACACGATCGGCTGCGGTTTATAAATGACTTATGCTTTATGAACAACGCAAATACTGTGACACACAATGGAGAGGTATTGCATAGGCACCTTCAGTGCGAAGATCCTATAACCTTCAACCATACAAGCGTGAAACTGGTGGATATACTTGCTTTTGTAATTATGCCGAATCATTATCATTTAATGTTAAAGCAAAGGGTGCCGCACGGAATATCCGCCTTTATGCATAAACTAGGCACCGCCTATACTATGTATTTTAATAGGAAATATCCCCGATCCGGAGTATTGTTCCAGGGGCGTTTCCAGGCAATTAACATAACGAAAGAAGCTCATTTTGGATATCTGCCCTTTTACCTGCATGCCAATTCGCTAAAACTATATCCAGGGCCCAGTTCCATTCCTGTCCAGATGAGGTTATTGGAAGAATATAAATGGAGCAGCTACAGGGATTATGCCGGGATAGATAATTTTCCGGAGGTAACCAGCCGCGGTTTATTAAATGAGTACTTCGAACAGGAAGGAGGTTTTATTTCCTACATAGCAAAGAACCTAAATAATCGTCAAAAATCGGCTTTGGAGGCTCAACCTCCAAAGGAGGTTGAGCCTCGGTATTTATAATGATAAAATCATAGTAATAAGAAGAGGTGAAGAACTTGAAAAAATTTATTGTTTTATTTCTACTTGTCGCTTCGGCGCTGCCTGCGGGGGCGCAGCCGCAGTTGTCGCAGCTGAGCGAAGATGAAGCCGCGTTCCGTAACCTGGCTTCTCTCTATGAAAGTTCCACCGACCGCGCCGCGGTCATAGACGCCTTCCAGAAGTTCGTGAAGCAGTACCCCAAGAGCCAGCGCGCGCCCGACGCCCGCTTTATGCAGGGCGAGGCCTACATGGTGAAGGGCCTGGAGCTGCTGCGCCAGGAAAAGGTCTCTAAAATGGCGTCGGACGACAGGATGCTGGCCGGCGCTAACCCCGCCGCCCTCGCCGAGCTTAATTCCGCCGCAGCCTCCTATCTTTCCGTCATGGAAGATTATTCCAAGAGCGGCTTGGAGGGTAGCGCCCAGTACCGTATCGGGGAAGCCTATTACAATATGGGCAACTGGGAGCGCTCGCTCAAAGAATTTCTGAAGACCGAGGACAAATACTCCAAGAGCTATATTGTGCCCGAAAGCCTGCTGGGCGCCGTGTACGCCAACATAGCCGCCGCCCGCTACCAGGACGCGCAGGCCACCCTGTTCCGCCTGGAAGAGACCTGGCTCCCCTACGCGCGCGAGCCGGCCGTGGTGTTCGCCAGGGCCGTGCTGGAACTCAACCGCAAGAATTATTCCTCGGCGCAGAAACTTTTTCTGCAGCTCTCCACGCCCGAAGCGCGCTTTTTCCTGGGCAAGGCCTACCTGTACGACGGAAAAAACTATGTGGCGGCCTCGGTGTTCGAAAAGCTGCTGAAGGATTTTCCGAACGCCGACTTCAAAGAAGAAGCCGAGTTCCTCGCCGCCGATTCCTTCTTTCACGCCGGAGATTACGACGGCGCCATTGTGAAGTACCAGGGCTTCCTGACCAGGTACCCCGCTTCCAAGCTTAAGAGCGCCGCCGTGTTCCGCATCGGGGCCAGCCTTTTCAACAAGAAGGATTATCCCAGCGCCCGCTCCAACTTTCAGAGCGTGATAGACAAGAACCCGCGCGATTTCTTCGCGTCTTACTCCCAGTTCTTCATAGCCGAATCCTACCTGGAGAACAAGCAGACGCGCGACGCGCTGTTCGCCTACACCAAGGTGACCACCAACTACAGTAACTCTTCGGTGGCGCCCCAAAGCGGCTACAAGCTGGCCTGGTGCCAGTTCCTGCTGGGCGATTACCCGCAGGCCGTGCACGCGCTCGAGAACTTCCTGCTGCTCTACCCGTCGCATAATCTGGCCAAGAACGCTTATTATCTGAAGGGCGCGGCCCAGCTGGAACTGAAGAAGTCCGACGAGGCGCTGCGCTCCTTCCAGAACGCGGTGGACCTGGCCCCTTCCAGCGAAGTGGCGGAACAGGCGCTGTTCATGATCCTGCATTCCGAGTACGACCGCGGGAACTACAACAGCATCCTCACGTCCTACCAGTTCATCTTTAAGCACCTGCCCCCTGCCGGTTCCAAGTGGCGTGCGCTCAGCCTGCTGTACGTGGCCGAAGCCTACATGGCCCTTAACCTGGTGGACGACGCCCGCAACATCTACACCACCATCGCCCGCATTTACCCCAACGACGTGTCCGCGCTTTACGCCCAGGACGGCCTGGTCTGGTGCCTGGCTATGGCCGGCGATACCGAAGGCGCGGTCCGCGCGCGCGAGAAGCTGAAAAGCCTCAGGGCGGCCTTCCCCGACGCCGAACAGCCCGACGGCTCAGACGCTATGGCCCTGGCCGACAGCAACTTCAACCAGAAAGAATTTGAAAAGGCCTACCAGATGTACGAGGCCTTCGCCGAGGCGCAGCCTAAAGATGCCTACGCCCCGGCCGCGCTGTACCGCGCGGGCCTCGCCCTGTACCGCCTGCGCTACTATACCCAGGCCGTGGAAACCTGGAGCAAACTCTCGAAAGGCTACCCCGCCGCGCCCGAGACCGAACTGGCCGATTTCCAGATAGCCGACACCTGGTTCCGCGCGCAGAAGTACGCCGAGGCCGCCGGCGCTTACGAGGCGATTATCGCCAAATATCCCAAGAGCGACAAGTTGCCGCTGGCCTGGCTGCGCCGCGCGCAGATCAGCTACAACCTTAAGCAGGACGAGCAGGCGCTGGACCAGGCCCGTATGACCGTGTCCAATTATCCCGAAGCGCCCGAGGCCGCCGACGCCTTCGACCTGGCCGAGGCCGTGTTCGACCGCGCTCCCGCGCTGGACTTTAAGGCCTGGTTCGCCGGGCTCGCCGCCCGCAGGCCCACAGACAAAACCTCCGGCGAGGCCGCTTTCCGCCTGGGCCGCCGCCTGTTCGAGAAGAAGGACTATGCCGGCGCGGTGGAGAACCTGAAGAAGTTCAGCGTGCAGTACATCTCCCATCCCGCCATCAAGGATTCCCAGTTCTACCTGGGCGAGGCCTATTTCCAGACCGGGGACATGGAGAACGCCGCCTCGGTGTTCGACCGCTTCGTGCGCAACTATCCCGACGCCAAGGAGCACCCGGTGGCGCTGTTCCGCCTGGGCAACGCTTACTATAACCAGAAAAACTACCTGGACGCCTCCCGCGCATACGCCAGGCTGGCCGAGGTGTACCCGCAGAGCGAGTACATCAAACCCGCGCTGTTCAACCTGGCGCTGTGCTACAAGAGCACCGGCGACACCGACAAGGCCGAGGAGACCTACCGCAAATATTACGACCTCACCGGCAAGACCGACGACGCGCTGGCCGCGCTGTGGGAGATCTTCAATATTCAGAAGACCCGCGGCGACCTGGCCGGCGCGCTGAAGACCCTGACGCAGGTTTACGGCGAAGCCGAGGGCAAGGAAGACGGCCTGGAGGCCATGTATTACATGGGCGAGATGAGCTTCGACAGCGCCCAGCCCTACGAGGCCAGGGAATACTGGGAGCGCCTGAGCCAGCAGAAGCCGGCCGGCAGCCCCTGGCGCCTGCAGGGCTTGGTCAAGCTCGGCGAGATTTACGAGGCCGAGAAGAACTACCAGGAAGCGGCCAAGGTTTACGAGGACATAGCCCGCAACTCCGGCAAGGCGGAAGTGGCGCGCGCCGCGGCGGAAAGGGCCAAGGCCCTGCTGAACCTGGGCAAGCAGGCGCCGGCGCCCAAACCGGCCGCCGACAAGAAACAGGCCCTGCCCGGCATGGACGGGGAGGAAGGCTGGAACCCCGAAGACGACGCTGCTGAAACCGCCGCGCCGGCCAAACAGACCGCCCCTGTAAAAACAAAAGCGCGCCGCGCGGTAAAGAAAGCCGCCGCGGCCCCCGCCGCCGGGAATTAAAGATCTAAAGCTACAAGGAGTTATAAATGGAAAACATAAATTACCTGGCGGTCTTCAAGGACAGTTTCACGCTGATCATTCTGCTGTTCTGTTCGCTGCTGTCCTTCACCTTCGCCTTCGAACGCTACTTCTACTTCCGGAAAGCCCGGCAAAAGAAGATGGACGACTTCCTGGCGCACATCAGCGGCATGCTTAAGAAGGGGGAAATAGAGAAAGCGCTGGATTACACCGCCAAAGGCGATTCTCCCGTGGCCCGCCTGTTCCACTACGCGCTGCAGAACCGCCACATGGCCCGCCGGGACCTGGAAGAACTGCTGGCCACCAAGCGGCAGGAAGAGCGCCTTAGCCTGGAGCGCAACCTGGGCGTGCTGGGCACCATGGGCAACATCGCGCCGTTCATCGGCCTGTTCGGCACCGTGATCGGCATTATCAAGGCCTTCAGGGACCTGGCCCTCTCCGGCTCCGGCGGCCCCACCGTAGTGGCCAAGGGCATAGCCGAAGCGCTGGTCGCCACCGCCGGCGGCCTGGCCGTGGCCATCCCCGCCGTGATCCTTTACAACTATTTCATGCGCAAAACCAAGGTTATCTCCAGCGAGCTGGAGATTTTCAGCGCGCGCCTGATTATTATGCTGGAAGTGAAGTAGGCTAAGCTATGGGAGCATCTTCCAACGCCGAAGAACCGATAACGGACATCAACCTTACGCCCCTGGTGGACGTATCGCTGGTGCTCGTTATTATCTTTATGGCCGTGGCGCCTTACGCCCTGACCTCAGGCATTAAGGTGCTGCAGTCCAAGGCCAGCGCGCAGGTGGGCAAGGTTTCCCTTTCCGAAAGCGTACAGGTGAAGCTTAACAAAGAGGGCGTGCTTACTATCAACGGCGCGCCGGTGCAGCGCGAGGACTACCCCGCCGCGGTGGGTAAGGCGCTCGAAAAAAGCACGGATAAATTCGTGATCATAAAAGCCGACACCGAGAACCGCGTGGGCCAGGTGGTAACGCTGCTCGACGAGGCCAAGCAGGCCGGCGCCCAGAAAATGGCGCTGATGAAAAATTAATATGTCTTTCAAGACCGAGAACAACGAAGAGCTGATGACCGGCATAAACGTGGCGCCGCTGGTGGATGTCTGCCTGGTGCTGGTCATAATTTTCATGGTTACCGCGCCGCTGCTGTCCGAGCCGGCCATCAAGGTGAACCTGCCCAAGGCTAAAACCCAGGAGGGGGAAGAGAAGGACAAGATAACCATCACCATCTCCCCGGATTCGCGCTACGCCGTGAACGAAAAAATTTTTACAAATGAGCCCGACTTCCTGGCCGGCATCGACAAGGCCCTTAAAGAAGGCGCGGCGCGCATGGTGGTGGTAAAGGCCGACGCGGAAGCACCTTACGGCGTTTTAACGGACGCCATGGCGCGGGCCAAAGAAGCCGGCGCTACCAATATCACTATAGCAACGGAGCAGAAGAAGAAGTAATGTACCAGGGCCATCCCAAGAACGTCTCTTACGCGATGCTCGCATCGGCGTCGGTGCATGCCCTGCTGGCCTTCCTTTTTATTTATTTTTTCGTGCTGCGCCAGGAAACCCGTACCATTGTGCTTAATAACGTGGATCTGATCATCCAGGAGAAAGAAGCGCAGGCCAAGGCGCCCGCGCAGAATAAAACCATGAGTTTCCTAAAACTGGCGCTGCCGCAGATCCCCAAGATAGCCGCGCCGGAAATGCCCAAAATCCCGCAGTTCGATATTAAGACGCCGGACCGCCGGCGCGCCGCGCTGGACCTGCCCAAGTCCCTTTCCGAACGCAGCGGCAGGGTTACCGCCGCGCAGAAGCTGGAGATGGACTCGGAGCGCCGCGTGAACACCGGCATTAAGGACGCCGGGCTGGACATAAAGGCCGGGCGTTCGGCCCAGGCCATGGCCCCGCGCATAGAGCTGGAAGAAGTGGGCTTTAAGAAAGCCCCCGCGCTGCCGCAGGGGCTCAAGTTCGAGGACGCCGGCCCCGCCGTGCGGCCGCAGAACATGCAGGAGCTCAACCTGGCCGTAGACAACGCCCGCCGTTCCGCCTCCGCCCCGCAGGCCCTTTCCGAGCGGCAGGGCTCGGTGGCGGCCGCGCGGCAAAGCGCCGTAGTAACCGCCGCTCCGCAGCGCCTCACCGAGGCCCGCAGCGCCGGGGTGCAGGTAGCGGTGCGGCAGGGCCCGGCCATCACCGCCGATTCCATTTCCATGCGCCGCAACGAGACGCTGCGCCAGGCCGAGGCGCCCGCGCCCCAAAAGCTGGAGATCACCGGCCCGCTTTCCCGGCGCAAGGTGCTTAAATATTACGCGCCGCCCTTTCCGGCCTGGGCCAGCGGGCGCGGCATTCTGGAGGCCGCGGTCTCCGTTAAGTTCTACGTCGACAATTCCGGCCGCGTGCTCGACAACGCCACCATAGAAAGAACCTCAGGCTACGGCGCGCTGGACCGCCTGGCGCAGGACGCCATAAAGCGCTGGGCTTTCGAGGCGCTTTCCGGCCCGGAGTCAAAGCAGTGGGGGATAATCACTTTCAGGTTCGTCTCGGAGTAATCAGGAAAATTCTATGCTAAAACTAATCGTTCTGTTGTCCTTCTTTGTCGGCGGAGCATCCGCTCAGGACCTGCCCGACTCCTCCACCTCCTACGCCGAGGTGCCGCAGGAAGTGGTTATAAAGTCCGAAGCCTCGGAAGAGCTGCGCACCAAGAAGCCGCCGCTCAAGGTAAAGTACGACAAGTTCGAAAGCATTACCAAGTCGCTCGACGCCGACAAGGAAATGTTCCTGTACGAATCCGGGGACTTCGTCAGTTTCTCCCGCAACCATCCCGAAAAGCTCTTCAGCACCCGCGTCATAAAGCCCTGGCGTACTTCGTTCAGCGACCGCACCATGATAACCTTCTACCCGCTGCGCAAGTTCGAGGAACTCTTCAGCCGCACTACCTATAACGACAAGAATTCCAAGGAGCTGCAGTGGACCCTCTCTATTACCGACGAGGAGGGCAAGATCTTTCATAAATATTCCGGCAGCGGCCTGCCGCCGGAAAGCCTGAGTTGGAGCGGCGAGAACGACCAGCGCGAATGGGTGCGCGCCGGGCACAGCTACGCCCCGGTCTACGTTTTTGTGGACGAGTACGGCTCGCCCAAGACCATTATAGGCGAGCTGGTGAAATTTACCGCTATAGTTTACCAGAAGGGCTCCAGCCTCACTATCAGCCTGGATTCAACCTCCCTGTTCGGCTCTAACAAGAGCGCGCGCGCGCTGGATAAAGAAAAGGGCGAACCGCTGCTTTCCGCCACGGTGGACCTGATAAAGCGCCGCTACTACAATATGCCGCTCAAGGTTAACGTGTACGCCCAGACCAAGGAACTGGCCGAGACGCAGGCCGAACTGGTGAAGAATTACCTTAAAGCCGCCCTTATGTCCAGCGAGAACCTGCTTTCTTTTGAGGGGGTAGAGGACACCTATTCCCAGCAGCGCACCGATATCGTGCTGCTGAATAAGTAGCATTTAAGGATATATGTCAAAAGTAGTCGTCGTACTTCCGGCCTATAACGCCGCCCAAACGCTGCCGCAGACCCTGCGTGACCTGCCCGAACAGTACCGCAAGGACGTTATTCTGGTGGATGACTGTTCCAAGGATGACACCGTAAAGGTGGCCGAGGCCCTGGGCATTCGCGTGGTGCGCCACGCGAAGAACACCGGCTACGGCGGCAACCAGAAAACCTGCTACAAGCTGGCTATCGAAGCCGGCGCCGACATAGTGGTGATGCTGCACCCCGACTACCAGTACAATCCCAAGGTGGTGCCGCACCTGGCCGGCCTGATCGAGAACAATATCTGCGACGTGGTGCTGGGTAACCGCATCCGCACCCGCCGGGAAACCCTCAGCGGCGGCATGCCGGTTTACAAGTATCTCTCCAACCGGTTCCTCTCGCTGGTCTGCAACGTGGTCACCGGCCAGAACCTGGGCGAATGGCACAGCGGCCTGCGCGCTTATTCCATTAAAGCCCTGCAGGCTTTGCCCTGGCAGAACAACTCGGACGACTTCATCTTCGACATGCAGTTCCTGGTGCAGGCCTCCTACTTCGGGCAGCGCATGGGCGATATCCCCGTAGAGACCAAGTATTTTGAGAAAGCTTCCTCCATAAACTTCAGCCGCAGTTTAACCTACGGCCTTCTTACCCTGTGGGTGCTGGCGCAGTACACGCTTCAAAAGTCCGGCCTGCTCTCCTTCCGGATGTTTAAAGGAAACAGCGGTTCTGAAAAAGTAAATGTTTAGCGCGCGGGTTTTAAACTGATGAAATTTATCTTTAAAAAAACCACTATCCCCGGGCTGATCATAGTAAAGCCCGAAGTCGGCAGCGACAGCCGCGGCAGCCACTCGGAAAATTATAAAGCCTCCGCGTTCCGCAAGGTCGGGATCAAAGATATTTTTGTGCAGGAGAACCGCTCCATTTCGCGCAAAGGCGTGCTGCGCGGCCTTAGCTACCAGCTACCGCCGCATGCCCAGGTTAAACTGGTGCGCTGCGGCAGGGGCAGCGTGTTTGAGGCCGCGGCGGACCTGAGGCCGGGTTCAAAAACCTTCGGCAAAAGTTTCAGCCTGGAACTCTCCGAAGCCAACGGCCTTATGCTTTACCTGCCCGCCGGTTTCGCGCACGGTTTCCTGGCCCTTACCGACCGCGCGGAAGTTATGTACAAATGCTCCAGCGAATACGCGCCGGGCAGCCAGGCCGGCCTCCGCTGGAACGATCCGATCTTAGACATAAAATGGCCGATAAAACGGCCAAAACTGTCCGCAAAAGACGCCAATTTGCCGTTTTTGGAGTCAATTTACCGAGGCTGAGCCTCAATCGGAGGTTGAGCCTCAATCGGAGGCTGAGCCTCAGTAAGGAGAAATTATGAAAGGAATTGTACTTGCGGGCGGGTCGGGAACGCGGCTTTATCCTCTTACCACTGTGGTGTGCAAGCAGCTGCTGCCGGTTTACGACAAGCCTATGATCTATTACCCGCTGTCGGCGCTGCTGCTGGCCGGCATAAGGGACATCCTCATAATTTCCACGCCCAAGGACCTGCCCCGCTTTAAAGAGATTTTTGGCGATGGTACCGCGTGGGGCCTTAAACTTTCCTACAAAGAACAGCCCGCCCCCAACGGCATAGCGCAGGCCTTCCTGATCGGCGCGGACTTCGTAGGAAACGACGATGTGTGCCTGGTGCTGGGCGATAATATTTTCTACGGCCACGGCCTGCCCGAGGCTTTCCAGAAGGCCGTAGCCGCCGCCAAGGAAAAGAACGCAACCGTGTTTGGCTACTACGTTACCGACCCCGAACGTTACGGCGTGGTAGATTTTGACGCCAGCGGTAAAGCCCTTTCCATAGAGGAAAAGCCCGCCAAGCCCAAGAGCAACTACGCTGTTACCGGCCTGTATTTCTACCCTAACGATGTGGTAAAGACCGCCGGCCAGATAAAGCCCTCCGCGCGTGGCGAACTTGAGATTACTGATGTAAACAAAGAATACCTGAAGCGCGGCGCGCTTAAGGTGGAGTTATTGGGCCGCGGCTATGCCTGGCTGGATACCGGCACTTTCGAGAGCCTGCTGGAGGCGGGGGAATTCATAGCCACCGTGGAACGCCGCCAGGGCCTTAAGATAGCCTGCCTGGAAGAGATCGCCTACAATATGGGCTACATCGACAAAGCGCAACTGCTGCGCTTCGCCGAAGGTCTGAGCAAAAACAGCTACGGCCAATACTTAAAGAAGGTCGCTGAGGGAAACTAACACCCTCCTGAGGCTCAACCTCCAACGGAGGTTGAGCCTCAGAGAGAGAGTCAATAAGGGAAAAACATGCCTTTTGAATTTGAGAAGACTAAACTGGAAGGCGCGGTGCTTGTGAAACCGCGTGTTTTCGCTGACGAGCGCGGTTTTTTTGTGGAAACCTACAAAAAAAGCGACTTTGCCGCCCGCGGCATTCCTGAAGAATTTGTGCAGGACAACCATTCCAAGTCCAGCAAAGGCGTGCTGCGCGGCCTGCATTTTCAGCGGGGCGCCGCCGCCCAGGGCAAGCTGGTGCGCTGCCTGGCCGGCGCCATTTTGGACGTGGGCGTGGACATCCGCTCCGGCTCGCCCACGTTCGGCAAGTGGCTGGCCGAAGAACTCACCGCCGCCAACGCGCATATGCTTTACCTGCCCGCGGGCTTCGCGCATGGCTTCCTGGTGCTAAGCGACACCGCCGAAGTAATGTACAAATGCACCACCGAATATTCTCCCAAAGACGACGGCGGCATAATCTGGAACGACCCCGCCCTTAACATCGCCTGGGGGATAAAAGACCCCATCCTGGCAGGCAAGGACCAGCTGCTGCCGCTCTTTAAGGACGCCCAACTCTAATGCGCGCCTTAATAATAGGTTCAAAAGGTCAACTGGGCACCGCTTTTGCGGAGTACTTCGAAAAGAACTCCTGGGACTACGACGCGCTGGACCTGGACAAGCTGGATATAACTGACACCGACGCCGTGCTTAACACGCTAGTTGCCCTGCGCCCGGGCCTTATCCTGAATTGCGCCGCCTACAACCTGGTGGACAAGGCCGAAACAGACAGCGAAAAAGCCTACGCCGTTAACGCGTTCGGGCTGCGCAACATTGCCCTGGCGCTGCACCAGCTGGATTCTTTCTTTGTGCATTACAGCACGGACTACGTTTTTGACGGGGCCAAGGGCGCCCCTTATACCGAGAAGGACAAGCCCAACCCGCTGAACGTATACGGCAAGTCCAAGCTTCAGGGCGAGGCCTTCGCCCGCGAGACCCCGGCGAGCCTTGTACTCAGGCTTAGCTGGCTTTACGGCAAAGGCGATCAGAATTTCATGCACAAGCTTAAGGGCTGGGCGGCCAACCCCGGCCCGCTGCGCGTTTCCACCGACGAGGTTTCCGTGCCCACCAGCACCGAAGATATTGTGGCCGCCACCATGGAAGCGCTTAAGCGCGGCCTTACCGGCACCTGGCATTTAACCAACGGCGGGCATTGCTCCCGTTACGACTGGGCCAAGCTGGCCCTTAAAGAAATGGGCATAGCCAAAGAAATTGAGCCCGCGCGCATGGCGGATTTTAACCTGGCGGCCAAACGCCCGGGTTTTTCCGCTATGTCGAACGCCGCGCTCTCCAACGAGCTTAGCCTTAAAATACCTGCGTGGCAGGACTCCGTGCAGAAATTTATAAGGGATTCTAAATGAAAAACTACAAAAACCTCCTCGTAACCGGCGGCGCCGGGTTCATAGGCTCCAACTTTATCCGCTACGTTTTTGAAGAAACAAATTTCACCGGAAAAATAGTGAATCTGGATAAGCTCACTTACGCCGGCAACCCGGAGAACCTGGCCGACATTCATAAGAAATATAAAGGCCGCTACGTTTTTGTAAAAGGCGATATCTGCGATTATAACGCCGCGCTGGCGTTGCTGAAGAAGTACAAGATCGACGCCGTGGCCCACTTCGCCGCCGAGAGCCACGTGGACCGCTCCATCTTTGGCCCCAAGGATTTTATTGAGACCAACATTCACGGCACCTTCAGCCTGCTGGAAGCCGCCCGCACGGCGTGGGCCGGCCGCAAAGACGTGCGCTTTCACCACGTAAGCACCGACGAGGTTTACGGCTCGCTGGGCAAAACCGGCAAGTTCAAAGAAACCACCCCTTACGATCCGCGCAGCCCCTACTCGGCCTCCAAGGCCTCGTCCGACCACCTGGTGCGCGCCTACTACCACACCTACGGCCTGCAGGTCACCATCTCTAACTGCTCCAACAACTACGGGCCTTACCACTTTCCGGAAAAGCTCATCCCGCTGGCCATCCTTAACGCGCTGGAAGGCAAGCCCCTGCCCGTGTACGGCGACGGCCTGCAGGTGCGCGACTGGCTGTACGTGCAGGACCACTGCGCCGCCATCTGGCGCATTATTAATAAAGGGCGGGCGGGGGAAACCTACAACGTAGGCGGCAACTGCGAAATGAAGAACATCGACGTGGTAAAGGGCATCTGCAAGGCGCTGGAACGCGCCATACCCGCGCGCTTCAATAAAGCTCTTAACGGCAAAAAATACACGGACCTGATCACCTACGTTAAAGACCGCGCCGGCCACGACCGCCGCTACGCCATAGACTTTTCCAAGATAAAAAAAGAACTCGGCTGGCAGCCTACCGTGCGCTTCGCCGAGGGCCTGGGCCAGACCGTGGACTGGTACCTGGCCAACCCCGCCTGGGTAAAGAACATAAAGACCGGCGAGTACCGGAACTGGCTCAGGAAGAACTACGCCAAGTAACTGGATATGGAAATAATATTTTTAGGTACCAACGGCTGGTACGACACGCATGCCACCGGCAACGCCATCTGCACGCTGATCAAAACCAGCAAGTACGACATTGTGCTCGACGCCGGCAACGGCATCCACAAGCTGGACCAATATTGCGACGGCTCCAAGCCGGTCTTTATCCTGCTCAGCCATTTCCACCTGGACCATATCACCGGCCTGCACATCCTGGTGAAGTTTAAACATTTTAAACACGTCACCATAGCCGCCGGCGCCGGCGCCCGCCGCACGCTAAAAACCATAATCAGCAAGCCCTTTACCGTGCCGCTTAATAAGCTGCCTTACCCCGTTAAAATACTCGAACTCCCGGCGGAGACAGCCAAACTGCCGTTCAAAGTTACCACCCTGCCGCTCGAGCACGCCGACCCCGTTATCGGCTTCCGCCTGGAGCTGGAGGGGAAAGTAATAACCTACTGTACCGACACCGGCTACTGCCGCAACGCCGTAAAACTGGCAAAAAACGCGGACCTGCTTATAACCGAGTGCTCCCACCGCCCCGGCGAGACCAACCCCGGCTGGCCGCACTTCAACCCGGAAACCTCCGCCCGGCTGGCCGTAGAGTCCGGCGCCAAGCGCCTGGTACTTACGCACCTTTCCGCCGACCGCTACCCCACCATGCGCCACCGCGCCGCCGGCGCGGCCCTGGCCCGTAAAACCTTCCCCAAAACAACCGCCGCCAAAGACGGCCTGAAAATAGTGGTTTAGACCTAAGGCGAATATAATATTAATAGTTTAAATAGGGCGCAAGGTGAACTTGAAGCCCATGGCGCCTGCTATTTGACGCAGACTGTGAAGCTGCGGGTTGCCTGCTTTTGAAAGCATCCGGAAAAGATGTTCTCTGTTAAGGTGCGTTTTCTTTGCAAGCTGAGAAATACCGCCATGAACCTGGGCTACGTCGCGCAGCGCCAGGAGAAAGACTCCTTCGTCACCGTCTTCAAGGCAGGTATTCAGGTATTCCGCCGCGTACTTTGGCTCCGCCAGCCGCAGCAGCAGATCGTCGTGGTAGTTTTTTGAGGGTTTCATAATTTTGACCTCCGTAAATAATCCAGCCAGAAAACACGCGCGGTCTCTATGTCCGCTGTTTGGCTCTTCTTGTCTCCCGCCTGCAGCAGTATAACAAGGGTTTTTCCTTGCCTGCCGTAATAAATTCTATAGCCCGGACCAATATGAAATCTGAATTTATAAACTCCGTTCCCTAAATGCCGGCAATCCCCAAAGAGTCCCCTGCGTACCCTAGTAAGACGGGCATCCACAAAAACCTGTTCGGAGCGGCCTAATGAATCCAACCAATCTTTGAACGGACAGCGACCTGAACTTGTCTGGTAGTATTGAACATTTACCGGGGAAATATCCATATCCCCTCCTATAGTGTAGCGTACAAGCTACTAAAAGTCAATCGCTCATTTACGCCCTAAACCCACCTGCTTCCACCAAGAGTATAGCAGGGTACCCCGACAAGGGCTTGTCGCGGTGTTTGAATTCTGTTCTTCAACCCTCCGCCGCCCTTTTGCTATAATATCTATATTATAGGGGCACAAAATACAACAGTGGAGGCTAGCGTGAAAAAAGCTTTAATAACCGGAATAACCGGCCAGGACGGGGCTTACCTTACCGAATTGCTGCTGGAGAAGGGCTACGAAGTGCACGGCATCCGCCGCCGCTCCGCCTCGGTAAACACCGCCCGCATTAGCCACCTGCTAAAACACCCGCGCCTTAAACTGCATTACGGGGACCTAACGGACTCCACTAACCTTACCCGCCTTATTGCCGCTATAAAACCGCAGGAAATTTATAACCTGGGCGCCCAAAGCCATGTGGCCGTAAGTTTCGAAGAACCCGAGTACACCGCCGACTGCGACGGCCTTGGCACCATGCGCCTGCTGGAGGCCATCCGCCTGCTGGGCCTGCAGAAGAAAACCCGCATTTACCAGGCCTCCACTTCCGAACTTTTCGGCAAAGTGCAGGAAACTCCCCAGAGCGAAACCACTCCCTTCTATCCCCGCAGCCCCTAC
>JBBRDG010000023.1:0-32865 GCA_038204165.1 Elusimicrobiales bacterium
GAACCGAAGAATAACAGTTCTACTGACAACGGGGGCGGCGGCTGTAAATGCCGGCGCCCCTTTTCTTAATACCACAAGGAGAACAACGATATGGCAGTAATAACCAGCGAACAGGTAATGACGCTCAGGAGCCAGACCGGCGCGGGCATCATGGATTGCAAGGGCGCCCTCAATGAAGCCGGCGGCGATATCGCCAAGGCCGTGGACCTGCTCCGCAAGAAAGGTCTGGCCGGCCTGGCCAAGCGCGCCGGCCGCACGATGAAGGAAGGCGTGGTTGTGGCCAAGACCGCCGCCGACGGCAAGACCCTTTCCCTCCTTGAGCTTAACTGCGAGACCGACTTTGTGGCCAAAAATCCCGATGTGATGAGTTTCGCCTCAACCCTGGCCGCCGATATGCTTTCTGACGCTTCGCTGGCCAATCCGGCCGAGAGCGAAAAGGCCAAGGAGCGTCTGCAGGTTGTGGCCATGAAGATGGGCGAGAACATGCAGATCCGCCGCGGCGTGATCTATGCCGACACCGCCGACACCGTCTCCAACTATTACGTCCACTCCGACAACCGTAAGGGCGCCATGGTAGAGCTTTCCTTCGACGGCAATATTTCCACCGGTAAGGCCGAGCTGCAGGCCCTGGCCCGCGAGCTTGGCATGCAGGCCGTAGCGATGAGCCCCAAGTATCTCAAGCGCGAGGAAGTCCCCGCCGACCTGGTGGCCAAAGAGCGCGAGATCTACAAGGCCAAGATGGAGCAGGACGAAGAGTCCGCCAAGGTCAGTGCCGCCGAGAGCAACAAGCCCTACAAGGCCAAGGCTCCCGAAGTTATCGTAAAGATGCTGGATGGACGCGTTAATAAGTTCTTTCAGGAATCCTGCCTTCTCGAGCAGGCTTACATCCGCGATTCCAAGCAGACTGTGACCCAGGCCATAACGGTCCTTGCCGCCAAACTCGGCGGGAAGATCACGGTGAAGCGCTTCAGCTGTTATCTGGTCGGCATAGAATAAGAACTCAGGCCGCCAAGAGCGGCGGGCGTCCGGGGAGCTACCCCGCGCCCGCCGCCTAAGGCGTACAGCTTCGGTATAAATGGGAGGCTCATGTATAAGCGCGTACTTCTCAAACTTTCCGGCGAAGCTCTCGGTTCCCCCGGCGACAGCCGCTCCATTAATCCCCCCGCCCTCACTTTTATAGCCAAAGAGATTTCCAAAGGCCTGCAGCGCGGCACGAGCCTGGCCCTGGTGATTGGCGGCGGAAACATCTGGCGCGGCGCCCGCGACGGCAACGGCATGATAGATCGCGTAACGTCGGACAACATGGGCATGCTGGCCACCATCATTAACGCTATGGCGCTGCAGTCTGCGCTGGAGCACGAAGGCGTCTCCACCCGCGTGCAGACGGCCATAGAGCTTTCCCGCCTGGCCGAGCCCTTCATCCGCCGCCGCGCTCTGCGGCACCTGGAGAAGGACCGCGTGGTCATTTTTGCCGGAGGCACCGGTAACCCATATTTTACCACGGACACGGCCGCGGCGCTGCGCGCGGCGGAAATACACGCCGACGTGATTTTTAAGGCCACGCAGGTGGACGGCGTCTATACCAGCGACCCCAAGAAGGACCCCAAGGCCAAGCTGATAAAGGACATTACCTACATGTCCGCCATCAACAAGGGCCTCAAGTTTATGGACGCCAGCGCCCTGACTCTCTGTATGGAGAACAACATCCCCATCCTCGTCTTCAATCTGCACAAGCCCGGCAATATCCGCCGCGCGATGCGGGGCGAGAAAGTGGGAACCCTGATAAGGCAGGACTAATCATGGAAGCCAAGATCACCTCGGCGCTGAAGCGCCATATCGAGGCCGCGGCCGCGCTGGCGGCTGATCCCGCCCCGCTCCGCGACATAGCGGCCGCGCTGGCCGGTACCGTCAAGGCCGGCGGGAAGATCCTGCTCTGCGGCAACGGCGGTTCCGCGGCCGACAGTCAGCACATTGCCGGCGAACTGGTGGGCCGCTTCAAGAAAGAGCGCCGTGCCATAGCCGCCATTTCTCTGACCACAGACACTTCCGTGATGACCTGCCTGGGCAACGACTACGGCTTTGACCGGGTTTTCGAGCGCCAGGTGGAAGCTCTGGGCCGCAAAGGCGACCTGCTGATAGCCATTTCTACGTCGGGCTCCAGCGCGAACGTTCTGAAGGCTGCGGTCAAGGCTAAAGAGATAGGTATGACTGTGATAGGTTTTTTTGGCAAGGGCGGAGGCGCCATCGTTAAATACTGCGATCTGGCTTTCCTCGCCCCCGAAACGGACACCCCCCGGGTTCAGGAAATGCATATCCTGGCCGCCCATATAATCTGTGAACTGGTGGAAGACTCCGTTTGCTGAAGCGGAGCCTCCGGCGCCGCTTTTTTTGGTCTTTCCTCCCCCCCTTATAAATATAATATAATTATCTGTGCCGAACGGGAGTTTTTCCCGTCGCAGCACAGGAGGGCTATATCATGGCGGAATCTATCGAAGAAATAATTTCTATATCCGAGCTGGAAATGGTGGAGAAGGTTGAAAAATTCAAGCGCGAACTGACCTCGCTGCGCACCGGCCGGGCCAACCCCCAGCTGCTCGATTCGGTTACAGTCGAATATTACGGTTCCCGCGTGCCGCTCAAACAGGTGGCCGCAATCTCTATCCCCGAAGCCCGCACCATAGAGGTGCGCCCCTGGGACGCCGGCGCCGCCGATGCGGTTGAAGAGGCGCTTCGCAAGATGGATTTCGGTTCCTCCCCCTCCCGCAACGGCAACGTTATCCGCATCAACCTCCCGCCGATGACCGAGGACCAGCGCAAGAAGATGGTGAAGATCGTGCACAGCATGGGTGAAGACGCCCGCGTACAGATCCGGAACGTTCGCCGCGACGCGCTTGAAAAAGTTAAGAAGACTCAGAAGGCCGGCGAAATTTCCGAGGACGACGCTTCCCGTCACGAGGATACCGTGCAGAAGCTTACCGATTCCTTCTCCAAGAACATCGACGATATTGTGGCCGCCAAGGAAAAAGACCTCCTTACCGTCTGATGGACCAGCCACGGACCCCCGACCCCGCCCGCCTGCCCGCCCATGTGGCCATTATCATGGACGGGAACAGGCGCTGGGCTAAAAAGCGCGGCCTGCCGGCCGTGGCCGGGCATAAGGCAGGGGTGGATTCCGTGCACGCGGTGGTCCGCGCGGCCAGCCGCGCGGGGCTGAAGTTTCTTACCATTTACGCTTTTTCTACAGAGAACTGGAACCGTTCCAAACTGGAAGTCAGCGCGCTGATGTTCCTGCTTAAGAAGACCATCACCTCCTACGTTGACGAATTGGACAAGGAAGAGATATGTCTGGTCTTGAGCGGCCGCATTGAAGAGCTGCCCCGGCCCGCACGCGAGGCCCTGCGAGCAGCCGAAGCCAGCCTGAAGGACAACAAGGGAATGGTCCTCAATATAGCGCTTAACTACGGGGGCCGCCAGGAGATTCTGGACGCCGCCAACAAGGCGCTGGCCGCCGGGCTTAAGCAGGTGGACGAGAAGTCCTTTGCCGCGCTACTCTACACCCCCGCCGTCCCGGATCCGGACCTCCTGATCCGCACCTCGGGAGAGATGCGCATCTCTAATTTCCTGCTGTGGCAGACGGCCTACAGCGAGTTCTACGTGACGGAGACGCTCTGGCCGGATTTCCGCGAGAAGGAATTTAAAAAAGCGTTGCTGGATTACCAGGAGCGCGACAGAAGGAGAGGTACCTGACCCATGCTTTTACCCAGAGTTCTCACCGCCTTGTTCGGCATCCCCGTAGTGCTGCTGCTTATAAAAGCCGGCGGCCCGGCTTACGCGGTCTTCATCTTAACCATTATAGCGCTCTCCCTTTACGAGTTCGCGACGCTGATGAAGCTGGGCGCCAAGCCGGTACAGGTCCCCACCCTTTACGCGTTCGGCCTGCTGCTGCCGGCCGCGCTCTACTTCGACCATTACTCCGCGGCGCAGAGCGGCGGCGACAACTTTACCGGCTTCCTGCTGGCGCTGACCATCGTGGGCACGATGACCTATGAACTGTTCTCGCCCAAAAAATATCTTGAGCGCATCGGTTTGACGCTGCTGGGAATCTTCATGATTTCCTGGTGCCTGTTCCACCTGGTGGCCATCCGCGGTTTGCAGCCCGACGGCCTCGGTCTGACTCTGATGTTGATAGTGACGGTCTGGATCATGGACACGGCGGCCTATTTCCTTGGTAAGTCCTTCGGCCGCAGGCAGCTTTCCTCTATCAGTCCCAAGAAGACCTGGGAGGGCGCGGCCGCCGGCTTCATCGCCGCGGTGGCTACCGCCATGGGCATAGGACATTTCATGGGCACGGTTTCGCCCGCCTTCGCCGCCGGCGCCGGCGTGCTTATAGGCATCTTCGGTCAGGTTTCTGATATCGCCGAGTCAATGCTGAAGCGCGCGGTGGGCGTTAAGGACTCTTCCAACCTGCTGCCCGGTCACGGCGGCATCCTGGACCGCTTCGATTCTTATATTTTCCTGGCCCCGATAATTTATTACTACGCGGTCTTCGCGCGCTGACAAACAGAAAAAATGAAGAACATCGTCATACTGGGTTCCACCGGCTCCATCGGCGTTAACGCCGTTAAGGCCGTGCGGAACCTCGGCAAGGGTTGGAGGGTGCTGGGCATAGCCGCAAACTCAAACCTCGAGGCGCTAGGCGCGCAGCTCCGTGTGCTGAAGCCAGGCTATGTTACTGTTTTCGACTACGAGGCCTGGAAAGAACTTAAGGCCTCCGCCCCTCGCGGAGTAAAGGTTCTTCCCCCCGGAGTTGAAGGGCTGGTGGAGATGGCCTCGCTTGAAGACGCAGATATTGTGCTCAGTGCCGTTACCGGCGCGGTGGGCCTGGCTCCGCTGCTGGCCGCCATCCGCGGCTCCAAGCATATAGCGCTCGCCAACAAAGAGCCGATGGTGATGGCGGGCGAGCTGCTTATGAAAGAGGCTGACCGCTGGCAGGCCCGCATCATCCCGGTGGACTCCGAACCTTCCGCCATTTTCCAGTGCCTGGCTTCGGTGAAGCCCGGCCATTACGACGACGCGGTCTCGCGCGTTTTTCTGACCGCTTCGGGCGGGCCGTTCTACAAGACCAGGGGTTCGCTGGCCGCGGTCACCCCGGCACAGGCGCTGAAGCATCCCCGCTGGAGCATGGGCCCGAAGATAACCGTGGACTCCGCCACGCTGATGAACAAGGGGCTTGAGGCCATAGAGATAAAGAACCTTTTCTCGCTGAAGCTGTCCAAGATTGAAGTGGTCATCCACCCGCAGTCCGCGGTGCATTCCGGAGTGGAGTTCAAGGACGGGTCGGTGCTGGCGCAGCTGTCCGTCCCGGACATGAAGCTCCCGATTCAGTACGCCCTTACCTGGCCGCAGCGCGCGGCTTCGCTGGCCGCGCCGCTGGACCTTTATAAACTGGCTCGCCTCGATTTCTCAAAACCCGATTTCCGCCGGTTCCCTTGCCTGGAGCTGGCTTTCCAGGCCGCTAAGGCGGGCGGCATCTGCCCGGCGGCTCTTAACGCCGCCAACGAAGTAGCCGTAGGGGAGTTCATCGCCGGAAGGCTCCGCTTTACCGATATCCCCGCTGTAGTGGAAAAGACTCTCGCCGCCTGCCGCGGCGATTCGCGTTCCAGCCTTACCATAGCCGCGGCCGTGGAGGCCGACGGCTGGGCCAGGCAGAAAGCCTCGGCAATCTCAGAAATACTTAGAAAGAGGTTAAAATGATCCTGTCCATAATATCGGTGCTGTTCACCTTCGGCCTCGTGATCTTCCTGCATGAACTCGGCCATTTCATGGTCTGCAAGTTCACCGGCATAAGGGTAGAGGCGTTCTCCTTCGGCTTCGGCCCTGAGCTATACGGCCGCGTGAAGGGCGATACGCGTTATTCGCTGCGGGCAATACCGTTGGGCGGCTACGTAAAGCCCGCCGGTGAGAACATCGAAGAGGTCTCCGGCAAGTCCGACGAATATTTCGCCAAGCCCTGGTATGTCCGCCTGGGCGTAGTGGCCGCCGGGCCTACGATGAACTATCTGCTGGCTTTCGTACTCTTTTCCGGGGTCATACTCTTTGTGGGCGAGCCCATCCCCTCTCCCGAGGCCGTCATAGGCGACCTAACCCAGGGCTATCCCGCCGAGACGGCTGGCCTGAAGCCCGGGGACAGGGTTCTAAAGGTGGACGGCGTCACCGTGGCGTCCTGGGCGGAGATGGCCGGCCGCATTTACGTCAAGATGGAGAAGGACGTTAAGATAGATTACAGCCGCGCCGGGGTTCCCGCGTCGGCCACGCTGAAGACCCGCAAAGCCTCGGATGGCGGCGTCGTCCGCGGCGTCATAGGGATCTCCCCGGAGATCGCGTACAAGCGCGTGCCGGTCTTTAAGGGCCTCGCTATGGGCGCGCACCAGTGCTGGTACTGGACGGCCTTTACCGTTAAGACCCTGGCCACTAATTTCCGCAAGCACGAGAAGCCGGACCTGGCCGGGCCCATCGGTATCGTTAACATCGTCAGCAAGGCCGCGCATACCGGCATGACGGACCTGTTCTTCCTGATCGGCCTTATCTCGGTGGCCGTGGGTTTCTTCAACTTGCTGCCGATCCCGCTGCTCGACGGCGGCTGGATGGTGATGTTCACCCTGGAAGGCATCTTCCGCAAAAAAATCACCCCCACCGTAATGCAGTACGTGAACGGGGCGGGCATCGCCGTGCTGGTCAGCATCCTGCTTTTCGCCACCTACAGCGATATCATGCGCATCGTCACTTCGCGCGCGGCCAAGAAAGCCGCGGCCGCGCAGGAACAGGTGAAATAAGATGGCCTGCGCCTGCCACGACAAATCCCGCCACACCCGCGTAGTAAAGGTGGGCCGCTTCGCCATCGGCGGCGACAATCCCGTTTCCGTGCAGTCCATGTGCAATACCGACACCCGCGATCTTAAAGCCACGGTAGACCAGGTGCGCCGCTTGGAGGAAGCGGGCTGCGAGATTATCCGTGTGGCGGTGCCGGACATGGAGGCCGCGCTGAACCTGGGCCGCATCAAGAGCGCCATTTCCATCCCCCTCGTGGCGGACATCCATTTCGACTGGCGCCTGGCGCTGGAGTCCGTGCGGCAGGGCGTGGACAAGGTGCGCATTAACCCCGGCAATATCGGCGATAAGCCGAAAGTTAAAGAGGTGGTGACCGCCTGCAAGGCCGCGGGCATTCCCATCCGTATCGGCGTTAACGCCGGTTCCCTCAAGATCCTGAAGGACGCCCGCCTCCCGAAGTGGACGCCCTATGAATGGGCCAAGCAGATGGTTAAGGAAGCGCTGGAAGAAGTGCGCGTTCTCGAGCGTCTGGACTTCCGCGACATCGTGGTCTCCCTCAAGGCCGACGACATCGAGCGCACCGTATTAGCTAATTCGCTGTTCTCTTCCAAGTCCGACATCCCGCTGCACCTCGGCGTCACCGAGGCCGGCAGTTTCCTGGCCGGCACCGTGAAGTCCTCTATTGGCATAGGCTTGCTGCTCGCGCAGGGCATCGGCGATACCGTTCGCGTTTCGCTTACCGAGGACCCAACCATGCAGGTGCGCGCCGCTTACGAAATACTCAAGAGCCTTGGCCTGCGCCATTACGGCCCCGACCTGGTTTCCTGCCCCACTTGCGGTCGCTGCCAGGTGAACGTGGGCAAGGTAATCCATGAACTGGAAGACCGCATCTATTCCGACCGCCAGCTCCGGCAGAAGTCAGAGGGGCTTAAGATCGCCGTGATGGGCTGCGTGGTGAACGGCCCCGGCGAAGCGCGCTCGGCGGATTTCGGCATAGCCGGCGGCAAGGGCCGCGGCATCTGGATAGAGAAGGGAAAGCAGATAAAGGTGATCAAAGAATCAGAATGGGTCAACGAAGTGATCCGTAAGATAAGAAACTCAAAGTAACTTGAAAAGGAAGCACCGATGAAACTCTCAAAATATTTTCTCCCCACCCTGCGCGAGGCGCCCCAGGACGCGGACAACGTGTCAGTGAAACTGATGTTCCGGGCCGGTATGATCCGCAAGCTCGCCAGCGGCATCTACGAATGGCTGCCGCTCGGGTTGCGTGTGCTGCAGAAGATCGAGAACATCGTGCGTGACGAGCTCAACCGCGTGGACGGCCAGGAAGTGCGCCTGCCCGTTATCCAGCCCAAGGAACTGTGGATGGAGACCGGCCGCTGGCAGGTGTACGGCAAGGAACTGCTGCGCATCACCGACCGCAAGGACTCGGAATTCTGCTTTGCGCCCACCGCCGAAGAAGTGATAACCAACATGGTCCGCCGCGACGTGAGCTCCTGGCGGCAGCTGCCCCTCCTGCTTTACCAGTTCGGCCTGAAGTTCCGCGACGAGATCAGGCCCCGTTTCGGCGTGATGCGTTCGCGCGAGTTCCTGATGAAAGACGGTTACTCCTTCCATGCCACCGAAGAAGACGCGCAGAAATGGTACGGGATACTTTACGGCGCCTACGAGAGGATCTTCACCCGCTGCGGCCTCACCTTTAAGCCCGTAGAGGCCGACAGCGGCCCTATCGGCGGAGACCAGTCGCACGAATTCATGGTTATAGCCGATACCGGCGAGGCTGAGATAGCCCTTTGCGAGTGCGGCTACGCCGCCAACACCGAGAAGGCTGAAGTTTCCGAAGCCCCCGCCCGCACGGCCGACCCGTCCAAGCTTAACGCCATGGCGGACGTCGCCACCCCCGGCCTGTATACCGTGGAGGACGTGGCCAAATTCCTGAAGATGAACAAGAAGCAGTTCATCAAGACCCTGTTCTTCCTGGCCGACGGCCAGCCCGTGATGGCGCTGGTGCGCGGTGACCATGAGTTGAACGAGAACAAGCTGCGCCGCTTCCTTGGCGTGAAAGACCTGGAAAAGGCTCCTCAGCATATCTACGAGGCCATTGCCGGCTGCCCCGCCGGTTTCGCCGGGCCGGTGAGCATAAAGACCCGCTACGTAGCGGGGAAGGACACGCTGCCGCTTACTAAGGTGATCGCCGATAATGCGCTGAAGAACGTGTTCAACGGCGTCTCCGGAGCCAACAAGAACGACACGCACACCACCGGCATCAATCTGGGCCGTGACTATACCCCCGACGCGTTCGCCGATATCCACGTGGCCGCGGAGAGCGATCTCTGTCCGAAGTGCGCCAACCCTCTTGTTTTTAAGCGCGGCATCGAGGTCGGGCAGACCTTCAAGCTGGGCACAAAGTATTCCAAGTCGCTCAAATGCAATATTCTGGATGAACACCAGAAGGAAGTTCCCATGGTGATGGGCTGCTACGGTATCGGCGTGACGCGCACCGTGGCCGCCGCTATAGAACAAGGCCATGACGACTGGGGCATAATCTGGCCCCCCGCCATAGCGCCTTTCGAGTTTTCGCTGGTCAGCATCGAGAGCGAGGACCAGGCCGTGCTGGACGCTTCCGCGCAGGTTTACGCCGCCATCCAGACCGCTGGCATGGACGCGTTGTGGGACGAGCGGAACGAGCGTCCCGGAGTGAAGTTTAAGGACGCGGACCTTATCGGCCTGCCCTGGCGCATAGTGGTCAGCAGCAAGACCCTGAAGGACGGGGAATGCGAGTTCAAGCGCCGCGCCTCCAAGGACGCCGCGCGCTGGAAACTGGCGGAAGTTCCTGCCAGGCTGAAAGAGCTCAAGGCCGAAATTAAATAAATGGATAGTCTTTTTAATAACGCGGTCTTCATGCGCTATGCGCTCGACGCCATCCCGTCCATAGTCCTGGTTACGGACGAGGACGCGCGCATTCTTTACCGCAACCTGGCCGGCCGGGACCTGCTGAAAGGCGAGAAGATCTATTCCTCCCGCGTGGGCGAGGTGATGCACTGCATCCATTCCACAGATTCCCCCGGCGGTTGCGGCCAAGGCCCGCATTGCGCGGGCTGCGTGGTGCGCAACGCGGTTAACAGCGCCTATGCCGGCGCTACGGTGCGCAGGCAGCGCACGGACATCTCCGTCACTGTCGGCGGCCGGAAGCTGGATACCCCCGCGCTGATCTCGGTCTCAGGCTTTTCTTTCGAGGGAAAGATCTACGCCCTTATGGTGATAGAGGATATTTCGGAGCTTTCCGAGCTGCGCTCTCTGTTGCCTATCTGCTCTTCCTGCAAGAAGATCCGCGCGGAGAGCGGGCAATGGGAAAAAGTGGAAACCTACATAAAAGCCCATGTTCCGGAAGTGAACCTTTCTCACGGCCTCTGCCCTAGTTGCGCCAAAAAACTCTATCCCGATCATTCGGATTGAACATTCCGGCCTCCGGGACTTAAATTCGTGCGCTTTTAGCCCCGGTTCCCGGGCCGCGGCGCGGCGGCCGCTGTGACTTTCTTTGCATTGAACACCCCCCCCGCATTTGTTAGAATTTTACTATAGAAGGCCGGGCGCATTTAGAGCGTCCGCGACCTAATGGAGGACCTACTAATGAAACCCAACGACTTTATGAAATTCATGGAAAAGGCCAAGATGTACGACCTTACCCAGCCGCTTAGCATCCACACCCCCCCGTGGCCCAGCTATATGCCTCTCGGCCTGCAGTATTTTAAGCGCATTGCCGGAGCCCATATGGGCCAGGGCGCCAACGGGCAGATCATGACCACCTCCAACCACGTGGGCACCCACATGGACGGCGAGATTCATTTTTACAGCGCCGGCCGCACCATCGGCGAAGTGCCGATGAAGGAATGGATAGGCAACGCGGTCGTTGTCGATATCTCCAAGGACGTGGGCGATTACGACCTGTATGAGCCCGAGTTGCTGATGAAGCGCGCCGATATCCGCAAGGGCGACATCCTGATCATCAATACCGGCTACCACAAGTACGCCTGGTACGAGAAGGGCACCTGCGACGAAGTGCGTTACTTCTGCAAGCATCCCGGCCCCGGCCCCCGCTTTCATAAGTGGGCGCTCGATATGAAATTCAAGTGGATCGGAGTGGACTGCGGTTCCGCCGACCATCCCATGAACACCATTATCCGTAACTGGCACCCCAAGCTGTTCGTTGAAGCCGAGCAGAAGCTGCAGAAGACCTACGGCAAGAAATGGGACGAGATGTTCCCGCAGGACGAGTATTACCAGGTCATGCATCTCAAGCTTTTCCCGAAGAGGCTGGTCCACGCCGAGAACATAGGCGGCGAAATCGACAAACTTTCCAACAAGCGCTGCTGGCTCGGTTTCTTCCCCCTCAAGGGCATGGAGCTTGAGTCGGCGATGGGCCGCGTAGTGGCCTGGACAGCATAACGGAAGCCGGGGGGCGGGCGGTCAAAAGCCGCCGCCCCGCACTTTAGCCGGAGGTAAATTGCATGCCGATAACGACCGAGTTCGAATACGTTAAACCCAAAGACATGGACGAAGCGCTCCAGGTCTTTTCGCTTTACCGCGAAAAAGCCCGCGCGCTTGCCGGCGGCACCGACCTGATAGTGCACCTTAAGGAGAACATCGCCCGCCCCGAAGTGGTGGTGGACCTTAAAGCCCTGGAGGAGCTGGGCGGCTTCACGCTGAAAGGCGGCGTTCTGCGCCTGGGCGCGCTGACCACTTTCTCGGACCTTATCGGTTCTCCGGTAATAGAGAAGAAGTTTCCGCTCCTCCTGGAGGCTTCCCTTACCGTGGCTTCCCAGGGTGTGCGCAATCGCGCTACGGTGGCGGGCAATATCTGCTCGGCCGTACCTTCGGCGGATTCCGCCGCCGTCCTTGCCGTATACGACGCGGAAGTTATAACGCGCAGCATCAAGGGCGAGCGCCGCATCCCGATAGGCGAGTGGTTCACCGGCCCCAAGAAGACCGCCCTGCTTCCCGAGGAGATAGTGGCGGCCGTAGAACTTAAACTGCCGGAGAGGAAGCACGCCGGCTGTTACATGAAGCTTTCCCGTTATGAAGGCGAGGACCTGGCCCAGGGCGGCATAGCCGCGCTGGCTTTCGCGGACAATACCTACCGCGTGGCCGTCTGCGCGCTGGGACCCAAGCCTGCGCGCTGCCCGAAGACTGAGGCGGTCCTCAACGGCAATAAGCTGGGTGAAAAAGTCCTGGCCAAAGCCAAAGAGACCATTCTGCAGGAAGTTTCCCCTATCTCCGATATCCGCTCCTCCAAAGAGTACCGTCTGCATATGACGCAGATTATGCTGGAGCGCGCGCTCGGAATTGCCGTGGCCAGGCTATTCGGCAAGGGCCCGAAGTATGGCACGGAGAATATCTGCTGAGGCAGGGACAATACTATGAAAAAACATAATATTAATTTTAGCCTGAACGGGGAAAAGGTCTCCCTTGAAGTGGAGCCCAGCGACGTGCTTCTCGACGTGCTGCGCGGCCGGCTCGGGATAAAGAGCCCTAAGGTGGGCTGCGACCGCGGCGACTGCGGCACGTGCACCATTCTGCTGAACGGCAAGACCATCCGCTCCTGCCTGGCCCTGGCCGTAGAGGCCGACGGCACCGAGATCGTAACGCTCGAGGGCGCGAACACCACCCGCAAGTGGACTCAGAAACTGCAGAAAAAGTTCCACGAGAAGAACGCCTTCCAGTGCGGCTTCTGCGCGCCCGGGATTATCCTCTCGGCCACCGAGCTGCTCGAGAACAATTCCAAACCGACTTCCCACGAGATCAAGGAAGCCATCGCAGGAAATCTATGCCGCTGCACCGGCTACGAGCCGATAGTCGAGGCCATTGCCGAGACGGTTAAGGGTAAATAGCGTACTGAATCTTTTGGTGGAAAAATCAGGGGTTAAAAGGGGGCAGGGTATGAAGAAGCTCGTATTATTCGGGGCGGCAGTAGTGTTGGCGGCATGCGCTATGCCGCAGGGTACGGCAAAAAATACGTCGAACGGCGGTTTTTTTGGGCAGATGTCCGCGGTACAGCCTGACCAGTTCGTGGACGAGGTAGTGGAAGTGATAACAGAGCCGGCCGGCGCGAGGGTACAGATTAACGGCGGCCTGATCGGGTTCTCGCCGGCAAAGGCTACGGTGCGCAGGTACTGGCGGGGCCAGCCCGGAGACATGACGCTGGACGCGGTAACGGTGGAGGCTCTGGCGGCGGCACCCGGCCAGTGCGACCAGTCCGGCATCTACGGCGAAGGTTCCCGCAAGGTCCCTTCACCGGTCCGCTTAAGCATGACCGCTTGCTCCGCAGCGCAGACGAAACCGGCTGGCAAGAAGTAGCAGCGCGGCTAATTTAAAGTTCCCTGGACAGCGTGAGAGGTTAATATGGACTTACATAAACTTATTGCCAAACCTAAGAAAAGCCCCAAGGCTGTGAAAGCCGCGGCGGAGCTGGATGTGGTCGGCAAAAGCGTGCTGCGCGTGGACGGCTGGGAGAAGATAACGGGCGCGGCCAGATACACCGACGACCTGGAATTCGGCCCGGGCCTGCTCTACGCCGCGCTGGTGGAGAGCCCGCACGCCCACGCCAGGATAAAGTCCATTGACGTAGCCAGCGCCGAGAAACTGCCTGGCGTTGTTAAAGTGGTTACGGGCCGCAATTTTACTCAGAAGTTCGGGCTGTACATGAACGACCGGTACGTCTTCGCCACCGACATCGTGCGTTTTGTCGGTGAGCAGGTGGCGGCGGTGGTGGCCACCGACCCCAAGATAGCCATGAGGGGCGCCGCGCTGGTCAAGGTGGAGTACGAGGAACTTCCGGCGGTGATGGATCCCGTCAAGGCGCTGGAAAAAGATTCTCCGCTGGTCCACCCTGACCTTAAAAGCTACACGCACGTCCCGTGGTTCTTCCCCAAGCCCGGCACCAATATTGCCCATTGGCGCAAGATCCGCAAAGGCGACCTGGCCAAGGGCTTTAAGGACGCCGACCTGGTGCTGGAAGATACCTACACCGTGCCGCGCTACGCGCATTGCGCTATCGAGCCGCACTCGGCTACGGGCCTTTACGACGCTTCCGGACGTCTGACGATGTGGACCTCTTCGCAGTCTCCTTTCACTCAGCGCCACGTGTTCGCCGAAACGCTCAAGGCCTTCGGCCTCAGCCACAAAGACGTGCGCGTGATTAGTACCTACATCGGCGGCGGCTTCGGCGGCAAAGCCGGCGTAACTATGGAGATCATCGCCGCCGCGCTGGCCATAGCCGTGCCCGGCCGCCCGGTCAAGCTGCTGTGGAACCGCGCGCAGGAGTTCTACAATACCTATCAGCGCCTCGGTTGTACCGCCAAAATAAAAATGGGTGTGTCGAAGGCCGGCAAGATTACCGCGCTGGACTTCAAACTGTACTGGGACGCGGGCGCTTACGTAGAGTACGGCGCCAACGTGGTGAACGCGGCCGGCCTGTCGGCCAGCGGCCCTTACAAGGTGGACAATCTCAGCATCGACTCGATGTGCACCTATACTAACCTTCCCCCCTGCGGCGCCTACCGCGGCTTCGGCTATTCCGAGTTCCTGTTCGGCCTGGAATCCCACATTACCAGGATGGCGCGCGAGATAGGGATAGACCCCGTCGACTTCCGCCGGAAGAACGCCATAAAAGAGGGCGACATTCTCCCTTACGGCGCGCACATGAATCCCACCGGCATCCGGGACGCCATAGAGCGCGTCGCGAAAGAAATAAAGTGGGGCGTGAAGGAAAAGTCCAGGGACCCGAAGAAGGCCATCGGCAAGGCGCAGGTCTGCTTCTGGAAATCCCCCGCTATGCCGCCAAACGCAAGCTCCAGCGCCTTCCTTAAGTTCAACGAGGATGGCAGTATAAATATCCTGGTCTCCGGCATGGAGATAGGCCAGGGCCTGCTCACTGTGATGGCGCAGATAGCTTCCGAAGTACTCAGCGTGCCCGTGAGCAAGATCCGCGTGGAAACGCCCGACACCGACCGCAACCCTTACGAGTGGCAGACCGTGGGGTCCCACGTGACCTGGGGCTGCGGCAACGCGGTGAAGCGCGCCGCGCTCGAGGCGCGCGAGAGGATTCTGGACCTGGTGCAGCGCGTGCATTGTCTGGACAAGAGCACGCTGTACCTGGAGGACGAGCATGTGAAGTGCCATACCAAGCCGGACTTCGCGCTGCGCTTCAGCGACTTCGTTATTAATGGTATCCAGGCCGCCGACCACACCTTCAAGGGCGGGCCTATCATGGGCTCCGGCGTCTTCATGCCGGAATTCGCGTCGGCTATCAGCGACCCGGAGACCGGCCAGGGCGGCCACCCTAACGTGCACTACACCACGGGTTCGGCCGGCATCATTCTGGAAGTGGATCGCGAGACCGGCAAGATGAAGATCAAGAAAGTGGCGCTGGCCGTGGACTGCGGCAAGGCCATTAACCCCGACCTTGTGCGCGGTCAGATCGTGGGCGGGCTGCTGCAGGGTTTCGCCACTGTGCTTTACGAGGACATGCGGTATAACGAGAAGGGCAAACTGCTTAACCCTAACTTCTCGGACTATAAAATACCTACGGTGATGGACATGCCGGATCAGGTGGTGCCTATCATCATCGAGGTCGCTCAGCCCGACGGGCCGTTCGGCGCCCGCGGCGTAGGCGAGCATACCATGATCCCGTGCGCGCCGCTGATCGCCAACGCGGTAGAAGACGCCTTAGGAGTACGCATTAAATCGATGCCGGTCACCAAAGAAAAAGTGGCCCTGGCCGTTAAGGCCCTGAGGAAAGCGTAAACTTACCGGAGAACACACATCATGAAAATAGCTCTCTGCCAGTACGACATCAAGTGGGAAGATAAGGAAGCCAACAAGAAGAAGATTGAAGATTTGCTTAGCGGCTGCAAGCGCTGCAAAGATATAGACTGGCTTATCTTCTCGGAGATGACCCTTTCCGGCTTCACTATGAATACCGCCGTTTCCGAACTGACCGCCGAGGACTGCGCCTTCTTCTCCGGCCTGGCGGCGGAATACAATATCAACATTTCTTACGGCGGTGTTGAGAAAGGCTATAACAACCTGATCACCCTGGACCGCAAGGGCAACCGGGTGAACACTTATTCCAAGATTCACCTTTACGCCTTCGGCGGCGAGGATAAGTATTACAAGGCCGGCACCAAGCAGGAGGTATTCGAACTGGAAGGCCTCCGCGTAATGCCGGCGGTGTGCTTCGACCTGCGCTTCCCCTACCTTTTCTGGAGCAAAGCAACGAATGTGGATGTGTACGTGGCTATAGCCGCCTGGCCCATGCGCCGCGCGGAGCAGTGGATGACCCTGTTGCGCGCCCGCGCTGTGGAAAACCAGGCCTACTGCATAGGCGTGGACCGCATAGGCCTGGAAGGCAAAGTGGAATACTCCGGCAATTCTATGTGCTACGACCCGCTGGGCAAGGTTGCGCTGGATTGCGGCGCTAATAAGGAAGGCATCTTTATCGCCGAGGCGCCGCTTGAAAAGGCCCTGGTGGCCAGGACCCGCGAGCGCTTCCCCTTTATAGGCGAGCGCAAGAATTTTCCCTGGCAGTAAGGGGTTAGCCGAGCAGGCCGGAACGCAAAACAATATGGATCTACTTTCATACGGCGACAGCATCCCGGAAGGCGAATACCGCCTGCATTCGGCCTTCGCCAATGCCCTGAACTTCAGAAAAGGTAAGATCATCGTTTCGCTGGTGCCGCCGCGCGCCGGGGCCGGGCCGCTGAACCTTGTGCTTAAGCAGCTCCCCACCGGTGCCAAGCGCCTGCGCGCCTCCCGCTTTTACTTTTATGTCGACGAGAACCGGCTGCGCAAGGAGCCGGACGCCCTTTATTCTTCCGCAATACCCCAGCTGGAGCCGGCCCCTGAAACGGTGCTCGGCAACGTGCTTTATTTCTCCCGCCTGCTCGCCCGCCTGGCGCCCCCTAAAAGCCTCGCTTTCATTTTTGATCCTTCCCTGGAGAAGGATTTCTCCAGAGTCTTCGACAAGAAACTGCTGATCCGGCTGAAGAAAGGCATAGAGTATTTGCGGGCCGGCAACTACCCGATGGGCGCCAGGACCATGCGCGGCCTTGGCCTTGGTTTCACCCCCTCCGGCGACGATTTCCTCTGCGGCCTGATGGCGGGCTACAATTACGCGCTGGCGAATCTGCGCTTTGATACCGTGCTGAAGATCGAACTCATCTTCTTCAATTCCGAGGGCAAGAATATTATTTCCAATTCTTTCCTGCGCGCCTCCCACGAGGGCAAGGTGAACGCCAAGGTGGGGCGCCTGATGAAGGCGCTGGGCGGCAGGGATAAGACCGAGCTTGAGGCCGCCGCGCGCGAGGCTCTTGCCAGCGGGCATACTTCCGGGGCGGATTTCTGCTCCGGGCTGGCTTTCGCTTTGTTAGAGGTGCTGGAAGCTTAGGCTCCCGGCTATACGGAGAACATACAGAGGACGAACGACCATGATAAAAACGATTATAAAGAAAGGCGCCTACTACGATTCAGTTTCGCTGATGCAGGTGGCCAAAAAGCTCAATACCCTCGACGGTGTTATCGACTCCGCCGTGGTGATGGCCACTAAAGAGAACAAGGGGATCATCAAGGCCTCCGGCCTGCTCACCCCGGAAATTTTGAAAGCCGGGGATAGCGACCTGGCTATAGCGGTCAGCGCCAAAACCCCGGCCGCCGCGGAAGCCGCGTTCAAGGCCGCCGATGAACTGCTGAACAAGAAACCGGCCCAGGGCGGGGCCGCCACCGGCCGCAAGGCCGCCGGCCTCGACGATGCGGTAAGGATGCTGGATGGCGCCAACCTGGCCGTGATCTCCGTGGCCGGGCGTTTCGCCGGCGCGCTGGCCGCCGAATGTCTGGAGAAGGACCTGCACGTGATGCTTTTCTCCGACAACGTTTCCATCGAGACCGAGCTTGAGCTTAAGCGCGCGGCGCAGAAGAAAGGTCTGCTGATGATGGGGCCGGACTGCGGCACCGCCATTATAAACGGCGCCCCTATAGCTTTCGCAAATTCCGTGCAGCGCGGGAACATCGGCGTGGTGGCCGCCTCCGGCACCGGGCTGCAGGAAGTAACCGCCCTTATTTCCAACGAGGGCGCGGGCATTTCGCAGGCTATCGGCACCGGCTCCCGCGACGTGAAACTCGAGATAGGCGCGATAACCATGCTGCAGGGGCTAAGGATGCTGGCCGCCGACCCCGGCACCGAAGTAATCGCCATCGTTTCTAAGCCCCCCCATCCCCAGGTGCTCGCCAAGATTCTGGCCGAAGTAAAGAAAATCAAGAAGCCCGTAGTAGCCGTGCTGCTCGGCGGCGAGATCAAGGAAAAGGTAAAAGAGAATTTTTACCCTGCGAAAACCCTGGAGGAAGCCGCGCTTAAGGCGGCCTGCCTCGGGAAAGGCCGCGGGATAGGCAAAGCTAAAGAAATAATCTACGACATGAACTTGAAGGCCGAGGAGCTGGCAAAGAAAGAGGCGGCGAAGAAGAAAAAGTCACGCTGCCTGCGCGGCCTGTTCTCCGGCGGTACTTTCGTAAGCGAGGCGCAGGTGATCCTGCCCGAGCTGATCGGCGAGCTACGCTCCAATGCTCCGCTTGATAAGAAATTCAAGCTTAAGGATTCCCTTAAGCTCTCCGGTCACGCCGTGATCGATATGGGCGAGGACGAGTTCACCGTGGGGCGCCCGCACCCGATGATAGATTTCAGCCTGCGCAACAGAATGATAATCTCCGAGTCCAAAAAGCCCGAGGTCTCCGTAATCCTGCTCGACGTAGTGCTGGGCTACGGCGCCAACCTCAAGCCGCTTGAGGATATTACCCCGGCCATTACCGAGGCGTTCATTCACAACCGGGAGCTGTCCATTGTCGCTTCCGTCACAGGTACCGAGACGGACCCGCAGGTTCGCTCTAAGGTCGTGAGGTCGCTAGAGGCCGCGGGCGTGCTGGTGATGCCTTCCAACGCCGGGGCCTGCCGCCTGGCCGGCGAGATAATCAGGCTGGCCGGGAAAAAGTAACCGGGATTTCTGGAGATAAACTTATGAAACTTTTCGAATCCGAACTTAAAGTGGTCAACATCGGGCTGGAATCCTTCATGCAGGGGTTCTCCGACTCCGGAGTAAAGGCCGTGCAGGCCCAGTTCAAACCGCCGCTCTCGTCCGAGTCCGGGCTCTTCGCCAAAACGGCGAAGGCCGCGGCCCGGATAGACGCGGCCAACAAGAAAGCGCTGGCCCGCGTGCTGGAGGCCAGGCCCGCGCTGGTGGGCATGGGCGTAGCGCTGGACGTGATCCCCGGTATGAAGAAGTATTTAATCCTGCATGCCGGCCCCCCCATTACCTGGGACAGGATGTGCGGCCCCATGCGCGGCGCCGTGATCGGCGCGCTGATGTACGAGGGTATTGCTAAGGATTTCAAAGCGGCGGAAAAGCTGGCCGCTTCCGGCAGGATAAAGTTCGAGCCCTGCCACGAGCATAACGCGGTGGGCCCGATGGCCGGTATCATCTCGGCGTCCATGCCTGTTTTCATCGTGAAGAACGAGGCGGCCGGCAACTACGCTTACGCCACACAGAACGAGGGGCTGGGCAAGGTGCTGCGCTACGGCGCGTATTCTCCCGAGGTGATAGAGCGCCTTAAGTGGATGGGGAGCGTTATGTATCCCACGCTTAAGACCGCCATCGAGTTCCTTGGCCGCGTAGACCTTAAGACCATGGTGGCGCAGGCGCTGCACATGGGCGACGAGGTGCACAACCGCAACCGCGCCGGCACGTCGCTATTCTACCGCGCCATCGCGCCCGCCGTAATCCGCACGGCGCGCGACCCTGAAACGGCCGCCAAGGTGCTGGACTTTATTAACGGCAACGACCACTTCTTCCTTAACCTTTCGATGGCGCTCTCCAAGGCCTCCCTCGACGCGGGCCGCGGGGTTAAGGATTCCAGCCTGCTGGTGGTGATGGCCAGGAACGGTACGGACTTCGGCGTGCAGCTTTCGGGCACCGGCGGCAAATGGTTCACCGGGCCGGCGCCCATTCCCGACGCGCTTTACTTTCCCGGCTACACCAAGGCCGACGCTAACCCGGACATAGGCGACTCGGCTATTACCGAGACCAACGGGCTGGGCGGCTTCGCTATAGCGGCGGCGCCGGCTATTGTGCAGTTTGTGGGCGGCAGCGCGGCTGACGCGCTTGTTTATACGCTTACGATGTACGAGATTACGGCGGGCGAGAACAATATGTACAAGATCCCGTCGCTGGACTTCCGCGGCACGCCTACCGGGATAGACGTGATCAAGGTGGCCAAGAAGGGCATTCTGCCCTTCATCGACACCGGCGTGGCGCACAAGAACGCGGGCGTGGGCCAGGTTGGCGCCGGCGTGCTCAGTGCCCCCCCGGAGCCCTTCGCCAAAGCCTTCGAATACTTCGCCAAAAACCTTAAGTAGTCCGGCGTCCCCAAAATAAGGAAGCCCCGCATGGGGCTTCTTTATTTCGGGCCGCAAGATGTGAAGTCGGGCCCTGACGGTGGACCGGAACGCAAAACACGGGGTCTCGCACACCGTGCTCGCCCCTCCTCACTCGGCCTCGTCGCTTGCGTAAGCCTCGGCCTCCGCGAGGGTTTTGCTAATCCGGTCCACCGTCAGGGCCCTCAAGATATCTATTGTTTAAAGAACTGTGTCTACAGGCCGTTCTTGTTTAATGGGATCCTGTTTTTTAACAAACTCTCCGGTAATAAAGAGAGAGCAAATATAACAGCATGGTATGAAATACAGTGCGGCTGTATGAATAGTGCTCATTGCTTTGCAACTTGTCGGTGTTTCCCCCAATCGGGCACACGAACCAATAATCATGCCTTGCAGCTGAGCTAAGAATCTAATTTTCAACAAATATGTTATTGAAGCAATAAAGCCACAGGCTGTTAGTGTTTTGAACGCTAGGCGAATGCCTCTGTTTGAAATTGATATTGCGCCGGGAATTAGGGCTGAAATTACTGCTCCGATTAAAGTGAATCCTAGAAAAAAGTATAGTGAAAGAATCCCGAATCCGCAGTCACATGCCGCTGGATAGATGAAGCTGAAGTAAAAACCATATAATCCCCAAGCTAGCGAGTTCCATATGAATAAGCGTTTTGAATCTGAAATAAATTCAAGTGTAGACATGATATTTGCAAATTATGGATTGCCGTCCCCTCTCCCAATATTCTGCTAAACCAAGCAGAACAAAAATATTGTTAAGTTTATTGATGTGGAGGCTTAGGGCGCCATGGGGACCGGGTTAGCAAAACGCGTCGGAGGCCCGAGCTTGCGCAGCGCGAGGGCCGAGACAGCGAAGGGCGAGCACGGTGTGCGAGACCCTGTTTTTGCGTTCCGGTCCCCATGGTGCCCTGATTGTATCCGAATATTTATGAATACTCTTGTTGTAACCGGACTAAATTGCTAATATATATAAGGAAGGTGGCTGAAGTTCAGCCGCTTTTTTTTGTAATAGACCTCCTTTGAGGGATTTATGGACAACTCTAAGCTCGAGACTCAAATTTCAAATATACTGGGCCCCAGCGGGTTTGAGCTGGTTGATATCAAAATCGCCAGCCATAACGGCAAGCCGCTGCTGCAGATCTTTGTGGACAGGGAAGCGGGCGGCGTGCTGCTGGACGACTGCGCCAAGCTCAGCCAGGAGATAGGCGAGGAACTGGATAAGGACGAGGTTTACTCGGCCGGGTATTTTTTGGAAGTTTCCTCCCCCGGCATAGACCGCGTGGTCAAGACAGAAAAAGATTTCAAGCGCTTCGCGGGCAAGCAGTTGAAGGTCCGCCTTAAGCGCCCGGTTAACGGCTCCCGAGTTTTTTACGGCCACATAACCGGCTTTGAAAACGGGCAGGTTCTCCTGTCCGGTGACTTAAAATTCAGCCTTGAGGATATCGACGAGGCCAGGCTCAACCCTACCGACGACGAAATTCTCAAAGGAAAATAAAACAGGGGTAAGATAACATGACTACTAACAAGGAACAGAAGAACAAATCGGACCTTTTACTGGCGCTGGAACAGCTTGAGCGCGAGAAGAATATCAAGCGCGAGGACGTGTTCAAGACCATCACCGACTCGCTGGTTAGCGCGCTGCGCAAATATTTCGGCAAGACCGCCCAGATCATGGCCGGCATAGACCCCGAAACCGGCGAAATGGCCGGCTTCCTGGTGAAGAAAGTCTCCGACCCCGTGGTCACCGACGAGCTGGAGATCAGCCTGGCCGACGCGCAGAAGACCCAGCCCGAAGCCAAGCTCGGCGACGATATCCATATCCCGGTGCCCATCCAGGACTTCTCCCGCATAGCGGCCCAGACCGCCAAGCAGGTGCTGATCCAGAAGATCCGCGAGATCGAGAAAGTCCGAGTTTACGACGAGTACAAGCCCCGCGAAGGAGAGGTTGTAACCGGGCTGGTTCACCATGTGGCCGGCCGCGACATCTTTGTGGACCTCGGCAAGGCCGAAGCCATCCTCCCTTTCTCCGAACAGATCCGCCGGGAGCATTTCAGCGTGAACCAGCGCGTGCGCGCCATTATTCACCGCGTGGATAAAGAGAACAAGGGCCTGCAGATCGTCCTGTCCCGCGCTTCCGGCGCTTTCATGAAAGCCCTGTTCGAGGCCGAAGTTCCCGAGATCGCCGAGAAGGTGATCGAGATCGTGGACGTGGTTCGCGACCCCGGCTTCCGCGCCAAGGTGCTGGTGCGCAGCAATTCCCCGAAGGTAGACCCCGTGGGCGCCTGCGTGGGTATCCGCGGTTCCCGCATCCGCGTGATCATGAGCGAGCTCGCCAACGAGAAGATCGACCTGATCCCCTACATCGAAGACACCCTTACGATGATCGCAAAATCTTTCTCCCCCGCCACGGTCAGCTCCGTAAAGATTCTGGACAAAGATAACAAGCGCGCCCAGATCATAGTGCCCGACGATCAGCTCGCCATGGCCATCGGCCGCGAAGGTCAGAATATTCGCCTCGCCAGCCGCCTTACCGGCTGGGAGATAGAGGTGAAGTCCGAAGGCCAGCGCACCGAAGAGACTAAGCATACCAACGACATGGCAATGCAGGACCTGCTGAAGATAGAAGGTCTTGGCGCCAAGGTTGCGGAGACCCTGATCACCATGAATGTGCTGGACATCCGCACGGTGGCGGGGCTTACCGAAGAAGAGCTGTGCTCGCTTGAAGGCATAGGCGAGAAGACCGCCCAGAAGATAATCGCCGGCGCTAAGAAATTCCTTGAAGAGAACCCTAACTACGGTCAGCAGGCCGCACAGGAAGAAGCTCCCAAGACCGAAGAGGTAAAAAATGAGCCAGAAAAAAACGAAGGCAACTGAAAATTTAGACGCGGAGGCTAAAACCCCCGGGGCTGAGCAGCCCGCTGAAGAGGCGAATGCGGCGCCGAAGAAGAAAGCAACCGCTAAGCCCGCCGGAGAGAAAAAAGCTCCGGCCGCTAAAGCTGCGCCGAAAAAGAAAGCAGAAGGCGAAGCCCCCGCGAAGCCGAAAAAGGCGAAGGCCGCAGAGCCCGAGCCCGAACCCGAGGTTGTTAAGAAGCCAGACCTGAAACGCTTCATGTTCTCCCATTCCACAGCGGAAGGCACCATTGCCGCCGGCCCCACCGGGGCGAAGGAAGAACCGAAGCCGGTCGTAGTAGAGCCTACCCAGCCTGTCGCGCCGCCTCCGGCCGCCAAAGCTCCCGCGGCGCCCATTGCGCCCGCCGTACCGGTCAAGCCTGCGGCGCCCATCCAGCCCGTGACCCGGCCCGTAATTTCCCCGGTTATCAGACCCGTGGTTTCCCCCGTGCTGCGTCCTTTAACGCCGCCGGTCAGGCCCCTGGCTCCCGCCCCCAGGCAGGTAATCCCGCCGCTTATCAGGCCCTCGGCTCCTCCCGCCCACATCCCGGCGAGACCCCAGGCGCCCGCTCCGCGCCCGGCTTTCACGCCCGCAAAGCCGATGGCTCCCAAGCCGCAGGCCGCGCTCGCGCCCAAGCCCGCCACCGCGCAGCCTGCCGAAGCCGCGTTGCAGCCCGGGGAGAAGGCCGCGCTTCCCAAGCTTAAGGTCTCCACCAACGTTATCGTCCGCGAACTCGCGGAAAAGATGAACATCAAGACCACCGACCTGATCAAGAAGCTGATGGGAATGGGCGTATTCGCCACCATCAACCAGCGCCTCGATGAGGACGCGGCCATGCTGATAGCCGCCGATTACGGCTACGACCTGGAACTTATCCCGATGTACGGCGAAGAGGAACTTATAGAGGAGATAGAGCACGAAAAGCCCGAGGACCTCAAGCACCGCTCCCCCATCATCACGATTATGGGTCACGTCGACCACGGCAAAACCACGCTGCTGGACGCGCTCCGCGAATCCAATGTTGTGGACAGCGAGGCCGGCCAGATAACCCAGCACATCGGCGCGTACATGGTGAAAACCTCGCGCGGCAACATTACCGTGCTGGACACCCCGGGCCACGAGGCGTTCACCGCCATGCGCGCCCACGGCGTTAAAATCACCGACATCGTCGTGCTGGTAGTTTCCGCGGTCGACGGCGTAATGCCTCAGACCCTGGAAGCCATCAACCACGCCAAGGCCGGCGACGTGCCGATAATCGTGGCTATCAACAAGATAGACCTCCCGACGGCCAACACCCAGCAGATAAAGCAGCAGCTGTCCAATCACGGTCTGCTGCCGGAAGACTGGGGCGGCAAGACGCCGATGGTGGAAGTTTCAGCCAAGAAGCGCCTGAACCTGGACAAACTGCTGGAAATTGTCAGCATCCAGGCCGAACTGATGGAACTTAAGGCCAACCCGGACAAGCCCGGGCAGGGCATTGTGATTGAATCCCGCCTGGACCCCAAGAAGGGTATTGTGGCGACCATTATCAACGTGACCGGCACCATCCGCATTGGCGATCCTTTCACCGTGGGCGCCGCCCACGGCAAGGTCCGCGCGATGCTGGACGACAAGGGCGCCCGGATAGAGGAGTTAAAGCCCAGCCAGCCCGCCGAAGTTCTGGGTATCAGCGGCGAAGTCCCCACCGCCGGCGACGTACTTAAAGTCGTAGAGAACGAGAAGGAAGCCCGCCACGTGGCCGATAAGCGCAAGCTTAACCGCCGCGAAGAGGCTCTTTCTCACCAGAAACACGTCAGCCTGCTCTCGCTTAAGTCCCAGGTGGACCAGAAGATGCTGAAGAACCTTAACGTGGTCCTTAAGACCGACGTGTTCGGTTCGATGCAGGCTATCAAGGACTCCCTGGAAAGGCTTAGCACCAGCGAAGTGGCCATCCAGATGCTGCATACCGGAATCGGCAACATTACCGAATCCGACGTGCTGCTGGCCAAGGCTTCTTCCGCCGTCATCCTGGGCTTCCACGTGGATGTGGATACCAAGGTTGAAGAGGCGGCCAAAGCTTCCGACGTGGAAATACGCAATTACAAGATCATCTATGACCTGCTGGAAGACGTGCGCGCCGCGATGAGCGGCCTGCTGGCCCCGGAGATTGTTGAGACCGTGACCGGCCGCGCCGAGATCCAGCAGATCTTCGACCTGAGTTCCGGCAAGGTGGCCGGCTCGCTCGTGCGCGAAGGCAAGCTTACCCGCAACCAGGTAGTGCGCCTGATGCGCGGCAAAGAAGTAGTCGGCAATGGCAAGATCACCGGCCTCAAGCGCTTCAAAGAAGATGTAAAGGACGTTGAGAAGGGCATTGAGTGCGGTATCCTTCTAGAGGGCTTCAAGGACTTCCGTGTGGGCGACGTGGTCGAAGCGATAACAAAAGAGGAGCGGATACGGCGCCTTGCGGCGCCGGGCGCCTGACCCTATGGCCGTAAAACGCAACGAGAGGCTGAAGGAACTTTTCCTCCAGCAGATCAACCTGGAGCTGAGGAATATCAACGGCATCAACGCTAATGGTATCCTCACGCTCACAGGTGTGGATCTGAGCAAGGACGGGAAGACCCTCTGCGTCTTCTACTCGGTGCTGGGTACCGCGGACGACCGTGCGCGCAAGGAAAGGATCCTGCACGCTAACGTCCGCGAGATCCGCACCGCGCTGTTCAAGAAACTGCGTCTCCGGACCGTGCCGGAAATACTGTTCAAGTTCGACGACACTCCCGAGCAGGCCGCACACATAGAGGAAATTTTTAGCAAAATACGGTCGGAACATGACAAAACAGATGAGAACCCTCGATCTTGAGACAGAGTTTAAGCGTCTTGAGGATCTGATAGTAACTTCCGAAACTTTCTTTCTGGCCGGGCATCTTAACCCGGACGGGGATACTATAGGCTCGATGCTGGCTATCGCCTCGGTGCTTAAGCGCCTCGGCAAGAAAGTCCGCCTTTTCTCCCAAGATCCGGTGCCTGAGAACCTCAGGTTTCTGCCCGGCGCGTCCAGTGTGCGCTCCCGCCCGCCTACCGGCAAGTTCGACGCCGCAATCCTGCTGGAGTGCTCCAACCCGGCGCGCGGCGGCAACCTGGAGCCCGTGCTGAAAAGGTGCGCCAAGGTGGTGAATATCGACCATCATAAGACCTCCGAGTTCTACGGCGACATTAATATTGTCGAGACACATTCCTCTTCCACCGCCGAGATTGTCTACCGCCTGCTCTACAACATGAACGTGATCATCAGCCGGCGTGAGGCGGCTTGTCTTTATACCGGGATCGTTACTGACACCGGGCGCTTCCATTTCCCTGCCACCAGCCCGCGGACCCTCGAGGTGGCTTCCCGCCTGCTCGAGACCGGGTTTAAGTTCTCCCGCGTTAACGACCTGCTTTATTCCACCAAGGCCCGCGAAGGTCTGAAGGTGCTTGGCCGCGCTATGGAGAGCCTGGAAATTAAGGCCGGCGGAAAACTGGCCGTGCTTACCCTTAAAGAAAAAGATTTTTCAGATTTTGACGCGCGTTCCGAGCACAGCGAGAACGTCATTAATTACGGTATGATGCCTCCCGGCGTTAAAGTGGCCGTTATGTTCCGCGAGGAAGCCGAGCGCGTCAGCGTGACCTTCCGCTCCCGCGGCCATCTCGACGTTAGCCTGGTGGCCAAGGCCTTCGGCGGCGGCGGGCACCGCAACGCCTCCGGCTGCCGCATCAAGGGCGGGCTGGAAGCGGCGCGCACCAAGGTTCTGGGCGTGATCACCCGCCTGCTTGCTTAATGATCCCCCCGGCTTCGCCGCCTTCCGGCATTTTTCTCCTGGACAAACCTAAAGGGATAACTTCCCATGACGCGGTGGACCTGCTCCGCCGGAAGTTGCATTTTCGCAGGATAGGGCATACAGGCACGCTGGACCCTATGGCCACCGGGCTGCTGATCATGCTGGTCGGTTCGGCCACGTCCTCGCAGTCCGCGATGCAGGGCTCGTCAAAGGTCTACGGCGGTTCCATTCTTTTCGGGGCTGAAACGGATACCTGGGACGCGGAAGGCAAGGTAGTGGCCGAAGCCCCCTCCCCCGCGCTTGACGAGGAAACCGTTCGGAAGGCCGTCGCGGCTTTCAATGGCAAGATAACGCAGACTGTGCCGCCTTACTCGGCTGTACGCCTGGGCGGCAAGCATATGTACAAACTGGCCCGGCACAATGTAGAGATGCCGGTCGTTAAGAGAGATGTGGACGTTAAGTGGCTTTCCTGGGCGGTCAACGCCCCTGCTCTTGATTTCGAGATAGAATGTTCCGGCGGTACATATATCCGCTCTATAGCCTGCGAGCTGGGACGTTTCATGGGGTCACGCGCCCATCTCACAGCGCTGCGCCGTTTGAGCATAGGGGGCTGGAGCGTTAAGGATGCCGTTACGGCGCCCGCGCTGGCCGCCATGACTCCGGAAGCAGCTCTGGCGCGGCTTGTCCCGGTTCCCGCGGAGGCCGGGCGTGCTTAATTTTATAGCGATTGGCACCTTTGATGGGGTGCACCTGGGGCACCGCAAGATCATAAAGACTGCCGTGCGCGAAGCCCTGCGGCGCGGCATGAAGAGCCGGATAGTATATTTCCCTTTCCCCCCTAAATTTTTTTTCTCGGGCGAGACCGAGGGCTGCCTGATTACACTGCCCGAAGAGCGCGAGAAGCTGCTAGCGGACCTGCGCCCCGACGGGGTTGAGGCTCTGTCTTTCAACGCGGCGCTTTCCTCGATGAGCGCCGAAGCGTTCTTCTCACGGCTTGTCCTCGGTAAGTACCAGGCGGGCGGCCTCTGCGTGGGTCCGGATTTCGCGGTGGGCAAAGGAAGAGAAGGGCACCTGGACTTTCTGCGCAAGGCCAGCGCCAAGGCAGGCATAGCTTTTAAAGCGGTGACTTTCGCCAAGCGCGGCGGGCATAGAATTTCTTCCAGCCTTATCCGGTCGCATCTGCGCGAAGGCGCGGTGGAAGAGGCTAACCGCTGCCTGGGCTGGAACTATACCGCCAGCGGCCCGGTTATCAAAGGCGCGGGTTTAGGCCGGAAACTTGGTTTTCCTACGGCCAACGTGGGCGTGCACCCGTCCAAGATCCTTCCCCCCGGCATCTTCGCGGCCAGGGTAAAGGTGGGCCACGAATCTCATAACGCTGTGCTCAGCGTAGGCCGCCGCCCGACGGTGAATACCCTGGGAGGCCGGGTCATTCTTGAAGCCCATCTCCTGGATTTTTCCCGCATGATCTACGGCAAGAAAGTGGAAGTAACCTTTCTTAAACATCTTCGCCCAGAACGCAAGTTCAATTCCCGCGAGTCCCTCGTCGAGCACATCAACGCCGATATCGCCACCGCCCGAAAATTCTTCAAAAAATAAGGAGCCCTACAGGGCTCCTGCTGTTCCTCCTGAAGTTGAAACTATATTACTTGCGGTTTTGTCCGGCGCTGGAAGCGGCCGGTGAATTGTTGCGGCGAGACCAGTTCCCCCGCTTCGGCTATGACCGAACCGCGCAGGATGGTGTACCTGGGGAAGCCGTAGAGCCTGGCGTCCTGCCACGGCGAGAAATCTGTGTTGTGCTGTAGTTTCTTGCAGTCGACTTTGACGGAGGCCGACGGATGTATAAGCGCGAAGTCGGCGTCCGCGCCGGGCCGGATAAAGCCTTTGTTACCGGAAAGTCCCATAATGCGGGCCGGGTTTTCGCAGAGTAATTCCACCATTCTTTCTACTGAGATCTTGCCGGCCTTTACTCCGTAGGTGTAGGCCGCGGCCAGCAGCGTCTGCGCGCCGGGCAGGCCCATCGGAAGTTTCCGCACGTCGCCCTTCCACACGCTCTTCTGCCCGCGAGTAAAAGTGCAGTTGTCGGTGGCGATAACCTGCAGCGCGCCCCTGGCGGCGGCCTTCCAGAGCCCGCGGTTATCTTCTTTGGTGCGGATGGGCGGGCAGCAGGAATACAGGTGTCCGTCGCGGCCCTTGAATTTGCTCTCGTCCAGCGCCAGGTACTGCGGGCAGGTCTCGCCCATAATCTTAAGCCCGGCCGCCCTGGCGCGGCCCACTATCTCCGCCGCGCCGGCGGTTGAAAGATGCACGAAATAGATAGGAGCGTCCGCAGACGCGGCGAAGACGGCCAGCCGGCCCACCGGTTCGGTCTCGGTAAAAGGCGGGCGGGAAAGGGGCAGCGCCTGAATATTTTTTAGCATGGCGTACCTTTCGGTAAGCAGGTCAATTATGTCGCCGTTCTCGGCGTGGACGCAGATCAGCGCCCCGAGGCGGCGAGCGGCTTCCAGGGCCTGGAAAATCTCGGCGTCGGCGGCTTTAAGGCCGCGGGCGCCGTAAGCTGTGAACATCTTGAAGGTGGGCGCTCCCGCCTTAATGGCTCCTGCCATGGCGGCCGCGGGGTTCTTCATCTTGTTCCAGCCGGTAAGCATGCAGTGGAAAGAAAAATCGGTATAGGTCCGTCCGGAGGCGTCTTTAATCCTGGCCTTGAGGCCGTCCAGCGGGCTTTCCCCCGGGCCCTGGCCGGTATAATCTATGAAGGTGGTAATTCCGCCGCAGGCCGCCGCGCCCGACCCTGTAGTAAAATCGTCGGTCGTGTACTTGCCGGGGCCCAGCTTCAGGTTGAAGTGCGCGTGCGCGTCGATGATGCCGGGCAACACCAGCAGGCCGCGCGCATCTATGACGCGTACGGCTTTCATGGTTTTCCTGGCGGGAGGCTGTACTGAGGCTATGCGGCCGTTCCGTACGAGGATATCGGCGGGAACGGTACGTTTCCCGCTTACGAGCTTTCCTCCGAGTATGGCCAGGTCAAAGGACATTTTTGTAGCGCGGCCTTATTCTTCAGTCTTGTTTAGGTGTTTATGGTGGTGCGGCGCGTCGGCCTTGTGGTCGCCGCCAAAAATAATTACGTAGGCCAGGAAGGTGGCGGACAGGAAGGTGAGGGCGCACATCACCAGCCAGGCCCAGAGAATCTGCGGGTTCCCCTCCGTCTGCAGCACTATGTAGGCCAGGAAGCCTGTGAACCCGGTGGCTGCCAGCCAGAAAAGAGCGAAGACGGCGCGTATAAGGTTTGCCATATTAGGGAAATTCTATAGCTTTAACCGGGCCCAGTCAATAAGCACGGAAGAATGCGGCATGCAGCGCTTTTAAAAGCGCTTCGGCTTCGGTGTGCCGCACCAGCAGCGAGATTCTTTCTGACGAGGCCAGTGCCGGGCCTGTCTTTATGCCGGCGGCGGCCGCAGCGGCCAGGGCTTTTCCCGCGTGGACCCGGTTAAGGCCGCGGCCTATGGCCGAGACCAGCGTGCCCTCTCCCTCTTTTTTAGAGGAGAGACAGGCGACGCGCCGGCCTCCGGGGCGAGCCGTCACCAGCGTACCGGGTTCAGTGTGAAATGAGGAGCGCAGGTGCAGCGGGATGGAATACCTGGCGGCGTACTTTATGGCTCGCAACTGGCGCACTTCGGCTCCGGCTTCTGCCAGCGCTATAACTTCGGAATAGGAAAGCTCTTTTATCTTGCGGGCCTGCGGCACTATGGCCGGGTGGGCGGTATAGATCCCTTTAACGTCAGTGCGAAATTCGCAGGGGGCGCAGCCTAGCGCGCGGGCCAGCACTACGGCGGTAAGGTCCGAACCGCCGCGGCCCAGGGTGGTTATATCCCCCCCGCCGGAGATGCCCTGGAAGCCGGCTACCACCGGGATAATTCCGGCGGCCAGTTCCTTCTTAAGGCGTGCGGTTGTAACGCTCTTAACTTCGGCGGCCGAGAAATTGTCGTCGGTGTGGATGCCGGCCTGAAAGCCCGTAAGCGAGACCGCGCGGCCTCCTTCTGCGTTTATGGCTATGGCCATCAGCGCGGCGCTGAACTGCTCTCCGGCGGCCATCAGCGCGTCTTTTTCGCGGGCTTGAATCGCATGGCCGCCAGTAAGGAAGGCTAGTTTTAGAAGGTCGTCGGTAGAGTCGGCCGGGGCCGAGACCACAGCCACCGGAGCGAAACCGCGGCGCCTGCAGGCCAGCGTCATGGCCGCTGCCTGTCGGATCTTTACCGGGTCGGCCAGCGAACTGCCGCCGAATTTTATGATGATAATTTTCATGTTAAAAAATAAGCCCGGCCTCCAGCGTGGTCGACCGGGCTTATTTAACTGTTTTGCCTTAGACCATCGTCGCGGTTACGCGGATGATTTCGGAAAGCGTAGTGGAACCGGCGCGGGCCTTCAGAATGCCGTCCATTAGCAGCGTGCGCATCTTGCCGGTCTTTATGGCGGTGCGCTTGATCGCGTCGGTAGGCGCGTGATCGAGGATCTGCTTTCGGATCTCCTCGTTCATCAGCATAAGTTCGAAGATGCCGGTGCGGCCCATGTAGCCGGTATTGCGGCATTCGGGGCAGCCTTTCTCCACCTTGTAGCTGGCACCGGGTTTAAGTATGAGCTCTTTCACTATGCGGCCCTCTTCCGGGTCCATGTTCTTTATGAATTCGTTTACGACCGGCTCCGATGGTGCCGCGGCGCCCTGGGCGCACTTGGGGCAGACTTTTCGGACCAGGCGCTGACTGACCGCGCCCAGCATGGAGGAGCTGATCAGGAAGGGCGCTACCCCCATTTCGAACAGACGCTCGATAATGCTGGCGGAATTTATGGTATGGATGGTCGTGAAAAGCAGGTGACCGGTGAGCGCCGCGCGCAGGCTTATTTCGGCCGTGTCATAGTCCCTGATCTCGCCCACCATAATCACGTCGGGATCCTGGCGCAGGATCGTGCGCAGGCCTTCAGCCCAGGTGAAGCCGGTCTTGGCGCTGATCTGCGCCTGGTTGATGCCCTCGAGCCGGTATTCCACGGGGTCTTCCAGCGTGATGATGTTGATCATCGGGGTGTTGATGTTCTTAAGCATCGCGTACATGGAAGTGGTCTTGCCGGAGCCGGTCGAGCCGGTGATGAAGAAAATACCGTAAGGGTTGCGGATCAGCTTCTTTATGATGGTCAGGGCGTCCTGGTCCAGGCCTACCTGGTCCAGGTCAAGGCCGAGCTGCTGGCGGTCGAGCACGCGCAGCACCAGCTTCTCGCCGTTGACGGTCGGGAAAGAGGAGACGCGCACCTGTATCGGGCGGCCGGCCAGCATCTTCTGGAAGCGGCCTTCCTCGTTGCGGAAAGACGTAGGGGGTTCGGGATCGAAGCCGGCCAGCACGCGGATGCGCTGGGTTAAAGGGATGTCGGCGTTTTTGGGTGAGGTGAGCATGTCCTGCAGGATGCCGTCCACGCGGAAACGCACGCGGAGGTTGGCGCCCTGGGACTCTATGTGCACGTCGCTGGCCCGCTCTTTTACGGCGTGCTCCAGGATCATGTCGCTGAGCTTTATGGCCAGGTCTATGCCGGGGGCCCGCCCCTTGGCTTTTACAATCTCGTTGTAAGCTTCCTCCAGGTTGCCGTCCGCCTGTACAGGGGCCTGCTGGCCGGGTTGCGCACTTTCGCCTTCCTGATTATTTCCCCAGAATGCCATTTGAGTCTCCTGAATTCGTGCAAAAAAAAGTTGCAAATAAACTTGCTATCCGCCTAATTTTTATTATAACAATAAAAATTATTTATACTCAACCTTGAGGATAGCCAGGTGTTTTTCACCGCTGGGCAGGCTTACTTTTACCGAGGCTCCCTCGGCGGAACCGAGTAGC
>JBBRDG010000024.1:0-31871 GCA_038204165.1 Elusimicrobiales bacterium
GCCTTGGTGCGGGAGAACTCCGGCTTTTCGGCCGGGTAGAAGCAGTCGAACGCGCCGCCCTTGGCGAGCGATTCGATCACGCGTTTATTTAGCTGCTTGGAATCCGCACGCAGCGTAAACTCCTCGAAGGAGCGGTACTGCCCGTTGCGGGCGCGCTCGGCCACCAGGGTATCCACTACGCCCTCACCAACATTCTTAACCGCGGTCAGCGCGAAGCGGATGGCCGGCTTGCCGCTTTTTTCCTCGATGGAAAATTTCTTCTGCGAAAAGTTTACGCTGGGCCCGAGGATCTCTATCCCCATCTCCTGCGCCTCGCCTATGTAGGTAACCAGTTTGTTTTCTTTATCCTCGGAGCTCACCGCGCTCTTGCCTATTTCGCTGGTGAGCAGCGCGGCCATGAACTCCACGGGGTAGTTGGCCTTCAGCCAGGCGGTATGGTACGCCACCAGGGCGTAAGCCACCGAGTGGGATTTGTTAAAGCCGTAGCCGGCGAACTTCGCCATGTCGTCGAAGATCTTGCTGGAGAGCTTGGTGGATACGTCGTGGTACTTCTTGGCCTGTTCCACAAACTTGACGCGCAGCTTCTCCATGACGTCCAGCTTCTTCTTGCCCATGGCCTTGCGGAAGTCGTCGGCCTCGCTGGGCGTGAAGTCGGCCAGCTTCTTGGAAATTTCCATCACCTGTTCCTGGTACACCATGGTGCCGTAGGTGTCTTTCAGGATTGTCTCGAGCAGCGGGTGGTCGTAGGTGATCTTCTTGCGGCCGTGCTTGCGGTCCACGAACATGTCCAGCATTCCGCTCTCGATGGGGCCGGGGCGGTACAGCGCGACCAGCGCGGCGATGTCGCTGAACGCGGTGGGCTTTAGGCCTTTCACCAGCTTCTTCATGCCCTCGCTTTCCAGCTGGAACACGCCGGTGGTGCGGCCTTCGCACAGCAACTCGAACGAGGCTTTGTCGTCCACCGGGACGGAGTAGATGTCGAAATTCTCTTTGCCGGGCATTTTCCGGATGAACTCGGAGGCGGTCTCAATAATGGTAAGCGTGCGCAGGCCCAGGAAGTCCACCTTGAGCATGCCGAGCGTGCCCAGGATGTTGCCGTCGTACTGGGTGGTGATGACATCCTTGTTGTTGCGGTTGGCAAGCGGCACGTAGTTGGTAACATCATCTTTGGAGATCACCACGCCGGCGGCGTGTACGCCGGTCTGGCGGCGCAGACCTTCCACCTTGAGGGCGATGTCGAACATCTTCTTAAGCCGTGGATCGCGCTGGTATTCTTTCAGCTCGTTGACCTCATTCAGGGCTTTATAAAGGGTGGTGCCGAGCTCGGCGGGAATCAACTTGGAGATGGCGTTTACCTCGATTAGCGGGATGTTCATCACGCGGCCCACATCCTTTACTGCGCTCTTGGCCTTGATGGTACCATAGGTGATAATATTGGCTACGCGGCTGGCACCGTACTTCTCGCGCACATACTGCACCACCTTCTCGCGACCGTCGTCGGAGAAGTCGATGTCGAGGTCGGGCATGCTTTTGCGGCCGGGGTTGAGGAAGCGCTCGAAGAGGAGCGAGTTAGGCAGCGGATCCACGCGGGTGATGTCGAGTGTGTAGGCCACCAGGGACCCGGCGCCGGAACCGCGGCCGGGGCCTACTGGCACGCCTATGCTGCGGCCGTGCACGATGAAATCCATGACGATCAGGAAGTAGCTGGAGAAGCCCATCTTCTTGATGGTGTCGAGTTCGAACTCGAGGCGCTTGTGGTAGTCGTCGCCGGCGCCGGGGACTTTCTTCTTGAGGCCGGCTTCGCAGAGGTCTTTTAAATAGTAATAGTCGCCGTCGCCTTCGGGGTGGGCGGCCTTATACTGGTCGGGGATGTCGAAGGCGGGCAGGTGGAGCTTGCTGGTGTCGATCTTGATGTTGCACTTCTCGGCTATTACGAGGGTGTTCTTTATGGCTTCGGGCGTGTGGGAGAAGAGTTTGATCATCTCCTCGGGGGTTTTGTAATAGAGTTCATGCGTGGTCATGCGCATGCGGTTGGGGTCGTCCAGGAGCGAGCCGGTGGAGATGCAGAGGTGGACTTCGTGGGCTTCCCAGTCTTCTTTTTTCTGGTAGTGGCAGTCGTTGGTGGCTACGAGCGGGATGCCGGTGCGCTTGGCTACCTCGATGAGACCGGCCATGGCGGCCTGCTCTTCGGGGATGTCGTGGTCCATCAGCTCGAGGTAATAGTTGCCCTTGCCGAGGATGTCCTGGTAGCCCATGGCTATTTTCTGGGCTTCGTCGAGGCGGCCTTCGGCGCAGGCGCGGGCTATGTGGGATTTGAGGCAGCCGGAGAGGCAGATGAGGCCGTCGGCGTGCTGGGCTAGGCTTTCGGAATCTATGCGGGGGTCGTGGTAGAAGCCTTCCAGGAAGGAGTTGGAAGAGAGCTTCATGAGGTTGCGGTAGCCTATGTCGTTCTTGGCTAGCACGGTCATGTGGCCGTTGTCGCGGCGGCCGGTGCTCTTGTCGCGGTCTTTGCGGGAGCCTTTGGCCACGTAGCATTCGCAGCCTATAATGGGTTTGAGGCCTACCTGGTTGGCCATAAAGTAAAAGTCCATGGCGCCGTACATGTTGCCGTGGTCGGTTATGGCGAAGGCGTTGCCGGGCTTGGCGGCAAGGGACTTGAGGAAATCGGAGGGGCCGCCGTGGCCGTCGCTTATGCGCAGCATGCCGTCGAGCAGCGAATACTCGGAGTGGTTATGAAGATGTATAAAGCCGGGTTGCATTAATATATAGAAAAGCCAAAATCATCTGCGGCTAAATCCCCCGCAGGCTTTAATTATATAAATAAATAGGGACCTTAAGGAATTCCCGGCACGAAAAGTAAAATAGGGGACAGCGCCCTATTTAATTATTTTGGGGCGTCCTACCGAAGAAGCGCGTAATGTGCGCCCTAATTCATGTTCCAGCTTTTCTATAAACCGCCCATTTCCCAATGGACGTCCCGTATGGGTATACCCACGGATATCTGACACCTCCAAATAACTTTCATCTCTTTTTAAAAATTCTTTCCACTCTCCTTGTTTTACATCAATAATATCCCACAACTTGCCAAGATCCAGGTCGAAGGCCCCTCCTACGCCATCACAATGAGCCGATGCACTGGACCATTTCCAGGCTTCTGCTGTCTTTACAAGGCCTGCGCGCACAGGATTGCGTTCTATATACCTAGCCGCCGCAAGCAGGTGCCGCCCATCAAGAACACACGAGAAGAATCGACTTTGCCACAAATGCCCATTCTCCTTGTGCTTATCATTGAAATACTGCGAGTACCTCATGTGCGCATTGTTAAAAGCATGCGCCATAGAATATTCTTTCCCTGGAACAGCTATAAAATGCACATGATTATTCATCAGGCAATAGGCAAGCACTGAAAGTCCTGCTTTTCGAGAATATTCAGCCACCCATAAAAGATACCGTTCCTTATCGGAATCGCTCTCAAATATATTTTGACGATAATTGCCACGCTGCGTGACATGATGCGGTAATCCCACTCCAACTATCCGCGCAAGTCTAGGCATAATCCCACCCCCTGATATCTTATCTTTAGAATGCTGACAATACATTCCAAGTATAACAGAAGACCCCGACAACGGCCTGTCGGGGACTAGGCTGCATTTCAAGGCACTGTTTCTCTCTGGCAGATAGAGCCTTTCGTGCTTATCTAAATAGGGCGCTGTCCCCGTTTCGCACGCCCCCCCCACCCTTAACCTCCAGAACTGGTCAAACATTGAGTGTTATTTAAGTTTATATTTTCTTGGAAATTATATAATGATGGGAATGGGTCTTAAGAAAGATAAGCATGCCGGGCTGCGGGAAAATTTTCACAAGAAGCGGGTTGTGTATACCGGGACGGTGAATTTCCGGGCGGATACGGTAACGCTGCCGAACGGAAAAAAGGCCACCAGGGCTTTCATGGAACATCCGGGCGCGGTGGCGGTGCTGCCGGTGCTGCCCGACGGCAGCGTGATCTTTGTGCGGCAGTTCAGGTACCCCGTGAACGAAACCACGCTGGAGATCCCGGCCGGGAAATTAAATTTTGTTGGCGACAAACCCCTGGCGCGCGCGAAGGCAGAGCTTAAGGAAGAAACGGGCTATACGGCCGCGTCCATGAAGCCGCTCATTTCCTTCTGGCCCACCACGGCGTTCTCAAACGAAGTGCTACACGTGTTTACGGCCACCGGGCTAAAAGGCGGCCAGCCGAACCCCGACGAGGACGAGTTCATTAACACCGAGTTCCTCCCTTTCGAAAAGGCCTGGGACCTTGTAAAGAAAGGCGCGATCAGGGACGCCAAGACCATAATAGCTTTGCAGGCGTGGAAAATAAAACTACTGGAGAAATGATGAAATTCGATACTACCGACCAGCTCTGCGTGGACACCCTCAGGACCCTTTCCATAGACATGGTGGGCCAGGCCGATTCCGGCCACCCCGGCCTGCCGCTCGGCGCCGCGCCCATGGCCTACGCCATCTGGGCCGGCCACCTCAAGTTCGTCTCCTCTGACCCCGCCTGGTTCGACCGGGACCGCTTCGTGCTCTCTGCCGGGCACGGCTCCTCGCTGCTCTACTCCATGCTGCACCTGTACGGCTACGGCCTGCAGATGGAAGACCTGAAGAAGTTCCGCCAGCTCGACAGCCTTACCCCCGGCCATCCCGAATACGGCCACACCAAGGGCGTGGAAACCACCACCGGCCCGCTGGGCCAGGGTTTCGCCAATGCGGTGGGCATGGCGCTGGCCGAGCAGCTGATGGCCAAAAAGCTGAACACCCCGGAGTTCCCCCTCGTTGACCACTTCACTTACGTTATTTGCGGCGACGGCGACCTGATGGAAGGCGTAACGTACGAGGCCGCGTCCCTTGCCGGGCACCTTAAGCTCGGCAAGCTGATCTGCCTTTTTGATTCCAACAGCATCACCATCGAGGGTTCCACCAGCGTCGCTTTCAGCGAGGACGTGAAAAAGCGCTTTCAGGCGCAGCAGTGGCAGGTGCTCGAAGTAGAGAACGGCAACGACCTGGACGAGATCGACGCCGCCATAAAGAAGGCCAAGCGCGAGACCGAAATGCCGACCATGATAATCTGCAAGACCCACATAGGCTGGGCCAGCCCCAAGCAGGACAAGAGCTCCGTGCACGGCGAGCCGCTCAAGCCCGACGAGATCCTGGCCACCAAGAAGCAGCTGGGCTGGACTTCCACCGAGTCTTTCTTTGTTCCCGAAGAAGCTAAGGCGCGTTTTGCCGAGCAGGCGGAAGCGGGCGAGAAGGATCGCAAGCGCTGGCTCAAGCTCTGGAAAAATTACTCCGAGGCCCTGCCCGAAAAAGCGGACCTGGCCAAGGCCATGCTGGGCCGCGAGATTCCCGAGGGGCTCTTCGCTCCCGACGCCGCGTTCTTCGACAAGCCCATGGCCACGCGCGAAGCTTCCGGCAAGGTTATAAACCTTATCGCCGCGGGACTCCCTGGTTTTACGGGCGGCTCGGCGGACCTGGGGCCTTCCACCAAAACGGATTTCATAAAAGAACCGGAGCGCACGCTGCATTTCGGCATCCGCGAGCACGGTATGGCGGCTATTGTTAACGGCCTGGCGCTGCACGGCGGGCTTATCCCCTTTGGCGCCACGTTCCTTACCTTCTCGGACTATATGCGCCCGGCCATCCGCCTGGCGGCCATCATGCAGTCACCCTCAATCTTTGTGTTCACGCACGACAGCATAGGCCTGGGCGAGGACGGCCCCACCCACCAGCCGGTGGAGCACCTGATGAGCCTGCGCCTTATCCCCGGTCTGCTGGTGCTGCGCCCGGCGGACGCCTGGGAAACGCTTTACGCCTGGGAGCTGGCGGTGCGCTCAAAGCGCCCCACTTGCCTGGCGCTTTCGCGCCAGAAGCTGCCTCTGATGACGCAGTACAAGGAAAAGATAGCGGCCGGCCTTAAGCGCGGAGCTTATCTGCTGCGCGGGCCTTCCACGGTGCCGTCGATAGAACTGATTGCGACCGGCTCGGAAGTTTCAACGCTGTTCGAGGCCGCGGCTCTTCTTGAAAAAGATGGCATTGCCGCCCGCATTATATCCGTGCCTTCTTTTGAGCTGTTCCGTGAACAGGACCAGGCTTATAAGGATTCTTTATTCCTTCCCAACCTGCCGAAGCTGGCGGTGGAAGCGGGCCGGAGCGTAGGCTGGACGGACCTGGTGGGCACGGAAGTTGAGACTATAGGCATAGACACTTACGGCAAATCGGCGCCGGCTACGGAAGTTTACAAGGCGCTGGGCCTGACGGCGGAGACGATAGCGGCCAAAGCCAGAAAAATGGTGAAGTAAGTTTAGAAACAAGAGCCGCAGGTTAGCAAAGTCAGGGCGCCAAGGGTATGGGCCCGTCGGACACGGGGTCGGGGCACACCGTGCCCGCCCCTCCTCACTCGGCCTCGTCGCTTTCGTAAGCCTCGGCCTCCGTGAGGGTCCGCCGAACCCATTCCCTTGGCGCCCCTCCGTTTAATTTATTTCTTATAAGCTTGTTCTTAAGTATTTTTTGCCTCTGGACGCTATTTTGGGTAAGATAGGGGCTTAAGGGGAATTTTATGAATAATATTGCTATTGCGGGGATGGGAAAGATGGGGGCGAACATGGCCCGGCGGCTTATCGCCAAAGGGATTAAGCCGGTGGTGTGGAACCGGGAGCCTACCGTGCTGACGCGCATGGAAGCTGACGGCGCGATTGCCGCCAAGACCATTACCGAAATTGCTGAGAAGCTGAAGGGCCCCCGGATAGTGTGGATGATGATCCCGGCCGGCCAGGCTACCGAGGCGCTTTTTATGAGCCTGCTCTCGGCGCTGCAGAAGGGCGATATTATCGTAGACGGCGCCAACAGCAACTGGAACGACGCGGTTCGCCGCGCGAAGAAGGCCGCGGAGAACGGCATAGAGTTCATGGACGCGGGCGTGTCCGGCGGCATCTGGGGCCTGCAGAACGGCTACTGCATCATGACCGGCGGAGAAAAAACGACTTTTGAAAAAGTGGAGCCTTTCATCAAGGCGCTTTGCCAGGAAGGCGGCTACATGCACTGCGGCGGGCCCGGCGCCGGGCATTTCACCAAGATGGTGCATAATGGCATAGAGTACGCCATGATGGAAGCCTACGGCGAAGGGTTCGAACTGCTCAAGGCTTCCCCCTTCGGCGGGATGGACATGTCCCAGGTAGCTTCCATGTGGAACCACGGTAGCGTGGTACGCTCGTGGCTGCTGGAACTGGCGCAGAACGCCTTCGACAAGGACCCGAAGCTGGAAAAACTTAACGGCGTGGTACCTGACTCCGGCGAAGGCCGCTGGACAGTGGAAGAAGCCGTCAAGCTGGGCGTGCCGCTGCCCGGCATAGCCGGCGCTCTCTTTAAGCGCTTCAGTTCGCAGGATAAGAACAACTACGGCGACCGGCTTTCGGCCGCGCTCCGGAACGAATTCGGCGGTCACGCGGTAGAGGCGGCGGAAAAAAAGAATTAGAACGGGTATTTTACACCGGGTGAAATTATGACCGAAACTCTGGGTTTCTGCGAGGAGATGCGGCCGGAAAGCTGCGCTCTCATACTTTTCGGCGCCACCGGTGACCTTGCCGCGCGCAAGATTCTGCCCGCGCTGTTCGGACTCTGCGAAAAGAACCTGATACCTAAGAATTTCTACATACTGCTGGCCGCGCGCACCCCGCTTGAGCGCGACGAGCTGGAAAGCCGGCTCCGGACTGCGGTGAGCAAGGCCGGCTTCACGCCTACTCCGGAAATTTTCAGCGTTTTTCTCAGCCGCCTGGAATACCTGCAGGCCGATTACGGCAGCGCGGATTTTTATCACGCCCTTTCGGCGCACCTCGATGAATTGGACACTAAATACGGGGTGAAGAGGAAGCGCCTGTTCTACCTGGCCACCCCGCCCGCTGCTTTCGAGCCCATCGTGAACATGCTAAAAGCCGGCGGCCTGCTGGCCGACCCGCAGGACTGCACCTGCTGGTCCAGGCTCATCATAGAGAAGCCTTATGGCTCCAGTCTGGAGACCGCCTCGTCGCTGGACGCCGGCCTGAAGAAAGCCGCCGCGGAAAACCAGATCTACCGGATAGACCATTTCACCGGTAAGGAAACAGTACAGAACGTAATGGCGCTGCGCTCAGCCAACCATGTATTGGAAGGCACACTGAATAGCCGCTTCGTAGACCACGTTCAAATAACGGTCTTCGAGGAGTTGGGGCTGGAAGGCCGCGCCGGTTTCTTCGAAAATATGGGGTTGGCGCGCGACATGATGAGCCATATCCTGCAGTTGGCCGCCATAACCGCCATGGACCTGCCCGAAACGTTCCGCGACACGGATTTCAAGGCGCAAAAAAAACGTTTTTTTGAAAGCATCCGCCCTTTCACCAGGGAGGAGGTCGCTTCGCAGGTAGTGCGGGGCCAGTACGCCGGCTACCTGGGCGAGCCCGGAGTGGCGCCGGGGTCCGAAGTGGAAACCTTCATGGCCTTAAAGTTCGAAGTGGACAACGACCGCTGGCTGGGCGTGCCCTTCTACGTACGGGCCGGCAAGAAAACCGGCAGGAAGCAGACCAGCATTAACGTGGTGTACAAGAAGCCCGAGCGCGGCATCTTCCGCCATATAGACATAGGCTACCCGAACGTCCTTTCGATCTGCATTCAGCCGGAGGAGAAGGTGGGTGTTTCCCTGGTAAGCAAGCACCCGGGACCCAAGCTCTGCTTCGCCGAGCGCGCAATGAGCCTGGAATACCACTCCGACGAGAAAGAGGCCGCGCGCTATCCTACCGACTACGAGCGCCTGCTTATAGAGGCTATGTCGGGAGACCAGACCCTTTTCCTCAGCTCGGTGGAAATGCGCCTGATGTGGGAATTCCTGTCGCCCATGCTAGGAGCCTGGTCCGCCGCCTCGGCGGAGACCCCGCTGCGTATTTACGCCGCCGGCACGCCGGGCCCGGCGCAAGCTGAAGAACTGCTCACCAAGGATTCAAGGAACTGGATGTGAGGACCGTAACGGTAAAAAGATTCAGTACCGGCGCGGCCATGGCGGCTTTCGCCGCCGGGCTCTACAAAAAAGCCCTGCTAAAAAAACGTGGCCCCCTGCTGACCGCCGTTTCCGGCGGGCGTACTCCGGAGCGGCTGTTTATAAAACTGGCCTCGCTAGCTCTTCCCTGGGAACGCGCCGTCTTTTTCATGACCGACGAGCGGCTGGTCCCTCTCTCTTCCCCGCACAGCAACTTCGGGGCCGCCCGCAAGGCCCTGTTCTCGAAGGTACCCATCCCGAAAGCCAACCTGCGCCCCGTAACCCTTAAGCCGGGCGCCGCGGCGGCCTATCAGAAAGAACTCGTGAAAGCCGCGGGACCATCCGGCGGACTGGACCTGGTCTTTCTCGGCCTCGGCGCCGACGGTCACACCGCCTCCGTTTTTCCAGGCCAGGCGGACTCCGGAGATAAACTATTCAGCCAGGCGACTGCCCCCCCGGGCGTAAAACCCGCCCGGCGCGTAACCCTCACGCTCAAGGCGCTGAACGCCTCAGCTACGCTGGTACTGCTGGCCGCCGGCCCGGACAAGAAAGAGATATTCGAGCGGGCTGCCGCCGGAGATAAAAGAATTCCCGCCGGGCTGCTGCGCCCGCGCGGGAAGTTATACCTGCTTTATTCCGAAAAGATTTAGATAGCCCTGGCTTTCCGCAGCCCCCACAAAGAGAGCAGCGCGAATAAGAGTGCCGGCGCCAGCCCGGCCGCCGCCGCCGGCAGCAGTTCCGCGTTGCCCGCCTCCTGCGCCATGATGATCACCGCCCAGAAGAAGAAGCCAAACCCCAGCGCCAGGCCGAAGCTGAAAAAGCGGTTGTTCTTTTTTGCCATCAGCACCATAGCCGCGCCGATCAGGGCCATGGCCGGGTTAGCCAGCGGGGCGCAAAGCTTTACCCAGAACAAGGTGCGTTCCGGGGCGTAAGGCGCCCCCACGGCGCGCAGCAGGCGCAGACGCCGGAGCACGTCCAGACTGGAAACCCCTTCGGGCACCAGCTTTTCCAGCACCAGGTTCTCCGGCGGTACTGAAACGGCCGACTGGTAGGTCGTAAAAGGCTTTACAGAAGGCCTGCGCTCGTCCGAGTAAGTTAGAATTACCCCATCTAAAAAAGCCCAGCGCCTGGAAGCGGGCTGCCACTCAGCCGTGCGCGCATTGACCTCCAGCGCCAGCCGCCCTTCCTTGTAGATATCCAGAATTACCCGCTCCATCACCTTGCGGCGGCCGTCAAACAGGTGCGCCATGACGAAAGCCTCTTTGCCGGCGGAAAAAGACACGTCCTGCTTTACCAGCCGGCGCCAGTCCTCTCGCCCGCGCATTTTGCTTTCGAAAAGGTAAGTGGAGCGCATGAACAGGTCCGGCGCGACCGTTTCCTGCACCACAAATTGCCCGAGGCCGGCCAGGCAGGCGCAGGCCAGCAGCGGTTTTATCATGTCGAAAGGCCGCCAGCCGCCGGCGAGCCCGGCCTTCCACTCACCCCGCGCCATCATGCCGCCGAGGGAGAACAGCACCGCCAGCAGCGTGGCAATGGGGGTCATCTTCACCATAAAATATGGCGCCTGATAGGCCACGTAGCGCAGGAAGATTCCGGCCCCGGCGCCGCTCTTCATAAAGAAATTCAGGTTATCGAACAGGCTCCCGAACAGCAGCAGCAGGCAGAAAACGCAGAGCCCGAAGCCGAATGGCCCCCAGAAACTCTGCGCGATGTACCGGTAGAATATTTTCTTCATTAAAAGTCTATTTAGCGTAAAGCCTGCGCTTCCACAGCCAGGCGCCCGACAGGGCCGTAGCCAGCGCCGGCACGAAGATGGCCCATGGGAACAGCGGCGGGTACTTACGGGCCAGCACTGAGCCGGTGATGGTCAGCCCGTAGTAGAAAAAGATTATCCCAAGCGTGATGGCGAAGCCGGCCGAGCGCCCGCGCTTATCCAGCGCCACGCCCAGTGGCGCGCCTACCAGGAAAAAAGCCAGCGGCGCCAGGGCCAGCGCAATACGGGTCGCCACCTCTATCCGGTACTTATCCGCCATATTAGGGTCCTCGACGCCGGCCTTAAGCCTGGCCAGCAGCCCGGGGGTGGAAATCTCGCGCTGGTTCAGCTTGCGCCCGGCCCCGTTTTCAGAAAAGAAAGGCAACAAGGTCCTGTAGGAACGGAAATTGCCGTAGAGTATTTTCTCGGGTAGCTTGCAGTCCGTCTGGCTGAACTGCCCTTGCCCCAGCTCGATCTCAAGCCCCCGTTCCCTGATCACCCGGTAGCGGCCTTCGGAAGCGTTAATCTTGGTAAGGTAGGCCGGGTCACCCCCCTTGTTGATAGGGCGGAACAATTTCACTTCGCGCATGGTGCCCTTGAGGCTGTTTACCCCTTCGGCATAAAGCACCCAGTCCGAAACTTTCTGGAAGGTGCGCGGCTTCAGGTCGATCTTGGTCACGCGGTTGAGCATCGTAACCGTATAATCCGTGGAGCGCTTAAGGGACTTGGGGCCTACCCAGTTGTTTACCGCCAGCAGAAAGAGCGAGGCCAGCGCCGCGGCCCACAGCACTCCGGAAAGTATATCGTAAAAAGAGAAACCGCCCGCGCGCAGCGCTATGATCTCCCCGTCCTGGGACATGTCGCCGAGGCTCAGCAGCATGGCCAACAGAAAAGCCAGCGGCAGCGAAGTAGCCAGGATGTTGGGCAACAGGTAGACCATGCTTACAGCGAGGAAATAGAACGAGAAGCCGGCCAGGACGCCCTGGTTTATTATCTGTACGAAATTAAGCATCAGCAACAGAGCGGTAAAAATAAAAAGGGAAAGTAAGAGGAACCTGGCGAAAACGCGCAGGATGTAAAGCTTGGCAGTAGAACTAGGCACGAGCATTTATTTATTCTATTATATATCTACGGTCCGTGGGAACGGAGCCGCAAGCCCGATTTTTGCGAAAAACTACGCAAATCCGGGCAGTTTCCGTTTGTCCGGATCTTAAGGACCCAACAGCAAAGTGAAAGCGACGACAAAAATTCTGCTCCTCCTGGCACTCTTCGCCGCCCCCGCGCGCGCCGGGGATTTTGCCGCGCCCAAAATGGAGGGCGGGCGCTTCCTGCTGCTGGACCGCCAGGACTCTGGCAAAATATTAACCGAGAACCAGGTTTCAACCGCCGCGGAAACCACCAGCCTGGACCAGATAGCTGACGAGTTGCCTTTTTCTTATAGCGCGGATTCATGGAACTCCGCCCGGGAAGCGGTGGAGACCGGGCGTTTCCAGCGCGCCGAACTCGCGCCGCTGGCAGAGGTGCAGGTTTCAACTGACATTCCGCTCTCGCCCGAACCGCAGGTAGAGTTCAAGGAGTCTGGCACCAGCCTTTCCGTAACCGGCCGCAAGGTAATCTCCCTTAACTACAGCGGCAAGAAGTTCTTGAACCCGCAGACCACGGTAACGCGGGCCAAATCCCTGAGCCTGTTCGAGATCACCCAGCAGATGCAGGTGCGCATGCAGGGCAAGGTGGGCCAGAAGATCTCGGTGAACGTGGACTACGACGACACCAAGCAGGACAAGCAGGATATCTCGGTAATCTACCAGGGCGATCCCAACGAGGTGGTACAAAACGTTTCCTTCGGCGACATCGACCTCTCGCTACCGGCGACCGAATTTGTTTCCTACAATAAGCAGCTGTTCGGCATCAGGGCGGACCTGAAGACCAGCAAGCTGAAACTCACTATCGTCGGGTCGCGCACCAAGGGTCAGACCAAGACCCGCCAGTTCACCGGGAATACGCAGTTCCAGGGCACCGACCTGCTTGACACCAACTACCTGCGCCGCAAATATTACGACGTGACTTTCGGGAACACCACGCGCCTGCCCATCAAGTCCGGGACGGAACGCATCTACATAGACCAGCAGACGCTGGCCCAGGTGGACAACGTAACGGTCTTCGGGCTGACCGGCAAGGATCTGGCCGTGCAGTCCTCCACCTACACCGGGCGCTTCCAGCTGATGAGCCCCGGCATTGACTACGTTATAGACTATACCAAGGGTCTTGTCACTTTCAGCCGCACGCTCAATACACAGGACGTGGTTGTAATCGATTATCAGAACGCCGGCGGTACACAGCTTTCCCAGAACGGCTCCACCACCTCCATCACCGCCGACGTGCTGCCCGGGCTCCCGGTCATAATCAAAACCCCCAGCGACATCGCGCTGTCTTCCACAACCGCGGTGTCGGACCTGCAAGTCTCGCACACGGCCGAACTTAAGACCTATTATTCCATAGGCCAAACCAATATCGTACACGACAACGGCTATGGCAACTTCACGGTGAAGGTCCAGGACCTGAACCGCAACGCCGTGCTGGTTAAAGGCTATAACCCCAGCCCGCTAAATGTAAACCCGATAGTGAAATACCCCGACACCATGGAAGTGGATTTCGAGCAGGGCATTATCCACCTGGTGAACCCCTTCCTGGACCCGGTAAAAACCGCACCGGACGAACAAATTTATTCCGCCGCGCCGGTCTCCAAGCGCATCATCCGGGTGGAGTATTCCTACCGCTTCAAGACCTTCCTGCTGGAACCCAGCATAGTGCTGCAGTCGGAAGTAGTGCGGGTAGACGGCCGCAAGCTGGGCCGCAACGAGGAGTACTTCATCGACTACGACTCGGGCTTCATAACCTTCTACTACCCCGACCGCATCAGCCAGGAATCCAAGATAGAGATCGCCTATGAAGTTTCCCCCTTCGGCGGGGTGGGCAACCAGTCGCTGGTGGGCGGGCGCATCTCCTACGACTTCAACAGCCACTTCTCCCTGGGCTCCACAATGCTCTACCAGGGTGGCATCAAGGCGAATTCCGTCCCCAGCGTGACCGACCTGACCAACAGCATGCTGGTCTACGAAGGCGACACCCAGCTGAAGGGTCTGAACCTGCTCGGCCTGCGTACCACGCTGGGCGCCGAGGCCGCGCAAAGCAGGACGAACCCCAACCTTAACGACTTCGCGCTGATAGACAACATGGAGGGAGTCAAGCAGGAGGACTCCCCCGGCCTCGACAAAAACTACTGGTTTATAGCCTCTAACCCCGGCAACGTGCCCGCCGACCCGCTAGGTCTGGCCTGGGACAACGAAAACGTAAAGTCGCGCGACATAAACCCGGCGGCCACTTCGGACGGCACGCAGCAGGTCCTCAGCTTCACCTATGACTTCAGCGTCTCCACCGAGGTCTCCATCGTCTACCCCCTTTCCACCACAGGGCTGGACTTCTCCCAGAAGAACGCGCTGGAACTGGTGGTCTACGGCCAGAACGGCGCCCCTGCCCTGGCCGGACCCCAGATGAACATCCACCTGGGCCAGATCAGCGAGGACGCCGACGGCAACAACGGCGACAACTTCGTCTGCGCCTCGGGTCTGGTGCTGAATAACGCGCCCAAGAGCGAAGACACCAATTGCGACAGCCAGGTCTCCAACGGCGAGGACATAGGCTGGCTCTATGCGCCCGCTACCTCCGCGCATTCGGCGCGCTATGGCGCCGCCAACGGCCGGCTGGATTCGGAAGACCTGAACAAGAACGGCCGCCTGGACTTCGGCGACTTTACCGGCGGCAGCTTCGGCTACGTGCCGGGGACCAAGTTCACCGACAACAATGATACCGCCCCGCCACCGCTCAACCAGAAGAACAGTTTAGATTTTACCGGCTGGCACACCCTGGTGATGCCGATGGGCATAACTTCCACCGACACCTTTAAGTGGAACTCAATCAAGCAGGTCCGGATCTCGCTTAAGAAGACCATTGGCGGCGCGGACCGCGGCACCATCAAGTTCGCGCGCATCTCGGCGGTGGGCAACACCTGGAACGTGCAGGGCAGCACCAATACGGAATCTCTGCTGGCCACCGCGGTGAACAACCAGGACAACCCCGGCTACCAGCCCATCTACGAGGCAGGCGGCTCGGTCGCCGGCGTGTACAACGACCTGTACGGCTCCGTTTCCCAGCAGCAGCAGAAGAACAACACCAAGAACGTGATAGAACAGGCCCTGTCTATCAAATACGACAACATTTCCTCTACCTCGACTTCGTACGTTTACCGCAAATTTTCCACCGCCATCGACCTCTCCCAGCACGGCAAGCTGCGTTTCCTGCTTTATGAAGTAGCCAAGAGCACCGGCGCCATTTTCTACCTTAAGGCGGGCGACGCGAACAGCTACTTCAAGGCCGCCGTTCCTCTCGACTTCACCGGCTGGAAACTTATAACCCTCCGGCAAGAGGACATAACCGGCGACAAAATCCCGGACCTCTGGGTGTCGGAAACCCCCGGGGTAGTCGTAACCTCAACCGGCTCGCCCAACCTGCAGCAGGTGCCGCAGTTCCTCGCCGGCGTAGAGGCCGGGGGCGGGCAGAGCGGCACCGTGTATCTAAACGAACTGCACGTGGCGGAGCCTGTCACCCGCGTGGGCAACGCCCGCAAGGTGGAAGGGTCTTTTGAGATTCCCGGCTGGCTTAACTTCGGCGGCAAACACCGCTTCATGGACCGCAGCTTCCAGACGCCCGTTACCGCCATCGCCAACCAGGACAACGAGCAGCAGACCGGCTACCTTAACATCACGCGCGTGGCCGTTTTCCCGGTCAGCGTAACCGCCGCGCGGCAGATTACCGTAACGCCTAATACGCTGGCCACCGGTTCCAACGCCCTGGTGAATTCGCTGCAGCAGGGGCGTGTAAAGAAGTTCGATGGCACCGCCGCCGGCACGCTGAGCGTGGCCTCCCTGCCCAAGGTCGGGTTAAACTATACCAAGGGAATAACGGACTACAGCCTGCTCAGCCGCAAGGACGACAAGGACCTTTACGCCGCCAACCTGGCTTACAGCGTGCCCGGCACGTTCCCGCTGCTGCCGCGCTCCCTCAACCTTAATTATTCGCTGGGCCGCAACCAGGTGAATTACGAAACAGCCAGCGCCGCCAACGCCGGTCTCTTCAATACTGACGAGCGCACTGACATCTACGGCGGCAAACTCGCTTTCGTTCCCTGGAACGGTTCAGCCTTCAACCCCGGCTACAACCTGCAGACTGTGCGCGAGCAGCGCTTCGCGCCGGAGACCCCGGACCTGCAGGAGCATTATCCCAAGTCCCTGCAGCAGACCGTGGACCTAAACTCCAACCTGTATGTGGCCCGCTGGTTCAACCCCTCGGTGAACTATTCCGTGACCACCATGGAGAGCAATAACCTGACCCTAACTACCGTGACCGTGTCCCAGTCTTCACAGACCTTCAACACTGGTCAGATCAAGAGCGTAAACCGCACCGCCCAGGGCGGCGTGAGCCTGACGGTCAGCATGAACGACATACTGCCCAAAAACCGTTTACTGCGCTCCCTGGTGCTTTCCTCCAATTACCAGCTGCAGGACGGCGACTCATGGGCCAACGTAGAAAAAGACTACGACACCCGCAATAAGCTCTGGCTGAGGGATTCGCTAAAGCCCGCCAATCCTTTTGCTCTGCGCAACACCATAACGCTGCGCGACACCGTCAACTCCACGCAGCGCTGGCAGCCGCTTGAGGGCTACTCCTTACATGGCCCCGCCGCGGCCCTGAACACCCTTTCTATTACGAATAATTACACCAACTCGGTACAGCGCTCCGAGGTCACCGGCACCATTTCCCGGAGCGTTAACCGCACTTTCCCGGATATGATAGTGTCGCTGTCCCAGCTGGAAACGCTCACGCATACCTCGCGCTGGGCGCAGAGCGCCACCATCAACCTTAAGTATTCCAAGAACACCAACGAGACCAAAGCCGTGTCGCTGGACGCTTCCGACACCTACGGCACCGACCTCCGCTTCAAACTGCTTAACTGGATGGACACCGCGGCCAGCTACAACCTGCGCCTCACCGACAAGCAGGACCTGCGCGTGCACCAGCAGACCGGGAGCTCGCGCCACGACGACGCCACGCTGCAGGGGACCTTCGACTACAGGAAATTCCGCTTCACCCCCAAGGTGGACTACGTCACGGATACAGCCGCCGGCGCGCTGGGCGTGGTCACGCAGAACACGCGTACTATCACGCCCAGCCTGCTGCTTAAATCTGACTTCCAGCTGACCAAGGGGCTCAAGCTGCCTTTTATGAAAAAGGTGATGATCTTCACCAACCGCATAGTCTGGACCACCACGCTCAGCTACGCTATTAAGACCTCCCCCATCACCATCGCCGACAATAACCGGCTTTTCTCGCTGAACTCCAGCGCAGACTATGAGGCCGCCAAGAACCTGCGCCTGACCTTCAACACCGGTCTCCAGCGCCTGTGGCACCGGTACCTGAAGCAAGAGGAATATATTTCCTATCAGGTCGGCAGCACGCTCACTTTCCAGTTCTAGATAGTTCGCTTTCAGCTGTTTTTGGTAATCGGGGGGATCATGAAACCTGGGATCATAAAAGCCGGAAAGTGGCTGCTCAACGCGCTGCTGCCGCGCGCCTGCGCGCATTGCGGACTCGACCTGCGTTACCTGGACCCCGGACCGCTCTGTGCGGAGTGCGCGGGCGCCCTGGAGCCGTTGCCGGCATTACATTGCAAAACCTGCGGCCTGCCGCTCAGGGACGGCGGCAGTACCTGCTACGACTGCCGCGGCGCCGGGCTTCGCTCCCTCGCCCTGGCGCGGTCCGCCTTTGTTTTCAACCCGCAGCTCCGCTCACTGGTCCACGCTTTTAAATACCGGGGCAGGGAAGACCTGGCCGGCTACCTAGCCGGGGAAATGACCGCCGCGCTGCCGCGCTTCCCGGAACTAGCCCCCTACACTTTCTGCGCGGCGGTGCCGCTGCACCGGGCCAAAGCCCGGGAGCGCGGTTTCAACCAGGCCGAGTTGCTGGCCAGGAGGCTGGCGGGCCTGGCCAACCTTTTCCATCTGGAAGGAGCCGCGGCCAGGTTAATAAATACTCCCAGCCAGACCTCGCTTTCAAAAAAAGAACGGAAGGCCAATATGCAGGGGGCTTTCAGAGTGGTAAAAACCGAACTGGTCAAAGGCAGGAAGATCCTGCTGGTGGACGACGTTGCCACCACGCTTGCCACTCTCGAAGCGCTGGCGTCAGAATTCATGAGGGCCGGCGCAAAGTCCGTAGCCGCCTACACGCTGGCGCGGGAACCATGAGGCCTTAGGTCTATATAAAAAAAGAAAGGCCGGCGTTGTGCCGGCCTTTCTTGTTGGTGTTAAGCGGTTAGAACTCCACGTCGAAGATGTACGCCGTGTACGGCGCCATCTGCTGCAGGCGCAGGCCCCCGGTAAGCTCCTCCGCCTTAAACGAGAAGAAGCGGTCGGAAAGCTCTTCGAAGATAGCGGTGGTCTCGCCCTCGCTCTTGATCGAGACGTTCACGACCCCGCAGGAAGCCTCCGCGGAATAGTTCACTACCACCACTTTCAGCGTGCGACGCTGAGCCCACGACCAGGCCAGAATATTGGCGTTGGTGCGGTTCTCCTTGTCGCACTGCTTCACGTCCAGCAGCGCCCACTCTCCGCCGTGAAAGGCCGGATGGTCGGTGATCTTGAGCAGCTTGGCATAGAATTTCTTTACTTCCAGGTCCGGCACCCGCTCATACAGCTCGGTAAGCTGCAGCGGCACGCGCGCCTTAACCCCGTCCAGCTGGTTATCGTTGTAAAACCTGAGGCCCTTTATGGTTGAAACCACCACTCCGGCCGCCAGGGCCTTCTGGCGCCCGAAGGCCGTCAGCGAGGGTTGCTCGTCGTGATTGTCGATAAAACGGGCTGAACGCTTCTGGTAAAGCTTTTCGGCGCGCAGGTGGCCGCGCACTTCCTGCGGCCCCTGGAAGCGGAGCCTGTCGTAGGTTCCCTTATCGTAAGTATAATCGAAGCCTATCTGCTGCACGCGCCATTCCAGGCCCCAGTACACCTCGGCCAGAAACGTGAAAGCGGGGTACTTTTCCTTCACAGCGCGGATCGCGCTCTCCCAAAATTCGTCCTCGGGGCGCTTATAGCCGTTGCGCCCCAGCAGCCAGCCCCAGGTCCCCTCGTGGATCTCGTTCAGAGTAAGCATCACCATGTCGCAGCGCACGCCGTCGGCCATGTCCGCTATACGCATAAGAACCGAGAGCATCTTCTCTCTGGTGGCGGGGTTGAAATAGTTCAGCTGGGCGCTGTCCGTCCAGGCCGGGAAGTTAGGATCGCGCCCGTAGGCGATATAACGCTTCTGTTCTCCCACCGTGGCCTCAAAGAACCAGTCGGGATGCGCCTTAAAATCTTCCTCGGAGCCGTTGATAAAGCAGTCAGGGCATTCCTGGACATAGGGATTGTCGCGGGAAGAATGGTTGGAAACCAGATCAACCATCAGCTTCATACCCATCGAGTTGAGCTTTTCCTTGAGGGCCTTCAGTTCCCATTCGAAACCGAGAGCCGCGTTTAGGCGGTACCAGTGAACCGAGTACGGCGAGGAGCCTAAGGCTTCGGGGCCGAAGCCAGGAGGCAGGTTCCTGACCTCCTCAATCAGGGCCTTGTCGGCGCGGGCCACGAGCTCGGCCTCGGGGCTGGGTTCCCAGACACCGAGCAGCCACACTATGTCGAACCCCAGGTGTCTGAGCTCAAGCCACTCGTCGTCCGGCACCGAGGAGAGCGTCATCTCGGGCATGGAATACTTGACCCGCAGCTGCTTCAGCCACAGCCTGGTATTGATTTCTATCAAATGTGGATTGGAACGAAGCACGTTTCCCTCTCTTTTTTCCGATAAATATTTGAATCCCCTAGCTAATTATAGCAAAAACAGAACTGCCGCGGTCCCTGTACGGGAGGCACTCTAAAACTTGCACAAAGTCTTAGTCAAGTATAGCTGCGGTGCGGCCGCCGGGCAAGGGTCCAAAGTCCCAGTGCCCGCTTATTTTCCGTCCGCCTCTTCACTCAGCCATACCCTGGCCAGCTTGTAGGAGAGGACCCCGAACATAATGATCAGCAGCACTCCGGACAGCACCACCCGCACCGCCCAGAAAGTGGCCCTGCGTGCCGGCATGTCTGAGGGGTCCATGATCTCGTAAATCCACCACTTGGAACCGCCCACGTTGGAAACGGAGGCCAGGTAGCCGCGGCCGCGGAAATAGACCTCACTGGAAAAATTCTGCGCTTCCCTGTCCGCCGCCACGGAGAGCATCTTTATAACTTCCGGGGGCGCTTTAAGGCCGGGCTTAACTATGGACATGCTCATCGAGTCAGCTATTATCTGGCCGCCGCCGTCCACCAGGCCAAAGTTCCCTGAAGAATTCTTGCCCATCAGCCGCACGATCTCGCCCAGGTAGGCCAGGCTCAGCCTGCCGGCCATGAACGCCTCGGGCTTCCCCCCGCCTTTGAGGAGCGGCTCCACGATCACCAGGGCGGGCGGGGTATAGTCGCCGTACTCCACCTCCCCGGCGGGGGCCGTGGTCTGCCTGGCCTCGGCGAACGCCTGGGTCTTGGAATAATCTATGCGGGTCTTCACGCTCTTGTCGGCGGTGAACCGGGCGGATTCGGCGCCTTTCGCGCTCAGCAGGGACAGTTCGGAGTAGATAAAAGGATTCTCCTTGACGTGCCGTTGCAGTTCGCCTTTCACGGCGGTCAGGCCGCCAGCCGAGCCGGCGATGCGGGTGAGACTGTAGTCAAGGTTGAGTACGTTGGATATTATATTGGCCGCGGTGGTAGTACGCAGTTCCAGGTAGCGTAGTGTATCGTTCTTCTGCAGCTCGGCGGCGCCGTAGATGAAATGCCGGCTCAGGATAAGAAAGGGGATCAGGAACAGGGCCGTGACCGCGGCTATGAATTTATATTTATTTTTTCCCGCCATATCAGTGTCCTCTCCTAATTTCCGTTCTTTTTTTTCCCGCCGTCGCTCCGGCCGCGGCCGTCTTATCCCTGGCCCAGTCCAGCAGGCTTTTTCCGAACCAGGCCAGCGTCTCCTGAAAACCCAGCCCCGCCAGGGCGCAACAGGTCCAGACAGCGAATAGGTAATAGCGCAGCTCTATGCCGCCGGCGGCCGGAACTTGTTTTATAGAGCCGAAGGCAAGCGCCGGCAGCAGCGAGGCGGCCAGCAGAGGAAGCAGCGCGTTCTTTTTAAGCGCGAAAGCGGCGTAAACGCCCAGGAAGACCAGCACCAGCAGGAACCGGTAATAGACGGCCTTGGGGAGTTCGTAGGCGAAGCTGCGCCCCAGCCCGTCGAAGGCGCCCTTAAGCGCACCGGCCGGCCCGTCGCGAAACACAAAGGCGGCCTGGCCCAGAGGGCCCTTCGGCACTTCAACTTCGGGCCGGTAGCCATAGCGATCCACGTTAGCCCAGCGCCTGAGGCTCAGCTCCTGGGCGTAAAAAAAGCTGTTATATTTCACCTTCTGGTAAACCACGTAAGGCATGGTCAGCAGCAGCGCCAGCCCCAGTGACGCGGCTGCGGCCTTCACCGGGAAGTATTTCCGCGCCAGAGCCCAGGAAAGTCCGGTAATTACCAGCAGGGCCCAGGCGGAGTCCAGCCGGCTAAGGCAGGCCAGAGCGCCGCAGACCCCGGCAATGACCTGACTCCTCGGACCCGGCTCGGTGGCGGTAAAATAATGCCAGAACAGCAGCAGGAAGACCAGCGCATACAGATGCGCGGACCCCTGCATGGCGTAATAGCCCATGTAGGGGTTGGCGGCCAGGAAGAGCACTCCCATCAGGGCGGTCTGCTCGCCGTAGCGGCGCCACAGCACAAAAAGGGTAACGAAGAACAGCGCGGCAAAAACCGCAAGCCCCTCGGCGCGCACCGCGGTATCCGGATCGGCGCCCGCGGCCATGGCCGCCTTGAGCGCGGCGGCGGGCAGCGGCTCGGTCAGGCCGGAGTCGTAAAAAAAGGAGGAATTGGAAGCCAGTAGCGACCGGGAAGCCGCCTCGCGCAGCGGCTCATGCCGGTACACTTTCCAGGAGACGGTAAGATTAAGGACGAGCGCGGCCGTCGCGAGCAAAAGCGTCAGCCCGTGAAAGAAGGTCGGCGTGTTTAACCGGGCAAGAGTCTGTCGCAGATGCAGCATTGTTGGAAGTCCCCTATTAAAGGTAGTATATAAAACAACGCGGCGAATATATAAGGCTTTTGAGGATCTTCATGAGAGAACTAACCCTGGAATTCAAGAAAATAGTCGGCGAGGGTAAGGCCCTGGGCCGCAGCGAAGGCAAAGTGGTGTTCTGCTACGGCGTACTGCCGGAAGAGACCGCGCGCGTGCTCATCACCTACGAAAAAAAGAATTTTGCCGAGGCCGAACTACTGGAGATTATTAAGCCCTCCCCCCACCGCATCGCCCCGCGCGAGGACCATTATATCAGCTGCTCGCCGTGGCAGGTGATGGATTACGAATTCCAGTGCGAGATCAAGAAGAACCTGATCGAGGACCTGCTTTACCAGACCACCAAGGAGACCATCAAACTCGACAAGTTCTATACCGCAAAGGAAACCTTCGGCTACCGCACCAAGATAGAGTACAGCTTCACCGGCGAACCGGGAGCCCTTTCCTTCGCTTTCCACAAGCGCGGCAACTACCGCGAAAAGTTCCTGCTGCCCGAAGGCTGCGCGCTGATGAGCCCCGGCACCAACGCCGTGGCGCTCAAGATCCTCGCCGTGATTAACGAGCTCAAACTTTCCACCGCCGACCTTAAGACCCTGATTGTCCGCGAGGCCAGGAAGCCCGGCAGCCGCGTGGCCGCGCTGTATATGAAGCGCCAGGACATAGAGCTGCCGGAGATGAAGTTCGAAGGGCTGGACGGTTTTTTGGCCATTTACTCCAATCCGATAAGCTCCGTAAGCCAGGTTGACGGCGTCATAAAGGCCTGGGGCAACGACTTCGTAACCGAGGAGCTGGCAGGCAGCAAGTTTTCCTACGGCTTCGACTGCTTCTTCCAGAACAACACCGCCCTCTTCGAGGAGGCCCTGCGGGAGATCCGCGAGGCCTCGTTCAAGTGCGGCAAGCTGGTGGACCTTTACGCCGGGGTCGGCGTGATAGGCCTAACGCTCAGGGACCTGGCCGACAAGATCTACGCGGTGGAATCCTCGGAGAACTCCTCCAAGTATGCGGCGCTGAACGCCGCCCAGAATAACGCCGCGCATTACGAAATAGTCTGTTCCATGTCGGAAAAGGCTAAAGGAAACATCTTCGAAGGCACCGATATCATCGTGCTGGACCCGCCGCGGGCCGGCCTGCACAACAACGTGATAAAGCAAATCATGGAAATTCTGCCGAAGAGGATAATCTACCTTTCCTGCAACCCTATCACCCAGGGGCGCGACGCGGCCTTCTTCCTGGAGAAGTACAAGATCGTCCGCTCGGCGGGGTTCGACTTCTACCCGAACACGCCGCACTCGGAAACGCTGCTGGTCTTCGAAAGGGACTAGGTATTATTTCACGGCGTTGGGGAGGTTCCCCGCGGCCTGAGCAGAGAACAAGCCGGACTCGTAGGCGAGCGGCTTGTTCTTTATTCTTTCGGCCAGGCCTTTGGCCAGCTGGCCGAACATCCCGCCGACAAAACTTTTAGGCGTCTTGACCCGCACCACGCTCTCATCGAAGGAAACCGCTTCTTTCAACGCGGCATCCCAGATCTTCACCGAACCCTTGACTATGCGCCGGTTGTAAACACCGGCCATAATCTCTCCGAAGTCAGTAAGCTCGCCGTAGACCAGCCGTCCCGCTCCCAGCCAGGCGGCTATCTCTTCGGGCTTGGCCGCGGCCAGCTGCCCGCCTTGCGTGAAGCCGTGGCGCCGCAGCGCCTCATCGGCGGCCTCGAGCGGCACCAGGTCGTAGCCGCTTTCCCTGAGACGTTCATAGAGTAGGCTCCGCACCAGCGGCGGCCCGTCGATGCTGGTCGTTTCGTCCGTAAAAGGCAGCACCGCCGTCTTTACTCCGAACCAGTTTCCAGCACAGCCTGAAGCGGGAACGGTGGCAGCGGCTATTTCCAGGTCGCGGTAGATTCCTGCCCAGTTCAGAATGTCGGCTTCCTTGTCGCCGGCCGTACGCTTCTCGGCCTGGCGGTAATAGTCGGCCGCCCCACGGTAATCTTTCTTCAGCTCGGCGGACACGGCAAGCCCGAGGTAATCCCGCCAGCCGCCTTCGGCCGCGGCGCGCGTAAGCCAGATTCCTTCGGCACTGCCCCAATCGTTCCTGTTCGCCAGCGAAGCCGCCTCCTCGCTCTGCTTATCGCCCTTCTTCCTGAACACGGGCCGCAGCCGGTCCACCCTGCGCCCTGCGTAACGCGCCACCAGCCTCGCGGTAAGCGCGCCGTAAAGCTTCTCTTCGTTCTCGGCGTACCAGTCCGTTGCGTCTATGGAATTGTCGTAGCGGTCCTCCGCATACGAGAAAACTTCATTCCAGGAATCCAGCGGCGCGGAGTCCGGCCAGGACAGCAGTCTGAAGCCGGAGCTCATCGCGGCGCTGTAAACCCAGACCTTGGTCTTTGCGACCTGGCGTTGCTTCTTCTTGTCGTAATAGACCGAAGACCGTTCTTCTTTCCTGGAGGAAACGGAGGGGCGAGTGACGGAGATTTCGAGCACTCCGGACGGCGCTAGCCGACCAGCGAAGACGTCGGCGGCCTCGCTGGACTTAGCCACCCTCCAGGCGCAGACCCGCATCCCGGGCCGCGTCAGAACCCGCGCGGCGCGGGCGGCCAGAGCGTAAGGGTTGTCATAGGGCCCGGCGGTTTTAAGCAGCGACCCAAGCAGGGTCACCGCGGCGGTTTCTTCGGGTGCCGGCGGCGTTCTTACCACCAGATAGAGCCCGCCCATGGCCTGGCGCGCGGCGGCGGCGTTGGGGCTGTCCGGCAGCAAGTAGGGCACTTTGACGTTAAAATAATTACCGCAGCCCGAAAGCAGGACGAGCAGGAGCAGCGGACTGAGTTTTTTCATTTTTTGAGATAAGAAACCGCGCGGATCCCTTTCAGCCCGGCGGTGCCGGTGAACCCTTCCACGTAGGCGTTATAACGGGTCTGCACGGGCATCTCCTTGCCCAGGCCGGCCGCATCGGTAACGCTTTTAACGAAACCGTCGTTCACCGGGAAAGCCGTGACGAGGTAGGCGTGTTTCAGGGACGAATCGCTGATTGAGTAAACCAGCAGGTACGTGTTACCTCCGGAGCTTTTAATAAAAGGCACCAGATCGGTGCGCAGCGTGACCTTGCGGCCTCCGGGTAGCGACACCGTTTCCGAAAGCCTGGGCCGCTTTACCGCGGCCGGCTTGAAATTCCTTATCGCAGCAGGGCTGTGCGCGCAGGAACTGGCGAGCGGTTTCCGCGCGGCCTTGTCGCCGCGCAGCGCGAGGCCGCCGGCCAGGCAGGTAACGTTGGAAAGCAGCGTGCCTGCCGCGGGCGCGGGCCCTACGGAACCTTTAGGCAGGCCCAGGCCTTCCTCGATATCCGGGCTAACCCAGCGCGCGCGCTTGAAACCAAACTTGGTGGGAAGCAGGCTGAACAGGTAGCCGTATGTGTGCTCCGCGCCGGCGTGCATTATCCTGCCGCGCGGCGCCGGGGCGCCCAGGCGGGCGGCGATAAACCCAAGCACCGCCGGGGAGACGATCTCACCATTGACCAGCTCGTCGAAATTTATGCTTTCGCCCCAGAGCCCCAGCAGGGCGGGGGCGGCCCTGTCCGCGTCCAGTTGAGCCAGCAGTGTGGGGGCATATGCGCCGAAAACAGGAGCCAGGTCCGCGCCGCGGGCGGCATTCTCTACTAGCGCCCTGGCGGCTTCGGCCCAGGGGCAGTCTGCGGCGGTTTCAACTGCGATAGCGCCAGGCGCGGCCTTCAGGGGACATTCGGCAAAAACGCAGGACGGCAGCAGCAGAGCTGCCGCTAAAAATATTTTTTTCATATTCAGGCTAGTCTCTTGATATCAGAATGGCTCACCGTATAGTAGCGGGTACCGCAGGGATATCCGGGATAGGGCCCGCAGTTCTGGTCCTTAGCCGGAACGGTGCTGGTATTCACCGAGTTCGCCAGATCCTGAAGAGTTTCAGGCTTGGCGGGCTGCGCCGTAGTGGCGGCTTTTTGGCCGCTGAAACAGCCCACAATGGCGGCCAGTCCGACGGCGAGCAGGCCCAGCAGGCCGAACCTGGTTATTCTGTTAACCTCGCCCGTGTTCAGACCGGTCTTCGCGCCGAGTTCGTAAAGTTTTTTCATATTTTAAACCCCTGTTATACCGCTAAAGGATTTTAAGATATTTAGAGACATTATCAAAACCATAAAAAACCGGCGCCCGTTTAAGCGGGCGCCGGCGGTCTGCCGAAGATCGAAGCTTACTTGCCTTTCTTTTCAGTTTTCGGGGCGGCAACCGGAGCCGGGGTAGCGGCAGGGGCGGCAGCGGGGGTCACGGCGGGAGTCGCCTCAACGGCGGTGCCGGCAACAGCGGCAGGAGCTTCCGTCACGGGGGCGGCTTCCTGCTTTTTGCATGCAACGGCGAACATCAGCGCTATGAGGGGCAGACCGAACAGTACTATCTTTTTCATTTTTTCTTTCTCCTGTAAAATCCCGCTGGCTTAAGCGCCTGCGGGTACAATTCGCAAAGCTAAGATAAGATTATAATATTTAACGTCGCTCCCGCAAATCCTCTTAAGTACCGGACTTCTCCTTAAGTTTTTTTTTGAGCAGCCAGGAGGCAGCCGTTTCCGCGGTAAGAACAAAAGGAGTTCCCTCCGTCTGGCAGCCAGGTGGAACGCCTGCTCCGGCCAGGGCCAGGGCTGCCAGTTCGCGCCCCTGCCCAAGCGCCTCCGCGTAAGCCGCTACGGGCGACAGCCCTCGTGCTGAAGCGCCGCTAAAAACCCGGGCCATCCTGCCCTGCACGTTCCACCCGGCCAGGCGCGCGCAGGCCACAGCTTCGCGCGAGGGCCGCTCTTCGTTCTCTTCCTGCAACGTGAAACATTCAAGCGCGGCGGGCGCGCAGTATAAGGCCTGCTCAAGGGTCCGGGCCGGGTCCCCGGCGGCAGACAATAGCCCGGCGATGACCTGCTCAAGACCGGCGCTCTCGAGTTCGTCACCGAAAACCGCCAGACCCCTATCCAGCAGCCTGCGCCGGAGCGCGGCGTTTAGGGCGGCCCTTTCCCCGCTTTTCTTCAAGGCCTCTATGCGCAGGGCGGGCCGGTAGGGCTGGAATTCGTAATCGGAAAGGTTCTTAACCTCGAACCCGGTTTCGACTAGTATCCCCGCCAGCAGGTCCCCGGGGAAACAGTAAAGATGGTTCATGCCGGGAGTTTCCGAGCCGTAGATCCAGCCCAGTGCGGCTTCCTTAGCCCGTCGGTCCCCGTTGAGAAAGATTCCGAAAGCTTTTTCAATGTGCGGAGTTTCAAGCGTTAGCGAACCGCCTGAAACCAGTACCCTCCAGCATTCGGAAAGAAAGAACCTGGTCCGAAAAAAACCCAGGTGCTCCACCAGCTGCAAGGCCTTGATCTCGGAGACGGAGGCTGGAGGGAAGGCCAGATCGTGAGCGGGCATCAGCCGGTCCGCGGCGGAGTCGGAGTTGGAATCCAGGTTAACCCAGCCCTCAAGGCGGTTGTAGCCGCAACCTATGTTCAGCTTCATTTTTTCTTTCTCCTCTTGCCGGAAAAAAGCCGGCCCAGGCGAGGAAAGCCGCCTTGGGAAAGCCCGTGCAGCCGCATCTTCAGTTTTTTTACGGGGCTGTCCAGCTCGTCGGCGAAGATCTCTTTTTCTATGCTGCAGAAACAGTAGGGATCGTTGTGCAGCGCGCCGGTCTTCATAAGCGACATCTCGTTGCAGCCGCCCTTACAGGTTTCCACGTGCAGGCAACCGGCGCAGTTGACCCCGGCTTGCTCTTTCTTAAAGCCGCGGGTGTACCTAAAAGCGTCCGCGCGGTTCCAGATCTCGTAGAAAGGGGTTTCCAGTGCGTTGCCCTCCACGAACCGGTCGTCGTTCATGGACAGGCAGCCCAGCACGTCGCCGTTGCTGCGGATGCCGGCCACGGCGGTGCCGGCCTGGCAGCCTTCCCATTTTTCGTAGAGAGAAACATTGTTCAGCAACAGCGAGTTATAGCCGAGGTCATGCGCGCCGATAACCGGCAGCTCCTCCGGCGTAAACTCCCGGCGGCAGGCCTCGATGAACAACCCCACGGAGTAAAATTCTTCCTTATCCAGCAGGAAATCCCTAGAAAAGCGCCCGCCCTCGCCGCCGGCGGTCTGCACCTGCCAGGCTATGCCCCGGCCTTTTAGCAGGTCGCGCAGCTTGGCCAGTTCGAGGATGTTCAGTTTGTGAACGGTGGTAATCACGCTGACCGGCAGTCCCTCCTTGAGACAGCCGTCGATAAAAGTTAAAGATTTGGCGAAAGCGCCTTCCATGCCGCGGATCTTGTCGTGCAGGGCGGGGTCCGCGGCGTCCAGGCTGACGGCCACCGCCCGGGGAGCCAGCCGCTTCAGCTTATTAAAAATGTCCTCTCCGTGCACGGTACCGTTGGTTATCACGGACAAGTCCATGCCCAGTTCCCTCACGCGCGTGGCGATCTCGAAGAAATCCTTGCGCAGGAACGGTTCCCCACCCATCAGCGCCACGCCCCTGCAACCGGTCTTTTTCAGGTCGGCGCAGATCTTAAGCGCTTCCTCAGTTGAGATCTCGCGACTGCGCCTGCCGCCGGCGGTGGAGCCGCAGTGCAGGCATTTAAGGTTGCAGGCCAGGGTGAGTTCCCAGACCACGCAGGCTAAATTGTAGTTTTCAGGCATAAGGCGCCGGTTTCCCCTCTCCACCCTCGCACCTATGATATAAAACTAAGCTGTCCCCCCGCAAAAGCCTCCCGGCAGTTAAAAAACAAACAAAAGGCCGCGGCGTCGCTTACCATGATTATTTCTGGACCCGTGATAAGGAAAACTTATATAATAAGAGTTCATTCCAAATACCTCAGCAGCATGGAGAACCGCTTGACTGCTTCAGCGCCGCTAACCGGAAAGTCCGTTTTTCTACCCTTCTCGCAAGAACTGCTCGCGCGCCTGCGCGCCCTTGGGAGCCCTTTTTCGGCCTCCTTAAGCGGAGACTCCCTTGAATTCACCCCCGGGCTGGCCGCGGCGGACGCCGTTATACCCGCCTGCCTGCCCGAACACCTTGGCGACCCCGGTTTCCGCCTGGCCCACGGCCTTAAATACGCCTATGTGGGCGGCTCCATGGCCAACGGCATCAGCTCCACTGAGCTGGCCGAAGCTCTGGGCCGTGCCGGCATGCTGGGGTTCTACGGCGCCGCCGGGCAGCCGCTGGCTGAGATCGAAAAAGCCATCGACCGCGTGCAGACCGCCTCCCCGGCCTTCAACTGCGGCTTCAACCTTATCCACAGCCCGTCCGACCCCGCTCTGGAAACCGCGGTGGTGGACCTTTACCTGAAGCGCGGCGTGCGCCTGGTGGAAGCCTCCGCTTTTATTAACCTTACGCTGCCGCTGATCCGCTTCCGCACCGCCGGCATCCGCCTGAACGCGGCCGGCGGGATCGAAACCCCTAACCGCGTGATAGGCAAGGTTTCCCGCGTGGAAGTGGCCGAGCGCTTCTTCTCCCCTCCCGACGAAAAATTCCTGAAAGAGCTGGTTTCCCGCGGTGAGCTTACCGCGGAACAAGCGGAGCTCGCGGCCAAAATACCCGTGGCGGAAGACGTAACCGCCGAAGGCGATTCCGGCGGACACACCGACAACCGGCCGCTGGTGAACCTGCTGCCTACCCTCCTCGCCCTGCGCGACAGAGTGCAGGAGCTCCGGGCCTACCCCGGCGGCCTCAGGGTAGGCGCCGGCGGCGGCATTGCCACCCCCGAAGCCGCGGCTGCGGCTTTCATGATGGGCGCGGCCTACGTGGTGACGGGTTCGGTAAACCAGGCCTGCGTGGAATCCGGCACCTCACCGCTGGTAAGGCAGCTCCTCGCCGAAGCCTGCCAGGCCGACGTGGCCATGGCGGCGGCGGCCGACATGTTCGAGATGGGCGTGAAGGTCCAGATCCTCAAGCGCGGCACCATGTTCGCCATGCGCGCCAACAAGCTTTACGACCTCTACCGTACCTACAATAGTTTCGAAGAAATTCCCGCCGAGACCCGCGCCGCCATAGAGAAAGATTATTTCCGCGCCACCGCCGAGGAAATTTGGCGCGGCACGAAAACTTATTTTTTAAGCCGCGACCCGGCCAAGGCCGAACGCGCTGAAAAAGAGCCCAAGTTCAAGATGGCCCTTCTTTTCCGCTGGTACCTCAGCCAGTCCTCGCGCTGGCCGCTGGCCGGCGACGTTTCCCGCAAGCTGGACTATCAGGTCTGGTGCGGGCCCGCGATGGGCGCTTTCAACGAATGGGCCAGGGGCTCGTTCCTGGAGCAGCCCGAAAACCGCGACGCCGTCACCGTAGCCCAGAATTTACTAGCCGGCGCGGCGGCCCTTACCCGTCTGCACGCGCTGCGCTGCCAGGGCATAAGCCTGGACCCGCGCCTGGCGCGGCAGGAACCGCAGACCAGGGAGCAGTTGTCCCGTACCTTCGCCTGAAAAAAAGGAAACTATGAGCGCTAAAGAGACTCCAGTCCACACCCCCATCGCCATCGTCGGCATCGGCTGTCTTTTCCCGAAAGCCGAGAACCCCCGCCGCTTCTGGGCCAACATCAAGACCGGCGTGGACGCCATCACAGATATCCCCGCCTCCCACTGGCTGCCGGAAGAACACTTCGACAAGAACCCCAAGCGCCCGGACATGACCTATGCCCGCCGCGGCGGCTTCATCCTCCCCGTGGACTTCGATCCGTCCGAGTTCGGCCTGGCCCCCAACGCGCTTGAGGCCACCGACAGCGCCCAGCTGCTGGGCCTGCTTACGGCCAAGATGGCCCTTGAGGACGCGGGCTACGGCCCCGGCCGCGACTTCGACCGCGGCCGCGTCAGCGTGGTGCTGGGCGTGACCGGCGCGCTGGAGCTGGTCATTCCCCTCGGCGCCCGCCTGGGCCACCCCAAGTGGCGCAAGGCCCTTTCCGAATTCGGCATCACCGGCCCCGATGCCGAAGCCATCATTTCCCGCATGCAGGAGGACTATGTCCCGTGGCAGGAGAGTTCCTTCCCCGGCCTGCTCGGCAACGTGGTCTCAGGCCGCATCGCCAACCGCTTCAACCTGGGCGGCACCAACTGCGTGGTGGACGCCGCCTGCGGCAGCTCCCTCGGCGCGGTGCACATGGCCACCCTGGAACTGGCGGCCGGCCGCTCCTCCATGGTGGTCACCGGCGGGGTGGACTGCTTCAACGATATTTTTATGTACATGTGCTTCAGCAAAACCCCGGCTCTCTCTCCCTCCGGCGACGCCAGGTCTTTCGACGCCTCCGCCGACGGCACGGCCCTGGGCGAAGGCCTGGGCATGATGGTGATGAAGCGCCTTGAAGACGCGGTGAGAGACGGCGACCGGATCTACGCGGTTATCAAAGGCGTAGGCTCCTCGTCCGACGGTAAAGGCAAAGCAATTTACGCTCCCAGCTCCGAGGGCCAGGTGCGCGCGCTGCGCGACGCCTACCGCGCCTCCGGCGTAGCCCCCGAAACTATAGAAATGGTAGAAGCCCACGGCACCGGCACCACCGTAGGCGACGGCGTGGAAGTGGACGCGCTCGCCGAAGTTTACCGGGACGGCAGCAAGCAGGGCACCTGGTGCGCCCTCGGCTCGGTAAAGTCCATGATTGGCCACACCAAGGCCGCCGCCGGGTCCGCCGGCCTCATCAAGGCCGCGCTTTCACTCTACAACAAGACTCTTCCCCCCACCATCAAGGTTACTACACCCCTGAAGCAGCTGGCCGCAGGGACCACGCCCTTCTACCTGAACACCGAGCTGCGCCCCTGGGTAAAAAAAGACCACCCGCGCCGCGCGGGGGTAAGCGCGCTGGGCTTCGGCGGCTCCAACTTCCACGCGGTGCTCGAGGA
>JBBRDG010000025.1:0-31275 GCA_038204165.1 Elusimicrobiales bacterium
GGGGTTGGGTAAAGATTATCTGTTGATTTTATGGCCGTTGCAGGCCAGCTTCCCCCTTACTCTTATCATTCCATCAGCCCACATCAAAAGCGACTTTGGATTTGATCCCGCCCGACTCCGCCTAAACATGTTTCTTAATAGACACCCTGTAGATTCCATGGTGTTGGTGGTTGTCGGCAGATGTAAATTCGGATAGTCCAGGAATGTCCTGTAATACCTGACGCAAGCTAAAAATTCCCTTACCGTTGCCCTGATCCGTTTTGTGCCGCATTTGCATTTTACGAGCTCTTCCAAGCGAGCAATGGTCTTTTTAAACTTCTCAGCATCTGTTGTGCGCATTGCGCAGGATATTAAATCGTACAACTCCTCCCGAATAGTTCCACCAATTAGTTTCCGGCGGATTCCATTGCGTCTTACTTGCAATTTAAGCAGCATATGGAATTGGCAAAGTTGAAGCAGCCAATTATTATCTTCAGCAATCGCTTGCATCCCCCTGAGGTTATCCCCGACGACAGCGCATATCTGCGACTTGGCCTTACTGGGGATGGCCGCAAACATTTTCTGCCAGTTGTTTGCGCTCTCCCTCCCTGGATATAACTGTGGCTGTAGGAAAATAGCGTGGTTCTGAGAACAAGGCTTCAAAGCGGCCAGGTATAACACCCAATGCTTCCTGTTAAACTGGAACCAGACCCCATCGGCCAGCAATACAACAGGTTCATCTGGGATTTTGGGTTCATACGGTTCAGAAATAAACCGCTGCAAAGCTTGTCTAAAACGATAGCGATAGGCAGGAAGGGCTACGCTCACCCTGCCGCTATGCAACTGTGTTAAGGAAAAACCGCGAAAAAGCACTTTTCGCAGGTAATCAGCGGAAGTTCTATGTCGTGGCCGACCGCGTTTCTTTGGTCGAATTGACCAAGTTTTCTTGCAGCCACAACATTGCCGCCGGCGGCTACCGAATCGTCTTACTTTGGCCCCACAGCATGGAGATTTCACATGTTTTGAATACATACATGTGAATTATCCATAAATTGAACAAGATTTACGTCGGGGAAATATACATTAAGAGCAAATTTATCAACAGAATTTCTTTACCCAACCCCAGATTGCGGCCTGCCCCGGCACCGGCGGCGCTGTGGCCTGCAACGAACTGCTGGATTAAACCGGCGAACAGAAAAACGGCGCGGCAGGAACTTTTTCCTGCCGCGCCGTTTTTTATCAAGGCCTGCGCTCCGTAGAGCCGTTGACAAACCGGCCCACGCGTGTTAGGCTATGCATTGAGCCGCAGGGCTACGGGGGTATCATGAGAGTGCTTATTGTGGATGACAACAGCAGCACCAGGGAGGTGCTCAACGTTATCCTGAAAAATCTGGGACACGAAGTGGTAGGCGAAGCCGAAGACGGGAAGAGCGCCATTAAGGCTTTTATTGAGCTGCGCCCCGAAACCGTGCTGCTGGACATAATTATGCCCGGCATCTCCGGCATTGTAGTGCTGGAGGAGATGCGCAGGATAGCCCCGGCGGCCAGCATCATCATGCTAACCGCGGTGGACCAGGACGACGTGACCAGCGAGATAAAAAACAAGGGCGCGGCGGGGATAGTGTTCAAACCGTTCTCCCGCGAGGACCTGAAAAGAGCTTTCGACAAACTCGGCAAGTGAGCGTTTAACCCCGCTTTACATCATGACTGAAGACACTCTTGCGCGGCAGGCGGCTGCCGGCCTTGAAAAATGCCTGCTTAAGATGACCCAGGTGTCGGCCGGGGCCTGGCAGCTGGCCGGCACGCGAGCCTTCCACGGCACAGTGCGCGACGCCATAAAGCGGGACAGGGGAACGGCCCCCACCGCAGCCCTGCGAATTAAAATAAAAGGTTCCCCCCCTTTCACCACCGCTATCATTTTCAACCCGGAAGACACCAGTCACCTTTCCCGGTGCTTCCTGGATGGGGCCTTTTGCGAACTGCAAGACTGGGACCAGCCTGAAGTCACCATTATAGAGATAGGCAACGTGGTCCTTAACGCGCTGGCCAATGCGCTGCTTAAGGCCCTGGCAACCACCGCGGTTCCCTCCGTACCGGCCTATTTCAAGGGAGACACCGGCTCGGTGGAAAAGTGGCTAGACGCCGGTGCCGGGACTTTCACTATAGTCTCCGCCAAATTGAGTGCGCAGCGTGACGGCCGCTCAGCCTCGGCCGAAGTCCTGGCCTTCCTTCCCCCCGCGCTGGCCTCGGAAGCCCCCGGAAGGGAATAAACCGGCCCGGGCTCCAAAAACAATTTGCACAAGTGTTCCCCTACCGCTATAATAATCTTTAATGGCAGATACTAAAGGCCTGGTTCTGGTAATCACTACCGGCAAGGAGCTCCTTGACGAGATGACCCCCTCCATATCAGGCAGGGGGCTGGAACTGGTCTGCGTACCCACCCTCAAGTATGCCGCCGGCCGGCTGGCCGCCGGGGACTGCTCCGCGATGGTCGTGGATTTCGTGCAGGTGCCCCCGGCCGAGCGTGAAGGCTTCCTGGCCCTGCATAAACAATTTCCCAAGGTGCATCTGTTCACGCTGGAGACCATAGCCAGCCTGGCCCCCGCCGTAAACGCCCCGCTGCGCCGCCTCAGCTGGCCGCTACCCATGGGTTTCGCGGACCAGGTAAGGGTTATAGTGCGCCCGGTAATCATTCTCACCGACCAGGTCCTGTTCACTACCGGCGCCGTCCAGAACGCTTTCCACGAAGCTGGCGTACAGCCCGTATCGCTGGAATCTCCGCGGGAGCTCCCCGAATTTATTCGCAAACTTAGCGAAGCCCGCTCCGCCGCCCCCAAACCAAAAAAATCAAAACCTCTGTGGGGCCTGCTGGGCTCCGAAGAGGAACCCGCGTCCGAACCAGCTTCGCTGCCGATGAATGTATCCATAGTGCAGTTCACCGGCTCCCTGAAGGAAGCCGACGCGCTCGACGCCGGCGTCCGCGGCGCCATGGCGGAATCCGTCTGCTATTTCGTTTCAGGAATGGACACTGACCGCTATGGGATCCAGGCGCTTAAGGAAGGGCAAGCCGTCGCTCTGCCCCGCGACCAGGCCGGGCGCATAGCCGGGATATTAAAAGAAACCAGCGAGGGCGGCGACGTACGCCTTAAGAAGCGTGAGAAAGAACGCGTCCTCCTGATCGACAATTTTAAACCCGCCCTGACCACGCTGGGCCAGGCCCTTACCGGGCGCGGTTACGAGGTAACGGCCTCGATGAGCGGCGAGGACGCGCTGGGCCTCTGCCGCAACGGCGCTTTTCATTTGGCCGTTATCAGCACCTCTATCCCTTTCGGGCAGCACAACGGAGCTGAACTCGCCCAGAAACTGCGCGAACACGACCCGGACCTGCGCATTATCTTCATGGTGGATCAATACCCCCTCCAGGCCGCGCTGAAAGGCGTCAGCCAGGTAGTGGAGCTGGGCCTCGACGATGCCATTCTGAAACCGATCGAGGCCTCGCGCCTCATCTTCTCGGTGGAGAAGGCCCTCGAGCGGCGCTTCCTGGTGCTGGAGAACACGCGCCTGCTCAAAGAGATGCAGGAGCTGAACCGCCAGCTGGCGGCCATTAACGGTTTCCAGAAGAATTTCTTTGCCACGGTGGCCCACGACGTAAAGAGTCCGCTGACTGCCATCCTCGGCTACTCCGAGGTATTAACCAACAAGCTCAAGGCCATGCCGAGCGAAGGCCGCTACGCGGCCAACATCCAGACTTCAGCCAAGACACTAAACGTACTTATCTCCGACCTGGTGGACCTGGCCGCGATTGAGTCCGGCAAGTTGCGCGTTGAAATAGGCACGCTGAACCTGCTGGCCGTGATCCAGGACGTGGGCGAGCGGGTAAAGATTGCCGCGCAGAAACGTAATCTAAACATGAGCGTGAAAGTCCCGCCGGTGCTGCCGCCGCTTGCAGGCGACGACGCCCGCGTGGGCCAGGTGGTGCAGAACCTCTGCACCAACGCCATCCAGTACACCAAAGAAGGCGGCAATATCACCATAAAAGCGGAAGTCACGCCGGACCGCGTGATTGTCAGCGTGATAGACACCGGCATAGGTATTTCGAAGGAAGATCTGCCCCGCGTGTGGGAACGGTTCTTCCAGACCAAGGAAGCGCAGGGCATGCGCAAGGCCGGCTTCGGCCTGGGTCTTAAGATCGCCCGCGAGATTGTTCAGCGTCACGGCGGCGAGATGGGCATAGAATCTGAGCTCGGCGTGGGTTCGCGCTTCTTCTTCCACATCCCGCTCAAAAAACCGGGCGCGGAACCTGCTGCAACAGCCGCACCGGCCGCGCAGGCGGCTCCGGCCGCTCCCGCCGCTTACGCCGCTCCCGCAGTGCCCAGGCAAATGCCTCGCTAACCACCACTTTTTCCGCACCTCTCCAGAAAAATTCCCTCAGTTCACACGGTCTCCCTCCTGAAGCCGCACGATTTTCACCTAAAATAAAATAACCGCCGGGCTTTCCCGGCGGTTTTACATCTGCCCGGTTATTATCAGGGGGTCTTTTTCAGGCCGTTTATAGTGGCCAAGAGCCTGGCCTTCAGCGTTTTGCTGCCGGTAAGCTCCAGGGATTTTTCGTAACTGGCTAAAGCCGCAGGTATCTTCCTGGCTTTTTCCTGCAAGTAGCCTAAGCCCAGATAGGCGTTCGCCATGTCTTCCCCGGCAGTATTGAGCTCTTTGGCTTTTCCGATGGCGGCCAGGAACTGTTCCTGCGCCTTCAGGTCTTTGCCCGCCTTAAGTTGCATGGCGCCCTGCCTCTCAAGCAGGTACACCGCGCGGGCGTCCCCGGCAGGCAGGAAAGGCATGGCGGCGCGGTATTCCGCCGCGGCGGATTTGTACTGTTTCCGCGAGAAATATTTGCCGGCGGCGGCAAGATGGAATTCGAGGTCACCATCGGAGGCGGGAGCAGCCGCTGCCGGCTTGGCTTCAACGGGCTCGGCCTGGGGGGCTTTAATCTGTATTGAAGCCTCGGCGGGAACCTCGGCTTTAGTTTCCGCGGGTTCGGCGGCAGGCATCTCGGTTTTATTAAGCTCCGCAAGCGCCGGAGGCAATTCGCTCTTCATCGGGACGCCGGGCAGGACGTAATCATTGGTAGCATATATCCCGGTCTCTTCCCGGGGATTATCCAGACCGAGGTCGTCCATGTCGGACTTCCTGTTGCCCGCGCAGCCGGCCAGCAAAACCATCGCAAGAACAGCCGTAATTTTTTTAACCATAGACCTTATGATACAAAAAGACCGCCCAAAAAGTAACCGCTGATAGAAAACAATACGCGCTGGCGGCGGGGACTACGGCCCTAGCCGGGCTTAACGGCCCCCGAAGACACGCACATTTTTTTAAAAGTAACCGTGAACGCCGTGCCGCCGCCGGGCAGGTTCTTCGCAGACATCTGCCCGTTATGTGCCTCCACCACCTGTTTTACTATGGCAAGTCCTAGGCCGAGCCCGCCTACGGTCCTCGTCATGTAATCCGCCACCTGATAGAACGGGGTGCCGAGCCCGGAAATGAGTTCTTTGGGGATACCTATGCCGCTGTCTGAAACGGTCACGGACACGGAGCACGACCCTCCTTCCACTAAGATCTCGGCGCTGCCGCCTCTTTTATTGAAAACTATGGCATTAAGTACCAGGCGCTTAATGGCGTTGCGCAGCCAGGCGGGCTCACCAGACACCACCGTTCCCTTGCCGCCGGAGCGCAGGGAAAGCGAGATCCCGGCTTCTGCCGCCTTTCCATTCAGCTCGTCCAGAACGGCCCGCGCCGCCTCGGCCAGGTCTACGTCGAAGCAGCTCTGCGGCGCCAGCTCTTTGCGCGAATCCGCGTATAGGATCATCGACTCTATCCTCTCGTGCAGGTCCCTGGCCCCGGCCAGAACCCCGTCCAGGATCTCGCTGCGGTGCTCTAGATCATTAAAGTGAAGCAGTTCCGCCCCGGTGAGTATTTTAACCAACGGAGTACGCAGTTCGTGTCCAACCACGGACATAAAAGCCTCTTTAACACGTTCGGAACTTTTTAGCTGGGAGTACGCCGCCGATAGTTCCTCCTGGGCGGCTTTCAGCATTTTTAATTCTGAAGATATCCCCCGCTTCTCCACGCACCTGTCTACCGTAGAAGCCAGGTAGTCGAAGGAAAAAGGTTTTCGCAGAAAATCGTAGGCGCCGGCTTTCATGGCGGCCAGCGCGTTATCCAGCGTGGCATCCCCCGTCATCACCACCACGTCGCATTGCGGGGCCACCCTTTTAATATGCCCGGTAAGCTCTATCCCGTTCTGTCCACCCGGGATATTTATATCCATGAACACTATGTCGCAAAGCGCGAGCTCCGCGCTGGCCAGGAAATCAGCGGAGGAGCAAAAATACGCGAAAGACTTGGCGCCCGCGAAAGATCTTTCGAGGAAGCCGACCATGCCCAGGTCGTCTTCCACAACTATTATTGAAATATCCCGGATATTCATACTGACCCCATGCCCCTGACAGTTACCTGGCTTGCGTCTTAAGAAACTTATGCAGGCCGGCTAGCAGCTTGTCCGTTTCTATCGGCTTGGCTATAAAGTCCCGCACATTGGATTCCCGCTTTATCATCTCGAAGGTAGACTGATCCAGCTGGCGGCCCGTCATCACTATAACCGGGATATTCGCGGTTTCATCGGCCTGCAGCTCATGCAGCGCCTCAAACCCCCCGGTATTAGGAAGCATCAGGTCGAGCAGAATAAGGTCCGGCAGCAGCGCGCGGGCCTTGGCCAGGGCGTCCTCGCCGTCCTGGGCCAGAACCGTCCTGAACCCGGCTTTAGTTACGACGATAGATAAAAGATCCCGAATATCTTTGTCATCGTCCACTATCAGTATCAGCTTGTCGGCAGTATTTGATGAACCGGTATTTAGCATAGATTGAAGCCCCCTCGGTATTTAATAATAATTTGAGCCTAAAGAGAAGCGCCTCGCACCTATCCCCGGCCCGGAATGAAATCGTCTTGAACCAAAAAGGGACTCACAGATAGTCACGCATTACGGTTAGCATAGAAAGCCTTTATCGGCCGGGGCCTCCATCAGCATATTCTATTATTTTGCGCCAGATTATTCTCAGGTCCGGCAGCGGAGAGCCAAAAGGCCTACCCGCAAGCGCCATTTGCCGGGCCATATCGGGACCATAGGCACTTGGGCCGGCCGCCCGCGGGGGCTATACTATTACTATAGAAGCGCGGTAATACCCGGAGGATGACTTGAAAGCACGCTGCCTGGCCCTCGCGGCCCTTACCCTCGGCCTTTTTTCCTTTACCGCCAACGCTGCCGGAACCGGCGGCGAAATTGAATATTTCAGCGACCTGCAACTGCCCGCGCGGGAATTAAGCGTGCCCGCGGCCAACCCCGCGGCGCCGGTGCCCCTTGAAACTCTGCCCGGCAAGGACCTCACCGCGCAGTTCGACCTGGCCTGGGCCGCCAACCGCGCCCCTTCCGGAAAGGAACTCGCGGAACTGCGCAAGTGCAAAGTACTGCTCGTGCGCGGCTTTATGACCGGCGGCTACGTTAAGCCCATAATAATCCTGGGGAAAAAGGTGGAAGTAGGCGGCTACTTCCGGGACCAGATGCGCGCGCTGGAGGAGCTTGGCGTGGAGTTCACCCTGGTGGACGTGGATTCGGTTATGCCGCCCGCCCACAACGCTAAAAAAGTGGCGGCTGAAATAGCCGCCTCCGCCAAGCCCGTGATCCTGATCTCCCACAGCGACGGCGGAATGTACGTGCTCCAGGCCCTGGTCGAGAATAAAAAACTGCTGCCTCAGGTCCGCGCCTTTATCCCGCTGCAGGCCCCTTTCCTGGGTTCTCCGGTGGCGGATTACGTAAAACGGCACGCGCCGCTGCTGGCCTCCATGACAAAACTGCTCAGCCACTTCGGGGGCACGGTAGACTCGCTCAACAGTCTCGGCACCGTTGAAAGGGACCAGTACCAGCGCGACAACACCGCCGCCATCCGCGAAATAATTTCAGGTGTTAAAGTGATCTCCGTGGCCGCCTGCAAGGACGAAGAGAAAGACAGGCTGGACACCCTGCTGGAGCTCCCCCGGGACCTGCTGCTCGGAATGGGCCTGGCCAGCGACGGGCTCGTGCCCGTGCAGAGCGCTATCCTGCCCGGTTCCGATTATGTAAAGCTCGCCGGCGTAGACCATATCGTTTCCGTAATGCGCACCGACTCCATCCTTAAATTCGACAGGTCCCGCCTAACCAAGACCCTGCTGCTGATGACGCTCTAAATTACCGCGTACAAGACCAGTTCGCATGAAACCGGCTGGTGCTGGCGCAAGTAGAACCTGTACTCCGGCGCCAGCGATTTAATGAACAAGGGAATCTCAAATAGGTCGCCTGGCTTGTGATAGAGGCAGACCGCCAGCTTGGGGCGGTTGCGCGCAATGGTCCCGGCAGCGCCTTTTAAAGCTTCCAGTTCGGCGCCCTCCACGTCCAGCTTTATGAACGTAGCGTCGGGAGCCATATTGTCTATGGAATCCACCTCTATGGTCATGCTTCCAGCCCCGGAGATAGCCGAACCGGTAGTCCCTTCCGAAGTTGTGAAGCTCAGTTTCTCCGCCTTGCTCCACAGCCCCTTAACAGCTACGCTAACGTCATGAAAAGCCTGCCTGCCGGCCAGCGCCCTAAGTTTGGCCGCGTTCAGCGGCTCAGGCTCGAAAGCATAACACTTTGAATATTTGTTCCCCGCCTTCCTGATAAAAGCTAGCAGCGTATCTCCGGTATAAGCCCCGCCGTCCACAAAAACCTCATTCTCCGAAAGCTGGATTATCCCCTCCGGAAAATACTGATCCCTGCGCCATACGTCATAAAGGCAGTCCCGCGCGCCCAGACTGGCGTTTATGAAAGCGTCATAGGTTTTTACGGAAAGCTCGTCGCTGAATAGCTGCCGGACCTGCCCAAACTGTTCCTTATGCAGCTCCGCGTAAGCGCGGTCGAAAGTGGCGCCGAGCAGCGCGCCCATCACGTCGAAGAAATACACGCCGGCCGCCTGCCCCAGGTCTTTTTGCGCCAGCTTCTTTTCAGCCAGCCTGAAATCGGCGAAGGCTATGACGATGTTAAATTTTTCGAACCGGCGCCTCGCCTCGGCAAAGCTTACGGTCCCGGCGGAGGAAGTAAACCCGTCGTCCACAAAGCAGCCCGCCGCCTTAACCCCGTTGCGCGCCAGGTACTCCCGCACATAGGGGGTATACCAGCCGTCGCCGTAAAGCGCAACGGGGAGCCCGCCGGCTTTCAGGGCTTCAAGATCGGCCGAAGGTTTAGCAGGGGAAAATTCGTTCATCAGCCTACTTGCCGCGGGGGTCCTGCCAGATAAGCTCGCCGCCGGTACGCAGTTTGTAGAAGTCGGCGCACTTGCCGTCTCCCTGCCCGGTCATGCCGCCGTCCGGGGCGCAGAGGAGTTTCCCCGCCTCGTCATAAAGCCGGCTGTACTGGTCGCAGCATTGCGGCGGGAGATAGTAAACTATGCCGCCATTATAAACATACCGCCACACCGAATAAGGCGGGTTGCCCGGCTGGCCGGCCTGGCACTGGCTTATAATTTTTTTAAGCCAATCCTGACGGGGCGCTGCCTTGGCCAGGGAGGCCCCCGCGGGATAAGCGGCCGCTATACCGGCCGCGCTTCCCCGGCCAGCGAATTTAGCCTGGCCGTATGCCCCTTTGCCCGCAGGCCGGGCCGCGCTTCCCTGCGCGGCTCCGTCAAACTTCCCGCCGCGTACGGCGGACGGAATTTCGGCGAGGTCCGAGGCCGACTCGCCGTCCCTGGACGGGGAACTGTTCAGGGTTATGGAGGAAAGTGCGGGAGAGTACAACTGGTCACGGCCCCGGAATTCATGCCAGCCGAAGATCATCATCAGGCCGGCGGCCGCGGCCGAGAAAGCCAGCACCGGCTTAAGCCAGCCGGAAAAGAACGGCGCCGCGGGCTTCTTGGCGAACACCCCTTCTTTTAACGCATCCGGAACCGGCTGCATGGCGTGTTTTTTAAAAATAACCTGTACGCGCTTCAACTCCGCCAGCTCGCTGGCGCAGGCGGCGCAGGAAGCCAGGTGGCTTTCTAGCGCCGGCTTTTCGCCCGCCGGCAGTTCGCCGTCGAGGTAGGCCGAAAGATTTTCCCTGCAGGTATTATGTTCCATGATCGTTCAGCAGTTCGCTCATTTGCCGCCTCAACTCTTCGCGCGCCCGGGAGATCCGCGACTTCACCGTGCCCAGTTGCAGCCCCGTTATGCCGGCTATCTCGTCGTAGGAGCGGCCCTCTATCTCACGCAGCACAAGTATTGCCCGGTCTTCCGGTTCCAGCGCGGCCAGGGCCTTTTCAAGCATTTCCTTCTCGGCCTGCGCTTCCAGCGCGGCGCCCGCCGGCGGTTCCGGCGCCGCTACCTGCAGCGGCGGCGGGGCGTTCTCGCCGTCCTTTCCCCAGTCCAGCGAGAAAGTCTTCCAAAAAGCCCGTCGCTTCTCGGACCGCACCCGGTTCTTCCAGACGTTCACGGTGATGCGGTATAGCCAGGTGCCCGGCGCCGAACCCTCGCGAAAACTAGCCAGCCCGCGGAGGGCCCGGATGAAAGCGTCCTGGGCTATATCCTGCGCGTCAGCCGCGTTTCCGCTCAGCCGCAGCGCCAGGTTATACACCATGGCCGCATGTTTTTCAAAAAGCTCTTCCGCGTCCAGAACTCCTCCGGGCCTCGCTGTTTAGACACCGCTGTCTTAAAAAAGTTCCCTAAGCCGGTAAGTTTTTGCTGAAACTTACCCCACTCATAGCGTGGGCCCGTTCCGGGCGGCATACACCTTCTTGGACCTGGCGCGTGTAGCGCTTGGTCCTCGACCCGCTACTGCGGGGAATCCTGCTGGATTCAGGTTAAGTTTATCAATTGCGGAACGTTTCTGGAACTTTTTCCGGCAGCCGGTGTCTAACCGTTGACAGTCAAGGAGGCCTTATGAAACTTTCAGCCCTGATCCGTAAAATGCTGGTTCCGGCGCTAGTCCTCGCCCTGTTCACGGCCGCCCTTGCGCAGCCGCAGGAGCAGGGTGAAGGTTCCCTGCAGGCGGTATCGGAAGGAACCGTAAGGATTCTTCCTCTTAAGCATACCGAAGTGAAGGCGGAGATCTCGGGCTTTGTGGCCGAGGTCAGCGTAACGCAGGTCTTCGAGAATTCAGCGAAAGAGCCCATAGAGGCGGTCTACGTGTTTCCGCTGCCGGAGAACGCCGCGGTGAACGACCTGACGCTGACCATCGGCGACCGCGTGATAAGGGGACAGATAAAGAAGCGCGAAGAAGCGCGCCAGGTTTACGAGCAGGCCAAGGCGCAGGGCAAGACCGCCGCGCTGCTGGACCAGGAGCGGCCCAACATCTTCACGCAGTCCGTGGCCAATATCCAGCCCGGCCGGGAGATACGGGTGACGCTGAAATACCTGCAGGACCTGGCTTATGACAACGGGGAATACAAGTTCGTGTTCCCGTTGACTGTGGGGCCGCGCTATATCCCCGGAGCCCCAACGGGCAAGAGCGGCTCCGGCTGGTCCCCCGACACCGATCAGGTGGCGGACGCCTCCCTCATCACCCCCCCGGTAGTTAAGCCCGGCCAGCGGTCGGGACGCGACATCTCGATGGAGGTGAAGCTGGACGCCGGCGTGGCGGTGAAGAACCTCCGCAGCTCTTCGCACGCCACTACCATCACCAGCGCCGGCCCGTCAAAGGCGGAGATAAAACTGGCGCCGGAAGACAGCATCCCCAACAAGGACTTCGTCCTTACCTACGAACCCGCGACCAGGATGGTAGACGCCGCCGTGCTGGCCCACAAGGATGGCAAGGACGGCTACTTCACGCTGCTATTGCAGCCCGGCGCGGACTTTCCTCTGAACCAGGTCACGCACAAGGAGCTGGTAATAGCGATAGACGTGTCCGGCTCGATGATGGGCTTCCCCGTGGAGACCGCCAAGGCGGCCGCGCTGAAGTGCCTGGACGGCATGAACCCCGGCGACACCTTCCAGATCATGAGCTTCGCCTCGGGCAACCGGCTGCACTTCGAGCGCCCGCTCACGAACACTCCGGCCAATGTGGAGCACGGCCGCGAAGTGATCAGGAATCTTAACGGCGGAGGCGGCACCGAGATGCTGGCCGCGCTGCGCACCGTGCTGGAGTTCCCCAAGGACCCCGAGCGGCTGCGGATCGTGTTGTTCATGACGGATGGCTTCATCGGGAACGACCAGGAACTGCTGGCTTTCACCAGGGAACACCTGAACAACTCCCGCATCTTCCCGCTGGGCGTGGGCTCGTCGGTGAACCGCTACCTGCTGGAAGAAATGGCCGTGCTCGGAAAGGGCGCGGTGCAGTACGTCACGTGGAACGAAAGCGCGGATAAACTTAAAAAAGTAGCGGACCAGTTCTACGACCGGATCTCCCGCCCCGTGCTGACCGACGTGGCGGTGGACTGGAACGGCCTGGACGTGAACGAGCTCTCGCCGGGGTTCATTCCCGACCTGTTCGCCGGGCAGCCGCTGCGCGTGCACGCCCGCTACGGCAAAGCCGGCAGCGCGGTGGTTAAGATAACGGGGAAGATGAGGGGTAAGGCATGGAAAACTTCGGTAAGCGTGACCCTTCCGGAGAAAGAAGCCGCCAACGCCGCCATGGGGCCGCTGTGGGCCAGGTCCCGCATCACTGACCTGGAGCGCCTGAACCTGGGCGGCGGGAACGGAGACAACAGTGAGAAGATCATAGCGCTGGCCCTGGAACACAGGCTGGTCACGCGCTTCACGTCCTTTGTGGCCGTGGATGAGACGATCTTCCCCAATGACGGGAAAAAGCCGCTGCTGGTGCCGGTAGAAACCGAACTGCCGGAAGGCACCGACTACCGCGGCTTCTTCAGCACCGGGAAACTGGCCGGCGCGGCGCGCGGCGGCGCTTTTTCAACCATGGCGGGGTATAACGGGCTGACCTCCGGAGCCGGGATGAATGGCCACTACGGCAGGCCGGCCTCCCCTTACCGCGGAGCCATAAGCATGGCCAAATCGAGCGGTTTTCTGTCGAGGAGAGAATCGTACAGCCCGGCCTTATTCCAGACCAGCCCTGCCGCCTTGCCGGCGCAAGGCGTGTCCGGGGATGCCCCGCGGCAGCCTAAACCCGCCTGGCAGGGACCGGCGCTGCTGGCGCTCGGCCTGCTTACGGCAATTGGTATGTGGTTAAGGCGCCTTCTGCGGCACGGTGGTAGAGAAGCGCAGAATTAGACAGCACTGGACGCCGCACGGTTTCCCGCCGCGGGCTCACGGCAGGTTTATCGCGCGGCGTTCTTTATCTCCGGGCTTCCGCAAAAATCTTTTTCATCTTTTCCAGGCGGCTGGACGCCGCGGCCGGAGTGGCGGTCATGTCGGCCAGCACGCGCGCGGCTTCCTCCAGCACATAATCCCCGGCGGCGGCAGCCCTGGCGTAACCGGCGGCCTTAGCTGCAGAACTGGAAACTTCCACGGCGGCGCTGGCGGCCGCGGTGGAAACTACCGGAACTATAGCCGCCGCGGTAGGGGTGGAATAATCCACCACCATGGCCGCGGTAGAGTTGAGCACCAGGGTTTTCCCGGCTTCAATATCCTGCAAAGTTATATCCGTGACGGACAGCGGCGGAACTTTGTGGGCGGCGCGTTCTTTATTGCGCGCGGCCTTGCGATCCTCGTCCTCTTTACGCTCGGCCAGGCGCTTTACGTAGTTAAGGGAGACGGTCTTCTCCTTCTTACGCTCAAGGTAAAGAGCTATATCCTCTTTCTCAAATTTAAACTCCGACGAGGCCGCCACCCTGGCCTCTGAAGCTGCTTTCAGCCGGGCAAGCTGCGCCTGGGTAAACCCGGCTACGGGATTGTAGGACGCCGGCGGGATCTCGTCGTAAGGCAGCGCGTTCGGCAGCGAGGACTCGGCCATGTCCAGATAATCATTCAGAGACGGCAGCACAATGTCGGGAGGCACTCCGCGGTGCTGGGTAGAACCTCCTGAAACCCGGTAGAATTTCTGCACCGTCAGCCTGAGCCCGCCGGTCTTGTACTTGCGCATCGACCCGGGCATATAGTCGTCCAGGTCCGCCACGGTCTGCACTGTGCCCTTGCCGTAAGTGCTCTGCTCGCCCACCAGCACGGCGCGGCGGTAATCCTTGAGCGCGGCGGAAACAATTTCGGAAGCAGAAGCCGAAAAGCGGGAATCCAGCACCACAATAGGCCCGTCGTAATCCTGCGCGCCGCGGGAGCTCAGCACGCCCACCGCGCCGCGGCTGTCGCGCACCTGCACCACCGGCCCGCGGCCGATGAAAAGCCCGGTCATGTTGACGGCCTCCTCCAGGGAGCCGCCGCCATTGTTGCGCAGGTCTATAACCAGGCCGGCCACGTCCTGTTTTTTTAGATAATCCAGCAGAATCTTCACGTCGCGCGTGGTACTCTCGCCGGCGGAAGGGCCGACCTTGGCGTAAAAAGAAGGCAGCTTTATCACGCCCAGCCGCAGGTCCGGTCGGCCGGCCTGCGGGACCAACACCAGCTGCGCCTTGGCCTGCTGGTCGCGCAGTAGGATCTTGTCGCGCACCAGCGTGGCGGTCACGCGGGTGGAAGGGTCCAGCGCGTCGCCTGGGATCAGCCTCAGGCGGACCACGGTTCCTTTCTTGCCGCGAATCAGCTTAACCACGCTGTCCAGTTTCATGCCCACCACTTCGACGAAGGGACCGTCGGCCCCCTGCGCCACGGCCTCAATGCGGTCGTTAATGTTAAACATGGCGCTTTTCTCGGCCGGGCTGCCGGGCACCACGGCCATCACCTTTGGGTAGCCGTCCTCGGTCTGCAGGGTCACCCCGATCCCCACCAGGGAGATGCCCAGGCTGATATCGAAATTCTCCTCCGCCGATGCCGCCATGTATTCGCTGTGCGGATCATAACAGTCGGCCAGCGCGGAAAGATAATTCTGCAGCACGTCCGAAGAATCCAACTCCCGGTAATTCTCCAGCAGCCGGTCATAGGTCTTTTGCACGTTCTTGGCCCAGTCCTGCGGCTTAGCTGTCCCCAGCTTCTCCTGCAGCAGGTCAAACTCCACCCGCTTACGCCAAAGCTCGCGCGCCTCGGCCTCGTTGCCGGGCCAGGCGGCCTCGCGCCGGTCGGACAGGATACTCTCGTTGGAAGTAAAAGTAAAGGTGGAGCGTACCAGCTCGTGCGTCCAGCCGACCCGCTCCTGCAGGCGCTTCATGAACCGGTTGAAGATGTAAAAACCCGGCTCCACGTCGCCGGCCTCCAGGCGCGGGGCCAGCGCGGCGCCGTAACTGCCTTCAAACTCGGCAATATCGGACGCCAGAAAGAAAAGATGGTAGGGGTCGTACATCTTAAGGTAAAGCTTCAGCAGCTCTTTGGAAGTCTCGGCGGTAATGGGCTTGTGCGTGTAATGGGCCTCCTCCAGGATGCGCGCCACATACTGTGCCGTAACCCCGGCCGCCGGCCCCGCCGTAACCGTGCCGGTGGACGCCGCCCCGCTCCGCCCGGCCGCCAGCCCCAGCAGAAGAATAAGGAAAACAGGAAGTTTTATAAATTTTTTCATATTACCGCTCATGGAACAATTTTACACTATACCGGGCCGCAATACATTCCCCTGCCTCCCTATATCAAAACCGGCGGACTATCCGCCGGTTTTTTTGCACGAGAGCGGAAGAAGTATAGCTCTCGCAATTTATTAAAGATGCAGGCCTAGGCCCGCGTTCATGTAAGTGGAGCCTTTTATATATTCACCCGGGATCCAGCCGGTGTTCTTCTTCCCGGCCATTAAAGTCAGGAAGAACTGCTTGGGGTCGGCGGGGTCGCCGTAAGTGCTTAGCGGTATTCTGAGGCTGGCCCCGTAGTTGTACACGTCGTGCCTGGCGCCCAGCTCCGCCGGGGTAAGGGCGCTGGTGTCCATAATGCGGCTCATCAGCGGCTGTCTGGAGAGTTGGCCAAACAGCCCGGCGGTAATGGCGCGGCCCAGTGGCAGCCCGCTAACGTCGAAGCCGGCACCAAGGCGCTTTTCATAATTATTGTCACCGGTAGTCCAGAACAGGTTGGTAAGCGTGCCTTTATACCGGAAATAATTATCCTGAATATACTCTATACCGAAAGGCGATAAGTCCACCCTGAGCCCTGGCAGATAATCCACACCTGTGCCGGGAATGTTCAGCATGGGGATCCTGCTGCGGTTCTTACCGTGCCCAATATAGTCCGCGCTGTAGCGGTAAACCGAAAGAATAAAGAGCGGGTCCAGCAAATTCGCGGCGTTAGCCAGCTTAAGGTCGTTGATGGTAAGTTTATAATCGCCCACGGCGGTTACGCCGTAACGGCCAGTATTCACGTCCATCAGATAGTTGCTCCAGTCCGGCGCCGAACCCTCGCCCGCCCGGCACTGTGGAGGAATATAGTGGGAACCGCTGCCGCTGCCGCGCCAGTAGTTGTCTACACAGACCTGCTTTACTGAAAGCCAGTCCAGCTGGGCCATGGAGAACCGGTAGAAGATGAAGTTTTCCAGCTGGGTGGCGTTGGCGGTGTCCTGCGCAAGAATGTCCCTGGCCGTGAAATACGCAAACTGGTTATGCGCCTCCCAGAGCGTGCTGTTATCCAGGGCCTTGGCGTCGGCGCCTATCAGGCCCGAAGTGACCTTTTCCCCCTCGGAGTTAAGCTCGGACCCGCCAAAGAACACCGGAAGGATTTGCGTATACCTGCGGCTTATATAGGTATAGCTGCCGGGATAGTCCTTTGAAAGTTCGCGCGCGCGGCTGTCATGCCCCATCACGTGGTCCATGTTCTGCAGGCCTATATGCAGCCCCATATCCACAAAAGTGCTGATCCCGCGCTTAAGCTTGCCGCCGGAACCGTCCGCCGGCAGCCAGTTGTTCTTATGCGAGCTCTCCCACTGGTGCTTGGCGCGCTGCACAACGCGGTACGGCAGCATAAAGTCCACCACGCCCCAGTGGTTTATCCCCCAGCGGTCCATGCCGGTAGGCTCCACCACGTAGGCCCAGTCTTCCCGCACAAAAGTATCCGCGCCCCGCGCGGCCCCGCCAAAAAGCGAGAGCCCCAGCCCCAGAATCGCAACCGTATTTTTTATTCGCATAGTATAAAGCCTTAAACGTCACCCAATTAATTTTCCATCGCCAGCTGCCGCCTACTTGCTGCTTCTCAGAACCGAGACGGCGCCTATAAGCATTAGGATGACGCTGGGCCAGAATGTTACGAAAAGCAGCAACCCCAACCCTATGGGATTTCCGCCTTTGGCCCCGGTCACAAATTCATACAGCACATATAGCAGCAGCGGGCTGCTGCCGATTATAAGCAGCGCCAGCCCCGCCTTGAACATTTTGGATTTCAGTAGTTGCCAGCCCATTTATTCCCCCTGCCCTGCCGCCTTTTACCTTCTGCGCCCTGCCTTATCCGCTTCCTTCGGAGCAGCGTCCTTTTCCCCGGGATTAAAAACGCGAAAGAACAGCGCCACCGCCACTAAAACGATAAAGCCCAGGGTGTCCGCCCACTTGGAAGAACGGCCGCCCGAGTCCTTCTTCTTATTTTCTTCGCCCAGGTGGAAGTAGCCGCCCATGGGGCACAGCTCAAGAATGACCTTGGCTATAACAAAAGCGACCATCATGGGCGAGATATTAAAATAGGTGGTCGCATAGCCGCCCATAATTATGGCGATCTGTATTACCGCCAGGCGGGAATACGGCTTTTGCCAAAGGTCTTCGGGCCTGGTATTGCGGAAAACCCCTTTGCGCACGTAATCCTGCACGAAAGCCACGCCGCGGCTGAGGAACAGCGCGAGCGTTCCCCATTTTACGCTCAACAGCATGCGCTCCACCTGAGTGGCGGAGCCCACATTTAAGAACATGAGGTAGATCATCATGCCGGTAATGGCCATGATAAAGGCGAACGGGAGAAGTGACACTATTGCCAGCAGGAGCCTCCCCAAAACCCCCAGGTCTTCCAGCACGCGCGGCAGCATCTGGTCGCTGGCTACCGAGCTGAGCGCCCCAAAAGTTACATTCCCCTTGTATAACTTCTTGGCCGGCGCGCAAGCCCAGAGCATGGCCAGCACATTGTAAAAAGCTATTACCGCCGATTCGGTCCAGTAAAGCGTAACTACCTGGGTGGCGTCCCAATACCCCAGCGCCGTCATAACCAGCGGGTACAGGTTGGCGGCAATAGCGGACAACACGGGAAGAGTTAAAAAGCTCATATTCATAGGCCAGTGAAATTCTACCTTTTAACACCCGGCCCCGTCCCCTGCAAAGCAAAACCGCCGGGCTGCCCCGGCGGTTAAATTAATAACCAATCTTAACATAACGCTTAATACATCATTTGGATATCCGATTCGGCCTGGCTTGTGATTTCAGCCAGATCGCTTGAATGTGCATTGTCGGACTTCCAGCGAGCCGCCACCTGCGGGGGATGGATGACAGGAGGAGCCATGCGGATAACGTAGAACACGCCGCCCGCCTTTGCCGTAAGAACGCAGGAGAACAGGATGTTTTTTCCGAGGGCTTTGTTCCGGCGCACCGCCGCCGCCGCAGCTTTCTCGCCTCTGATTCTGGAGCGGAAGATATTGCTTACAAACACGTCAGTGTCTTCCGCGGCGTCTTGCTTATAAGCCGCCCAGTCGTTGCCGCTTGTGATCAACAGCGCAGCCGTTTTTACGGGGGCAATCGCTTTTACCGGGGCAAGGGCCGCCACAGGAGCCACCTCGCCCACAGGCGCAACAGGAGCCGAAACCAGAGCCACGGCTTCCGGAGCCGCAACAACCGGCGTAACCGGGACCAGCGCAGCATCTACCGGCGCTACAGGGGCCGGTGTTAAGCTTGCGAGAGAATTATTCATCAACTGGCCGCTAGTGTGAGTGTCGGACATTGCGTCCCTGAAGTCTAACGCTTTGACGGGCTTATTGCTCTCGTATACGATGAGCGCAAGCACCAGGTTCAAAGACATCGACAATAACAGTGTTATCTTGTTTAACATTATTTTCCCTTTATATAAACAAACTTCAACATTCTATTATACACGCCGCCCGCCATACCAGTCTGGGCCAAAAGTCCCGCTCTTTCAGGTTTTTGTACCCATACGCCGCCCCCCCGGCGGCTTTATTATTTGCACCGTTGGCCGTTTATCTGGCCGGATAATCCTTATACCAGACATAGTCGGCCAAGCCCGCGTCGGCGGCCGGAAAAACGGCGGGGCAGGCGGAGGCCGCCTGCGGGTAAAAGCTGATTTGCCTAAGCAAGGGCGCGCGCGCGGCTATAGAGGCCGGTATGCCCGCGTTGTAGATAACGTGGCCGCTGCCGGCCACCACCAGGCCCGCATAGCCCTGGTTAGCGTTCAGAAAAGCCGCCAGCCCGGCGCCCATGGCCTCGTTCCAGGCGCTCATGGCGGCCAGGTAGTTCTCGAACTTGAACATGCCGGCCATGGAACCAGCGAAGGATTCCTTCACAAAATCTATATAGCGCCCGTTCGTAGTAACGGTCATACCGGCCGGCAGCCAGGCCTTGTCTTCAGCCGTCAGTCCGTCCAGCCCCAGGCGGGCCATATTGGACACCACTTTACGCGGCAGGTTAAGCGCCAGAGCCTTAAGTTTCTTGGCGCGGATGAAGTCGAAGATGGGTTTGTACAGTTTAAAATCGAAGCCCCACTCATGCTGCCAGTCTGCCTTTTGCAGGAACTCTTCTTCGGTTAGCTTGCCGGCCGCATAGTCGTCCAGCACAGGCTGCAGCGTAACGTTAAGCATCTCGAACCCCACGGCTATCCTTTCCCCGCGCACGGCGTAAATATTTTTAAGCACTTCCAGCTGGGCCTGGTGGTCCATCGCCTGGTCGTGGCTCTCACCCACCGAAACCACGTCGCCGCGGCTTAGCAAGGCCAGCAGGCTCTTGGCCGAAACCGGCGCGCCGTTAGAAGAATTAAAAATGCAAAAACCGGGGCCTTCTTCGGCCACAGGCGCGGGCTCCGCGGCCGGCACCGGCACGGCGGCAGAAGCGCCTTTCAACGCGGAAAGATCGCCCTTCCCGTCAAAAACCACCTGCGCGGGACCAGCCTCTGCCGCCCCGCAAAAAAACATCAGCCCCGCTATAAGCGCAAAACACTTCATAGGACTCTCCTTACTTCCTTCGGAACCTATATAATATAAAATCTTGAAAGCCTCCGCTCCCCGCTTATTTCACCTCGGGCGCAAAGCTCCACAAACCCTATTCCGCCTCCGCTAACGCAATCCCCAGCTTGCGCGCGAGCCGCGCGTCGTTAGCCGTAAGCACGGGCTTCTCGTTAGTACACGCCATACCGATATACAGCGAACCAACAGGCTTGGCGCCGACGGCATCCGCCGCTATCTTTAGAGCCTTTAAGGCCCCCTTAAAAAACAACCGGCCAATTAACGACGGGGCCGCGCTGGAGGTAACAAGCACGGCCTTTTTCTTCCCGGTCTTTATTCTAAATTTGGGCGCCAGTTGCCCCCAGGGCCAATAAGCGTAAACCGCCAGCCGCTCCAGGAAGCGGCGCGTAATAGCGGTGACATTAAAGAAATTAACTGGCGCGGCAAGGATCAGCCCGTCAGCGGCCTCTAGCTGGTCCAGAATAGCCGCCATGTCGTCCTGAAGGACGCACACCCCGCGCGCCTCGCCCGGCCCCTGCGTACACGCGCGGCAATTAGTGCAAAATTCAACCTGCTTATCCAAAAGATTTATAACGCTTACCTCGGCCCCCCGCTCCCGGGCCGCTCCAGCCATTGCGGCCACCGCCAGATCTATCACCCCGCCGCGCCTGTAACTCCCGGTTAAAGCCACAATTTTTTTAGCCATGCCACTCCTCCCGCAATCCGCTTCAATATCTCATACTTTACAAAAAATAAACGCGCAAGCTGCCGCCGCTATTCCTGTTTTTTGCCGCGCCTGTCTGCCCGCGAAGCTGTATAATATATTAACGGACTAAATCCGGCTGCCGGAGGCATCTAATGAAAATACTTATTGCGGATGATGAATCGTTCATAATAGATCTTTTAGAGGACTACCTTACCATGGAGGGACACACCGTTGTGTCGGCCTTCGACGCGACTTCGCTTGTAGCCAAGGCGGCGGAGACTACTCCCGACCTGATTTTCATGGACATAAACATGCCGGGAATCAGGAACGACGACCGGTCGCCCGCCATACAGATCCCCCCTGCCCTTAAGAATATCCCCGTGGTAGCAGTAACGGGAAATGAAGTAAATAAGCTGCGCGAAATGGGCCTGCCGGAAAACATAGATGTGCTGGTAAAGCCCGTAGACTTCTCCGCCATGGACGCCCTCCTGGTGAAATTCACCCCCAAAGCGTAACCTCCGCCAGCAGCAACAAGGGCCCGCCCGGACTATCCGGACGGGCCCTTGGCTTTCCACTCTCGTTATCCCTACAACCTTTTCTTGACGCAAGCGCCCGGGCTTGATATACTGGGTTGTAAGGAATTATTAACGCTTGTTAAAGTATATTAACAATATGACGCCAAAACTATCAGCCCTTTCCATCCTCAATCAAAAATCCCCGGCGCTGGTCCTGCGTTTTCTTTGGAAGAGCCGGGCAGAATGGAGCGGCAGGGAAATATCCCGGCAGACGGGCATAAGCGCGCCGACCTGCCACCAGGCGCTCAAGCAGCTTAATGCCCGCGGCCTGGCGCTTTTCCGCCGCGTTTCAAACGTGCACCTTTACAAAATAAATTCCGACAATTACCTGGTCGAGCATGTTTTCGCCCCCTTATTTGAAACTGAAGCCGCATTGCCCGGCCAGGTCCGGAAAACCATTAAGAAGTTTCTGGCGGATTACCCGGGGAACAAGAAGCTGCTCTCCGCTGTAGTATTCGGTAGCATGGCGACCGGCCGGGAAAACCTTAACAGCGACCTGGATCTTCTTGTAGTCACCCGCGACGAAGCAACCGCAAAGGAAATAGATTGGCGCATCCAGGAGCTCCGGACGCTGGTTTATAAAAAATTCAGCATCCCCCTCTCGCCTTACATCCAGTCCTTGGCCGAAATTAAAACAAAGCATGAAAAGAAACTGCCTTTAATCCTTAGGATACTGAAAGAAGGCCAAACCTTGTATGGCAAAGACCTTAAAGAGCTTTTACAATGACCCCCAAGAAACACAAAACCCGCGACGTCTCGCGGGACCGTTACACCACCTACCGCAAAAACTGACCTGACCGCACTAAAGGCCGGCCGGAACCAGCCAGGGCCGGGCCGTGTTAGAGCGTTTTTCCCGCAGCGGCCGCGGCCAAATCCATGCGGCGTTTCACGTAAGAAAGAGAAGGGTGCCCCGCTCCGGAATACCCCAGCGTCACCCGGTCTTTGGCCAGCAACAGGTAGGAAAAGCCTTCGGGCGCAGCCGCGTCGCGCGCCACGCCGCCAAGCGCCGTCAGAATCTCGCCTGCGGCCTCAGGCGGCTCGCCGTAAACACCAAAAGCCTCCCAACCTGGCGGCGGCACGGCCAAAGGCATTAAGAGCGGCAGCCCCAGCGACCGGTTCAGGTAGCCTTTGGGCTGCAGCAGAAATCTGCGCCCCGACCAGTTCTTAATCTCGCAGCAAATCTCCAGAAAGAAAGACGGCTCGCTGCCTTTGTAGGAGCCGGCCTGGTTTACGTTCACCAGCATTACCGCGCCCTTCCATACCCCGCGCGCGTCGTACTTGCCGTCCCGGCCGAACGGTCCCGAATCAGCAAGCGTAAAACCGAACGGCCGCAGCATTTCCAGCAGCGCGGTATTAGTGCGGTAATAATAGCCGTAATAAATAGCGTAAATACTGACTGCCAGCCCAAGCACCGCGTACACGGTCCCCGCGCTAAACCCCGCCGGGCGGTCGGAGCCCCCGAAGAAGATACTGAGCAGCGAAACTCCGCTCACCACCAGCCCGGCGAAACCGCTCCACCTGATCAGCCAGCGGACCGAACTATCAAAGACGCCGGTACGCCGCAGCAGCGAAACCCCCGAAGCGTAAATAAGAACCGCGGCAGCCATCCCCGCAAGAAAACCCAGGCTGCGCGGATTAGCCCCGTCTGGCGAAAGCGCAAGCCCCACAAAACACCCGCCACCCAGCACCGCGCAACCCAAAAGCAGCTTCAACTCCCCCGGATGCCTCGCCTCCTTAAAATCCTCATCAATCTCAGTCACAATAGAATCCCCTCCAAAAAAAGTTAGTAAACCAATCAACAACGTCCCCTAGCCACCCAACATATATCTATCGCTTAAAACAACCCATGCAATATTCTCGCAGACAATACACTCAATGTCAATCCGACGGCTGGGTCATTCGGATGTTTCATGAATGGACTAGGTAATTTGTAAATTAATGTGCCTGCCAACAAACGCCCCGACCAGCAAACATGCCTTTTAACTCAAAGCCCTCCATATTTTCTAAAATATGTAAGATGCAGTTGGACCTATTTATTTAAGCTGACCGAGGTAATAATATGGATAAGAAAAAAGTGCTGTTGATCATCAGGGACGGGTGGGGCATGTACAGGCCCGACAAGTATAACGCCGTGGTCAACGCCAAAACGCCCAACATGAAGCGCTACCTCAAACAGTACCCCAACACCGTGCTGGAGCCCGCCGGCGAAGCCGTAGGCCTCCCCAAGGGCTACCAGGGCTCCTCCGAAGTAGGCCACCTCAACATGGGCGCCGGCCGCATAGTAATCCAGGAACTCAAGCGCATCATGGACATGATAGATAACGGCACCTTCTTCACCATGCCCGCCCTTAAAGCCGCCCTGGACAACGCCGCCCAGAAAGGCACCGCCCTCCACCTGATGGGCCTGGTACAGGACGAAGGCGTACACGCCCACCAGGACCATATGTACGCCATCATGCGCCACGCCCAGAAAATAGGCGTAAAGAAAATATACATCCACTTCTTCGCCGACGGCCGGGATACCCCCCCGCGCAGCGCCCTCTCCTTTCTCAAAATGCTCGAAGAAGTAATTAAAGAAGTTCCCATAGCCAAAATAGCCACCATCATGGGCCGCTACTACGCCATGGACCGCGGCGAAAAATGGAGCCTGGTAGACCAGACCTATAACGCCATAACCAAAGCCGAAGGCGCCAAAGCAGCATCCGCCGAAGCCGCCCTTAACGACGCCTACGCCACCATGAAGAACCCCAACGGACTCCCCATAGTAGACGAATACATCCCTCCCACCATAATAGCCGACTACCCCGGCGTACAGGACGGCGACTCCGTGGTGCACATTAACTTCCGCCAGGACCGCGCCATAGAACTAACCAAAGCCTTTGTCGAGGATAACTACCCAGGCAACCGCTGGAAGAAATTCGACATAGCCTACTGCGGCCTTACCCGCTATTACGACGAGTTCAAGTTCAGCGCCCTCCCTCCCATGGACGAAGGCGGCAGCATGAACAACCTCCTGGGCCAGGTAATCTCCGAGCACGGCTTACTGCAGCTCCGCCTTGCCGAAACCCAGAAGTTTAAGCACGTAACCAGCTTCTTTAACGGCAAACGCACCGAACCCTACAAAGACGAAACCCAGGTAGAAATAAAAGGCACCTGGGACCCCTCCAGCTTTGGCGAGCACCCCGAAATGAACGCCCCCCAGGTCTGCGAGCGCGCCCTGGCCGAGATCGAGTCCGAAAAATACGACTTTGTGCTGGTTAACTTCGCCAATTGCGACATGGTCGGTCACACCGGCATCTACGACGCCACCGTAAAAGCCGTAGAAATAACCGACGGTTGCGTAGGCAGGCTCGTCGACAAAGCCCTGAACCACGGCTACACCATAATGGTAACCTCCGACCACGGCAACGCCGAGGAGATGTGGGATTACAAAATAGATATGCCCAAGACCTCCCACACCACCAACCCCGTGGAATTTATTTACATAGCCAGAGACACCGAGGGCGTAAAGCTGCGCCCGCACGGCATTCTGTCCGACGTAGCGCCCACCGTGCTGGGCGTGCTCGGCCTTAAGCAGCCGGCCGACATGACCTCGCGCAACCTGCTGGCTTGATGTTCATAAAGCTTAAGGTGCATCCGGGCGAACGGCGCGACAAACTGGTTAAGAAAGCGCCGGACGCCTACGAGATCTGGACCAAAGCCCCTCCCGAGAGGGGTCTGGCCAACGCCTCGGCCATCCGCCTCCTCTCGCTGGAGCTCGGTATCAATTCCAGAAAGATCATGCTGATCAAGGGCGCCACCTCCCCCGCCAAGATAGTAAAGATCATCTCGCCCGAATTAAAAAGATAGCGCCGCCCTTTTCTATTCATATAGATTTCTAAGGTAAACTTACTGTATAATTTCCTCATATGATAGAACGCAAGAACGCGCGGCTGATAGCACTCGGCTGCTTTATAATTTTCATCTCCACCATAGCGGTGCTGCTGGCTCGCCAGTTCAACTACGGCCCGGTGCGTCCCGCGCCCGCCTTCCGCACGATCGGCCCCGAGAACGCCCCCGTGCAGATTTACGAATACACCGACTTCGCCTGCCCCGCCTGCCGCATGGCCGCCGACAAAATAGAGGAAATGCACAAGGTCTTCGGCGACGGCCTGCGCGTAAGCTTCAAACATTACCCGCTGCTGAGCATCCACCCCTGGTCCCTCCACGCCGCCGCCTACTCCGACTGCGCCGGCGAACAGGGCAAGTTTAAAGAATACGCCGCACTGCTCTTCGCCAACCAGGGAAAATGGGCCCAGGCCAAGAGCAAGCCCGCCGAGTTCAAGACCTACGCCGAACAGCTCAAGCTGGACTGGCCCGCCATGGAAGCCTGCTCCGAAGCGCCCGAAACCCTTAAGCGCCTGAAGCTGGACATAGCCGAAGCGGACATGAAAGGCGTAAACGCCACCCCCACCTTCTTCATTAACGGCAAAAGGGCAGTGGGTTCCGGGCAGCTCCTGAACGAGGCCATGAAGTTCGACATCCTGATGAGAAAAGCGGCAAAACCATGAACGGAAAAACCGATATAAAAGAAATACTGGGCCTGCTGGCCAGACTGGCGCTAGGCGGCGTCTTTATCTATTCCGGCCTGATAAAAGCGCTGGCCCCCGCCGAAGAATTCGCCTACGCCATAGAAAGCTACAAGCTTTTCAGCTCCGGCCTGGCGCTGGTGCTGGCTTACACCGCCCCCTGGATAGAGCTGTACGCCGGCCTGCTCCTGGCCGCCGGCGTATTTACGCGTTGGTCCGCCCTTTTCACCGGCGCCATGCTGGTCTTCTTTGAGTTCCTGCTGGGCCAGGCCTGGCTCCGCAAGCTCCCGGTGACCTCCTGCGGTTGCTTTGGCAGCGCGGGCGGCAACTCCCTCGGGCATGAATTTATACAGAACCTGGGGCTGCTGCTGCTGGCCTGGGCCGCTTTCAAATACGGAAGCGCCTTCTCCGCCGACCGGGCGGTGGAAAAATTATGAACAGCCGGCTGCTGCTGGTCGCCGCGCTGGCCATGTCGGCCGCCGCGCTTACCGGCTTCCGGCCCTACAGTCAGGCCACGCGCTCCAAGGCGGCCTGGATGACCGTCTCCTCCATCAAGACCGGCCAGGAATACTACCTGGAGGTAGGCCTGGACGGGCAGGCGCTGATGCGCACCGAAAACTCCAAATCCATAGTGACCAACCGCGGCACCATAAAGCCGCAGCTCGTGAAGGATTTCTTCCGCGAAATAGAAAACTCCGAAATTATAACTTTCCAGAACGTGAAACAGAGCAAGATGGTGTTCTACCGCGGCGATTTAATGAAGATCTCAGCCTATATCAGCGGCGAGCTCACCCGCACCGAGGCCCCGCTGAACAACTTCGGCGAAGCCTTCTCCTACGCCTTCGGCGAGGTGAAAAAAGCCGTTTCAGCCCTGCCCCGGGAGACCGGGCTGCAGGGCTTCCTGCGCGCCGAGCCGGTGGAGGACGAGGCGCTGGCCGCTTTCCGCGCAAAAGCAGCCGTGGACGGCGAGGTAAAGAACATTGAGACCTACAACCTCCAGAAGATCCCGCCGCTGATGGCCGCCATCAGGGAGCCGCACCGCCTGGTGCCGCTGGAGAGCGAGGCCACATTGAAGGAACTCAGGGAGTTCATCACCGCCAGGAAGCTTTACGGCCTGCGCACCCTTTTCTATGTGCCCAGCACACGCGGCACCTTTAAGTGCGAAGTGCTCGACGCCAACAGGGTGGCGCCCCCCGAACCCAAGGCGGCCCCAAAGCCCAAGGCCAAGACTAAACCGAAAAAATAAAAACAGCGTTTTTTTTGTTAGAATAACCATATGACGGACGAACCCCGCATAAAAGTAATAGCTGTAGACGACGACGAGACCATTCTCGAAATCTACGAGACCGGGCTGGCCTCGGTCGGCTGCGAGATTCGCACGTTCTGCGAGCCCAAGAAAGCCCGCGAGTTCTTCAAGGTTGCCAAGCCCGCGGAGCTCCCGGACGTGATCCTGATGGACATCATGATGCCCGGCGTGGACGGCATCAGCCTGATGGGCGACATCCGCTCCGTGGACGCCGCGGCCCATATTCCGATTATAGCCGTAAGCGGCCTGAACGACGCCGCCACCCTGAACGACGCCCTGCTGTTCGGCGCCATGGACTACCTGGTGAAGCCTTTCGACCTTGAATCGCTGATGGCCAAAATCCGGAAGGCCGCCGAACTTTCCCGCAAACGCGCCCCCAAACCCTGACACAAGCATGCGTCGCCGCGCCCTACTACTGTTCCTGCTCCTCACCCCTCTCTTCTCTGTCTACCGTCCCATCCTCAGGGCCGGCTATACAAATTGGGACGACCCGGATTACACCATAAATAACCCATTGGTCCGGGACTTCACCCTCCACAACTTAGCCCACGCCTTCTCCGCGCCAAGGCTGGTCAATTACATTCCCCTAACAGACCTGTCGCTGGCTGTGGACAGCGCCGTTTTTGGCGAGAAGGCCACGACGCACCACGCGGTGAACCTGTTGTTCCACGCCTTCAACGCGGTACTGGTCTTTTTGCTGCTGGCCGCGCTGCTGGGCTCGGACCTGGCCGCGCTGGGCGGGGCACTGCTCTGGGCGCTGCACCCCGTTAATGTAGAGTCCGCCGCCTGGATCGCCGAGCGCAAGAACCTGCTTTACGCCTTCTTCTACCTGGCCGCCCTGCTGGCCTACCTGCGCCTGAAGACCGGGTGGAATAGAACCGCGCTGGTCTCCGTTTTATTCCTCCTGTCCCTGCTTTCTAAAGCCTCCGCGGTAACCCTGCCGCTGGCGCTGTTGGCGCTGGACTGGCGGTTCGGCCGGGCGTTAGACCGCAACAACCTGCTGGAAAAAGGCGCCATGCTGGGCGCCGCGCTGGTCTTCACCCTGCTGACGGCGGCCGCGCAGGGCGGCAACGGCGCGCTGCTGCCCGCCCCCTTCCCCGGCCTGTTCTCCTTTTACCTGGAGAAAGCCTTCTGGCCCGCCGGCCTCTCCGCACTTTACCCTTACGCCGAAACCCTGGCCTCCCTGAAAAGGCACGCCGCTCTTTACGCCCTGCCGGCCCTAGCCTTCGGCGCGGCGCTGACCTGGACGGTAAAGAAGGAAAAGACGGCCGCCTTCGGCCTGCTGTTTTTCCTTGTAAACATCATGCCGTTCGCGCTGCTGGTACCCATCGGCCCGTCGCTGGGCGCGGACCGCTACCTGTACCTGGCCCTGGCGGGCCTGATAATCGCTATCTTCTCCGCGGGGGCGCCGCTGGCGGCCGGGAAGTACGGCCGGGCCGGCGCGGCCGGGCTGTGCCTCGCCTGCGTCTGCGCCGCGGGAACACTCACCGCCGCGAGACTTAAAACCTGGCAGTCCAGCGAAACACTCTGGAGCGACGTGCTGGCCAAATACCCCCGCGCAGAGGTCGCCAACCAGAACATGGCGCAGGCCCTGCTGGAGAAAGGCGACTGGCCCCGGGCCCAGGAATACCTGGAGCGGGCTCTGGCGGCCGGCCCGGCCAACGCGGAGGCGCTCTACAACCTGGGTACGGCTTTGGCCCGGTCGGGGCACTACGCGCAAGCCCTGCCGCTGCTTGAAAGGTCTATCCTCATTAATCCAGACCTGGCCCAGGCCTGGAACAACCTGGGGCTGGTTTTCCTGCGCCTGGACCGCCGCGCCGAAGCCGTAAAAGCCTTTCTGATGGCTTCCGAAATTGACCCTTCGTTCGCGCCGGCCAAGGTCAACCTGTCCGCGGCCCGCGCTGCACCCGCCGCATTGCGAAAAAAACCGTAAATTTATAAGATATCAATAAGAATTCATTATAGAAGGGATAAAAAAATGTTCAAAACTTTGACCGCTGTATTTACCCAGAAAACCAACGAAGGGACCACCGAAAGACTGCTGCAGCTCTCTTTCAGCTACTTCGGGCTCTACATCATCACCGGCTTCCTGGCTAAATACTTCGACAAAGTGCTCGGGATAGGCGGCACTACCTATACCATCTATAATACGATCGGCGGCATTATCATCCCCAACCTGGTAGTTTTCGCCTGGGGCTGGTACAAATTCAAGTCCACCGACCACATCACCGTGCTGGGCGTAAACATGCCCCGCGAACTGATGTACATCATCCCCTCCGGCATCTGCACCGCCATCGTGATCCCCACCACCACGCTGATGTACACGCTGCCCATCTCCGTGATGGTCGCCATGATCATCATGCGGGCCAGCGTCATTGTTATCAGCCGCTTCATAGACGAGGCCCAGATCCGCCAGGGAATTCTTAAGAAAAAAGTTTACTGGGAAGAGAATGTCGCGGTTGTAATCGCGCTCGGCGCGGTGGCCATGCAGCTGCTCAACTTCAAGGGCGCCGCCGCCATGGTACAGGCCACCGGCCACTACGCAGCTTTCTTCGGCCAGCTGTTCGTGTTCGACAAGTCCAACTTCGACTTCATCGGCAACCCGGCGGCCATGACCATCCTTACGTTCTACCTCACGGCCTACACCATTCGCATTTATATAATGAATTACTACAAGAACACCAGGCCGAAGAACGCCGTGTACGACACCAAGGGCTTCTTCGCGGTGGAGCAGATAACCTCCACGGTTACCCTGATTCTTGCCGGGTTCATCTTCTTCTACGTGGTCAACAGGCCGGCCGAGCTGCCTTTCACGCCCAACGCCGAACCGGTCGCTATGGCCACCGCCGCTAAAGCCCCCACCCCGGAGCTGGAAGCCCTGGCCGGGGCCATGGCCAAGGCGGAGGCCCTGCTTGCCTCCGACACCTCCAAGTTCTCGCCCGAGAACCGGACTCAGACCGAGGAAGCCCTGGCGGCCGCCTCCACCCTGCTGCCCAACAAGAAAGCCAAACCGGAAAACCTGAAGGCCGCCGCCGCGGCGCTGGACAAGCCCGTGGCCGAGGTAAAGCGCTCGTTCGCCTTCCAGTTCTCTAACGCCTTTAAAAACATGCCCCTCATGTGGAAGATCATCGTCCTCTCGGGTATACCTTTCGGCGTCTCATCGTTCTTCTCGGTGTTCCTGTTCATGTTCAAGGGCCGCACCGCCACGTTCGCGGGGCTGGTTAACCGCCTCACCTCGCTTATAGCCGGCACCGCCGCCACAATGTTCGTGTTCTGGTTCATCCCTAACCAGAAGCTGCCCAAGGCGGAAGACTGGGTGGGCCTGGTGTTTATGTTCATAGCCATCTACTTCATCGGCCGGGCCGAGAAGAAGCGCATGTGCGAACTGGCCAAGGCACACGAGGTGAATCCCGGGGACTCCGAAGTGTGCGCCCCCGCGCCCGCGAAATAACGGCAACCAGCCCCGGCGGCCCAAGGCTGCAACCTATGCGCGTACTGATAGCCGAAGACGAAAAGAAGATAGCGGAATTCATCAAGCGCGGCCTCAAAGAAGAAGGCTACGCCGCCGACCTGGCGCCTACCGGCCCGGACGCGCTGCGTCTGGCCGAAGAAAACCCCTACGACCTGTTGTTGCTGGACGTGATGCTGCCCGGCCTGGACGGCCTGGCCGTCTGTGCCAGTCTGCGCGCCAGCGGCTTTGCGGCGCCCATCCTGATGCTTACAGCCAAGGACCGCGTGGAGGACAAGGTTAAAGGCCTGGACTCCGGCGCTAACGATTACCTTACCAAACCTTTTGCTTTTGAAGAACTGCTGGCCCGGATCCGGGCACTGCTGCGCGCCAAGCCAGCGGAAGCTTCCACCGTGCTTAAAGCCGGCGGGATAGAGTTGGACCTGGTGGCGCACAAGACCAGCCTTGCGGGAAAAGGGCTGGAACTGAGCGCCAAGGAATTTTCGCTACTGGAATACCTGGTGCGCAACAAGGGCAAGATCGTAACCCGCA
>JBBRDG010000026.1:0-30735 GCA_038204165.1 Elusimicrobiales bacterium
ACTCGGGCGCAAGAAACCTTGTTGACCTGCTGCGAATGGTGCCGGATTTTGAATTTGTGTCGGATGTGCAGGGCACTATCGGATTGGGGGTGAGGGGGAACTCCGCCATAGAGGGAAAAGTGCGCGTTATCTGGGACGGGCAGACCTATAATGAGGTTTTGTACGGCACCACACAATGGGACCGCTTCCCCGTTGAACAGATAGAAAGGATAGAAATTATAAAGGGCCCCGGCTCGGTTATGTACGGCGGATTGGGTGAGATGGCCATCATTAATATCATTACAAAAAAGCCCGGCGACCTTAACGGCAGCAGGGTGTACGCCGGCTACGGACAGATGGAGGAGGCCTGGGGCAGAAGGGTTGCGGGCTACCAGTTCGGCCGGGTATACGGTGATACCAGCTTTTCTGCGCTGGCGCATATCTCGGCCGCCCAGCGCAGCGACCGTTCTTACCGGGATTTTTCCGGGAACTCTTATAGCCTGAACGGTAATTCGGAGCTGGACTCAAAGAACTTGAACCTCTTCCTGGAGAAGAATGGTTTAAGCATGCGGTTCATCGCGGATGAATTTTCACTGCTGGAAAGGGACCATTTTGACGAGGTTCTTGCTACCGGCGCCGCCAGGATAAAGTACCCTGTTTACTCATTCGAAGCAAAGGACTCTTTCCAGGCCGCTGAAAAACTAAGACTGGAGTCAAGGTTCGCCTTTCAATATTCCAGGCCCTGGCATGAAACGGACCAGTATTTCCCCTACAATAAGACCGTTCGGAAATACACCGGCAGCCTGACCGCTTTTTACGAACCGAATTCCGGAACCTGCCTGCTGGGCGGCACTGAATTTACGCAGGACAAGATAGACGCGCCGGGAGGGGGCAATGCCCAATACGACAACATCGCCCTTTTTGCGCAGGCCTCCCTGGACCTGCCCGTCTTTACGCTTACGGCCGGCAGCCGGCTGGATTCCAATTCCCACAACGGTTTAGACTTCTCCCCCAGGGTGGCCGTGACCAGACAGATAGAAGACTTTAATTTCAAGGCCATCTACAGCGGGGGCTTCCGCGCCCCCACCGCAGAGAATATCGCGCTCAACTCCGACATCAATCCGGAGTACACCACCGCGGCTGAATTCGAAGCGGGCTACAAGGCGGGCGATACGCTGTACGTCTCGGCGAACGCTTTTGATATAACTATAGACCACACAATCCTGTACTTCTGGGACGGGTTCACGGAGAGCTACGTGAACTCCTCAAAGACCGGCACGCGGGGCGGCGGGCTAAGTCTAAAATACAGCAAGGACGGCAATTATCTGGATCTGGGCTACACCACGTATTCCGCTGCCAAAAACCGAGTGGCCTACATTCAGGCCGCTTCCGGTTCCTCCGCTCTGCTGGGGTTGCCCCGCCATAAAATCGTGCTGAACACCCGCTACAAGCTGGCTGAAAAAATAACAGCGTCCCCGTCGCTTATATATCTAACGAAGCGCTACGGCTATTACGCCCCCGGGGCCATAAAAGCTTACCCTGAGCTGCTTCAGGTAAATATTTATCTGCATGTGGATGACTGCTTTACCAGGAATCTGGGGCTGGGGCTGGGCATCTACGATATCTTCGGGGCCAATTATGACTTTATACAGTCCTACAACGGCGGGCACGCCCCGCTGCCTTACGCCTCCCGCGAAATATTCCTGAAGGCGGGCTATGCTTTTTAAAAGTTTCGCTTTCTGGGCGCTGTTGCTGGCGGCCGCCGGGCCGCTGGCAGCGGGGGACACTATTGCGGTGCTCTCCTCAGTTTCCGGAATATATGTGGAGGCCTTCTCGGCGTTCCAGGCCGGATATGGAGCGGAAATCAGCTATTTCGACATCTCTAAGGAGAAGCTGATAATACCGCCAGGGACCCGGACGGTGGTGGCCTTCGGCTCAAAGGCGGCCGGGCATCACTACCCGCCCGGGGTGGACCTGGTTTACTCTGTGGCCCCCGGTTTTGTGGCGGACGCGCGGGAGAGAACCGGCGCAACGGTCAAGATCAGCATGCTCGCCGCCCCGGAGGTTTTTATTGCCCGGCTTAAGGAACTTCAGCCTTCCCTGAAGAGGCTGCGCATCTTCTGGCGATCGCCGGCTTATGCCGTTTTATACAAAGAATACACAGTTGCGGCAGCTGCTGTCGGGGTGGAAATCAGCGCGGTCAGGGTTGAGCGGGAGGACCAGCTCCCCGGATTGCTGCGGGCGGCCCTGGGTCGCGCGGACGCCTTCTGGCTGCCGCCGGACCCGCTGCTTATCTCACAGGAAACCCTGATGATCTTCAAGCATTTCTCCCAGAACAACTCCATGCCGATGTATGTTTCCACCAAGGGTTTGGCGCAGAAAGGCGCCTGCGCCTCAATAGGTATCAGCTTCGCCCAGGCTGGAGCGGCAGCCGCAGCGGCCGCTAAGAAACTGCGGGAGGGCAGACCACTTCCGCCAATCATCTATGAGGAAAACACCCAGCTGACTATCAATGCTTCCGCGGCTAAACGTTGCGGCCTCATTTTTGAGCCCGTAGTGATTGGCAAAGCGGACTATGTATTTCCTTGATATTTTTATCGCTTAAAAGGCCGGAGCCGGGTTAAGTGCCTTTTTCTAGTTCTTTAGGCCCCGGCGAAGCTGGCCCCACCGGCTCTGGCCTAACGAGAAGGTGGCTTTAATGCGTTCAAGCAGCATCAACTGCCGGTACCCGAAAAGTTCTACTATCGAAAGCAGGCAAAGACGCAGGATGTCGCCCTCTTTTTTGTAGCGCCGTGACCTTCCCCCGCTTACTGGACCAATGCTGAGTTGTTAAATTCTACACTTCCGGCAGCTATCGCTGCAAACGCCAGCGGCGTTAAATCATTCAATGAACTGTGCGGGCGGAAGCTGTTATACTCGTTCCGCCAGTTCTCGATGATTTCCTGCGCGTCCTTAAGATTCATAAACCAGTGCTCATTTAGGCATTCGTTGCGGAACTTTCCATTGAAGCTTTCAACATAGGCGTTCTGCGTCGGTTTGCCCGGATCAATGAAGTCCAGCTTTACACCGTTTTTGAAAGCCCATTCATCGACGGCCTTAGAAGTAAACTCGGGACCGTTATCCGATCGGATCGCCATCGGCAGTCCTTTGATTTCCTTGAGCCTTTCAAGTACGCGCACAACCCTTTTACCTCCCAGCGACGAATCCGTTTCTATTGCGACACATTCCCTGGTGTAGTCGTCTACGATGTTAAGACTTTTCAACTTCCTGCCGTTATAGAGCGCATCGTGGACGAAGTCCATGGACCAGCATTGATTCGCAGCTGTCGGCGCCGGTAGTGGGATCCTCGGCGCGGACTTAAACTTCTTCCGCGAACGCCGCTTAAGACTTAATTTCAAGACCTTGTAGTAAACACGCTCGGTACGTTTATGGTTTTGCACCAGCTTTTCACGCTTAACCACGGCGTGGATCATTGGGGCGCCCCAGCGCTTTTTCTTTCTGGCCAGTTCAAGGATCCGGGCGGCAAGTGCCGTATCGTCATGCCCTTTTGCTTTATAATAAAGCGTTGACCGCCAAAGGCAGATTAATCCAGAAGCCCTTCTATAAGTGAGTCCGAAGGTTTCCCTGATATACACCAGGGCGGCTTTTTTTGCCTCGGACCCTACCAGTTTTTTGAGTTGATCGCCTTAAGCGCGTGGTTATCCAGCGTCAGGTCGGCCACTATATGCTTAAGCCGCCGGTTTTCGTCCTCAAGGGCCTTAAGGCGCCTCACATCGCTTACTTCCATGCCAGCGTACTTCTGGCGCCAGTTATAGAACGTATTGGCGCTGACATTGTATTTGCGGCACAAGTCTTCGGTTTTAATGCCGGTTTGTGCTTCTTTGAGAATACCGACTATCTGTTCTTCCGTAAACCTCTTTTTTGCCATACCAGTTGCCCTCCATGGGTTATTTTAACAACTTTCAACTGGTCCAGTTTCTGGGGGGAAGGTCAGCGCGCACCCACAGGAGCCTGCCGTCTTTAGACTTGTTGTGGAGTTCCCCAGTCCATGGTTTCTTATTAAGCAGCGTTTTCCACATGCCCTCATACATGGCTAGCGGTGTTTCCCCTGACTTCAGGACGCGCGGATTTTTACCGAACACTTCTTCCCTGGCGTAGCCGTGCATGGCGGTGAACGCGGCATTAACATATTCGATCTTGCCGGCCGTATCAGTAAGAACAACGCCCAGCGGGGACTGCTCTATCCCGTGCTTCAATATCAGGATTTCATCACGTTGTTCGGCTATGGCCAGGTTCATTTTGCGCATTGAATATACGATCCAAGCCATCAGGGCAAGGATGAAGGTGGCAATGACCGAGCTGGAATAAACCATCTCCGCGGTTTTAGCCCGGGCCTCACCTGAAAGTTCGGCACCATGCTGCAGCCCGGCTCTGGAATAAGCGGCCAGTTTGTTCCGGAGGGATGAAGCCGTAGAATAGAACCGGTCAAACTCGGCCGCGGCGGCTGCGCGCGTCAGGGGTTTCTCTCCAAGGCAACAGCCCAGGTGCGCAGCCAGAGAAGCGCGGAGTTCCGACATGTCGGTCGCGGTAAATTCTGTGGAAACCGCCCCGGCCTCCACGGCGGCTACAGCCGCGCTGTCCGCGGCCCTGAGGCCGCTGCAATATGCCCGCCTGCTGCGGGCCGAGGACGCTACGGAGCATTGGCGTATAGATTCCTCCGCCTGCCTCATGGTGTTCGTGAGCTGGAGTATTGCGCTGAGCGAGTGCTGCCTGGCATCCGCGCTCTGGCTGAGTGCGTGCAGGTCCCAAGTTATATAAACGGCCCGGGTTATCATTGACACATGAAGGATTACGGCCGCCGCCAGTAACGCCCAGGTAATCCGCGAATTAAATTCAGTTTTCTTTATATCCCCCAAAACCGGTCTTGGATACGAAATACATGTCAGGGAGTTGGAAGTTCCCCTGTTCTAAAGTGTGAAATACTTTAGCAAATAGACTTAGCCAGCTGCTAAACAACACTGTTGCAGCATAAGTTAGTAGCCTTCACATTTTAGTAAAAGCAGGCGCGATATCCGGAAAAAGAAGAGACAATCATTCCTATCGTTTGCTGTAAATGGGGGTTGAGGGTTTTGTTTTGTAGAATACTTAATCGTAAAAAAATCTATGTTTTTAGGCCTGGCATAGGTGTGAGAAGTACTGTAGGCCTTAGCGGCGGCGCGGAGGAGCAATCATGAATGGCGCACCGAACAAGGACCACTGGTATGACGGCTGGATTTACGACGCGCTGCTGGCTCCGTTTCTGGACGGGCTGTTCAGGCAGATAGTCGAGTTGGTGGAGCCCGGCTCCACGGTGGTGGATATAGGCTGTGGCACCGGGCGGCTTACTTTGCAGCTGGCCGGCAAGTGCCGCACGGTGCTGGGGATAGACCTGTCGCGCCGCAACATAGCCGTGGCCAATAAAGCGCTGGCGCGAAAGAACCCCGGCAACGTGGTCTTCCGGCACGACGACGCCGGGCGCGCCTTCGGCGAGGGCGAGCGCTACGATTACGCGGTGATGACGCTGCTGCTGCACGAAGTTGACGCCGGGGAAAGGCTGAAGCTGCTGGCCGAGGCCTCGCGCGTGGCGGACAGGATAATAGTAGGGGACTACCTGGTGCCGTCGCCTGGCGCTCTGTCGGCGGCGCTGGTGGTTGCGGTGGAATTCGCCGCGGGGCCGGGGCACTACAGAAACTACAAGGACTTCATCCGCGGCGGCGGCATACGCGGCCTGGCCGCTAAAGCGGGCCTCGACATAGTATGCGAAGTAAAGAGCAATCCCCGGGCCAGCCACCTTATGGTGCTGGACAAAAAGGGAACTGCGAGACCCTTTCACCTGTAACCGTAGTTTGTACTGGAATGTGGACATCGATAGCGGGGCCTTGAGCCTTGAAAACGTCCGGCCCGTGGGCGAACAGTACGAAGGAATAGCCTCCCGCCTGAAAATCAAAGAACAACTTTTACACGCCGCCCCCCGGGCAACAGCCAGGTGGGGGGGACACGTACATTTTTTTCAACGAAGGAATTAAGCGATAACGGCGTTTAAGTTTCTGGGCAGCTTTCGGAAAAAGAGCAGCTTTTTAGAAATAAGTCAATTTAAACGGGAGACAGCCCATTACTTCTTTTGCGGGATAGGTGTAAACTATGCCTGTAATCCTGTTTCTAAGTGACATAATTATTTGTAAAAAATTTTTAAAGGTTCAGAGCGTGAGCTATGCGAATTCTCTGTTTAAAATGGCTGGTCGCCGCGGCCTTACTGCTTCTCGTCCTCCTCTTCACTGTTGTTCCACGGCTGATCAGCGGGAAATTTGAAAACCTGGTTTCTGAAGATTGTGAGAGCTGTTCCGTGACCGTTGACCGGACCCGGCTCTCCTTTTTCCCGTTTTCTGTTTTGCTTGAAGGCGTCCATTTCAGAGGCTGGGACCCCAAGGCTACCGGCCTGGAGGCCGATGTGGCGGGCGTGCGCGCTACTATAGCTGTTTTTCGGCTTCTTAAAGGTGAATTCCATATAACTAAATTACTGGTTGATTCACCTGTGGTGGTAGTTACTGAAGGCGATTTGAAAACGCCGCTTTCAAAGAGCGGTGCCAGCGGGGAAAAAAGAAAAATAAAATTCGTGATAGAGGCCATCCGGATAAAGAACGGATCTTTTACCTATGTACGGGATTATCCGGAGCCCGGCGCGGAAACCCGCCATGCGGCGCTTCACGTGAAGGACATCCAGGGAACCATAGGTCCCGTGGGAAATACCCCGCCCCTTCTCGAGCGCACGGTGCTGGCGGAAGTGCAGGGTCGGCTGGAGAACTCCGGTCACTTTATTCTTACGGTCGAGAGACCTGTCTTTCTCAAGGAGTTTCAATTGGCTGTCCGACTTCAGCTCTCAGACCAGAATCTGGGCGACCTCAGCCCGTTCTTTCAGGCGAGCGGCGGAATAAAACTGAAAGGAAGCCTGCTCGCCGGCGAAAGTTCCACGCAGATCCGCGAAGAGAAGTTAAACGGGCGGGTAAAGGCCAGGTATAACGGTTTGAGCGTGCAGATGAAAAAAACAAAAGATCGCGGCGCGTTGGCCGCGTTCTTCGCCAACCTTGTGGCTTCCACCCAGTTCCACCCGTCCGATCTGAAGTACAGGGCCGGAGACCAGGTCCGCAGCGTAGAGTTAAAGCGCCGGACGGATGAAACTATCCTCCAGTTTATTCTTCGCGGAATGCAGGACGCGGCGCTCAATGTGGCAACTCAATCCAGGTAGCCGCTAAAACCCCCATTGGGAAAAAAGTCAATTAAATGCGGAAAGCGTCGCTTATTTTAAGGGTCGGGTTGCTGTATTATTAAGATAAGGCATTGGGTGAGCCCGGGCCTGAAGAAATATACGGCATGCCAAATTCAGACAAGATAAGTTATTTGGTTTTCAACCTGCTCTCTGGCCGGTACGCCTTGCTTGCCGCCAGGGCGGAGCGGGTGCTTGCGGCCGCGGAAACAACGCCCCTTCCCAACGCCCCGGAGGCAGTGCGCGGCGTAATAAACCTCGGCGGGGAGATCCTGCCGGTATTCGATTTAAAGAGGCGGTTTAATCTACCTGCCCGGGAAATGCGCCTCAGCGACCAATTTATAATAGCCCGCAGCGCGGGGCGGCGAGTGGCCCTGCTGACCGACGGTAATGCCGATTTTGTTGAAGCGGCCAGCGGGGAAGTAACGGAGCTCGACGGCGTGGTGAAGGGCACCAAATACCTGAAGGGCGTATTAAATTTGGAGGGCGCGCTGGTCCTGATACACGACCTGGACGCTTTTCTTTCCGGCGAGGAGTCGGCGCGCCTGGACGGCGCGCTTGAGGCCGGACGCGGGGGGACGCCATGACACTGGCTTTCTCCGGGGATAAACTGGGCGAACTTAGCCGGCTTATAGCCGAGACCATGGGCCTTCATTTCCCGCCTGAAAGGTATAAAGACCTGGAGTACAGGCTTCTGCCGCTTACCAAAACACTCAATCTTAAATCCGCAGATGACCTGGCGGAATTGTTCCTGCGGTCCCCCATGACCCGGGCCTCGGTTGACCTGCTTTCCGCGAGCCTTACGATAGGGGAAACCTATTTCTTTCGGGATAAGGAGCTTTTCTCCGCTTTGGAAGAAGAGATCCTTCCCAGGCTGATCGAGGAACGGCGGGAGTCTAAAACCATAAGGATCTGGAGCGCCGCCTGCGCCAGCGGCGAAGAGATCTATTCTGTGGCCATCCTGCTGAAAAAACTTATCAGCGATCTGAAACCCTGGAATATAACTTTGCTGGCCACGGATATCAATCTTGAGGCGCTGAAAAAAACCATGGAAGGCCGCTACACCCGCTGGTCGTTCCGGGACGAGGCCGTGGACCCGCGGCCGCGCTGGTTTACCAAGACCGGAGCTAACTGCTGGGAAATAGACGGGGAAATAAAAAAAATGGTGACTTTTTCCTATCTCAACCTGGTTAAGGACTCTTACCCTTCTTCCGTCAACAACACGAACGCGATGGACCTGGTCCTCTGCAGGAACGTGCTGATGTATTTTACCTCTGAACGCGCGAGCGTCATTATAACCTCTCTGGGCCGCGCCTTGGTGCCCGGGGGCCTGCTGGCGCTTTCCCCCGTTGAATTCCAGGGTGACACCGCCGGCGGGATGAAGGCGGTAAACCACCGCGGCTACAGTTTTTACAGCAATTCCGCCCTGCCGCCCGTAATGGAGGCCCCGCCGTTACAGCTGCCCCTGCCGGAGCCGGAAGGCCTTCCGCTCCCGCCAGAGGCCACGGAATTAGTTGAGCGCCCTTTTGCAGCTGAAGATCCGCAGGCGGCCTGGGTTCCAGTGCCGGTAGCTGAAGAACTGGAGAAGCTGTATGCCGGCGGCTTTTACCAGGCCGTAATCGAAAAAATTACGCCGCTTCTTTCAGGAAAAACGGGGGAAGGGTGCTCCGGGAAAGAAATTGTGCTGCTGGCTAAGTGCTGCGCTAATACCGGGAAGCTGGCGGAAGCGCTTGAATTCTGCGGCATAGCCTTAAAGCGCGACAAGATGAACCCTTCGCTGCATTATCTGCAGGCGATGATTTTGAACGAGCTCGGCGAGGCCGGCGCCGCGGTAAAGGCGCTTAAAAAGGCCATCTACCTGGACCACAAGTTTGCCATGGCCTATTTTACGCTGGGCAACCTTGAGCTTAAACTTGGAAACATCAAAGAGTTTAAAAAGTGCTTTCAGAATTTTCTAAGTCTGCTGAATTTTTATAACAACGAGGCCACGCTGCAGGAAGCTGAAGGCGTGCCGGCCGGTAAACTGCGGGAATTGGCCGGGATAATTATAGCCGGGCAGCTGACGGGAGCTAAATGAGCGTGGAAATCCTAAAACCCGAAATGGACGCGGCCAGGCTACTGCGCCGGCGTGCGGAACTGCTCGCCAGGGTCCCGGCCGGAACAGGTGACGCCGGGGTTTCTATCACGGCGCTGGCCTTCGCGCTGGGCACGGAAAGATACGCCCTGGAGACCTGTTACGTGAAAGAAGTCCAGCTGCTCAAAGAGCTGGTCTGGCTGCCGTCCCTGCCCGCTTTTGTCCTGGGCGTCATAAACCTGCGGGGCCGGATCTATTCGGTGCTGGACCTGAAGAAATTCTTCGGTCTGCCGGCCGGAGGCTTGGGCGAAATGAACAAGGTTATAATTGCAGGGGACGGCAAAATGGAGCTGGCTATTGCCGTGGACGGGATAGAAGGCCTGACGGACATCCCCGCCGCGGGGCTGCAGCCCCCGCTAGCAACCCTTAAGGGCGTACAGCGGGACTATGTCAGAGGACTGACAAGCGGCAACCTGATACTGCTGGACGCGGCTAAAATGCTTTCCGACGGGAAAATAGTGGTTGAGTGAAAAATATACGTTTTAGATATTGCAGGAGGATACAGTATGAAATGGAACATAGGAACGCGGATAGGCTCCGGCTACGCGCTGGCGCTGGTGATTTTCGGGCTTGCCGGGATACTCACTTATCTCAGTATTAATGCTGCCGTACGGTCCGAGGAGGGAGTTGACCGGACCGGGCAGGTGCTCCTGGCTGCTTACGTTCTTGAAACAGGGCTGGTCAATGCCGAAACAGGCCAGCGAGGTTTCCTTATAACAGGACAGGAAAAATATCTGGAGCCGTATAAAAGCGCCCAGGCAGAGATAAAAATATCTCTGGCGAAACTAAGGGACCTGACGGCGGATAATTATAAACAGCAGGGCGTCGTAGACGCGTTAGAGCCGCTGATTGCCGAGAGAATGACCACGCTGGAAACCGGCATAGATCTTCGCAGGGGCAGCGGCGGCTTCGCGGCGGCCCAGGCGAACATTCTGACCGGTAAAGGGAAGGCGGAGCTGGACAATATCCGCAGGCAGATCTCGGTTTTCATCCTGAATATAGAAGCGGCGAGGGAGGCATACAAGAGTGACTCGCTGGCGGCCTCCGGGCGCAGCCAGTTAATAGCGATTTGGGCTTTCCTGATTGCCACGCTCATCCTTATTGCGGTCGGCTTAAAGATCTCCAGGGATATTGCCGGGCCCATCGGTGAAGTTGTCGCGCTGGCCGAAAAGATAGCGGCTGGTGACCTTACGGTAAATGTGCCGATAACGGAAGCGCAGGACGAGACCGGGGCGCTGTTTAATTCTTTCGGCAGGATGGTCTCCAGCCTGAGGACGGCGAATGCCAGTATCTTTGAGGTTACCAATGAACTTTCTTCCTCCGGGAATGAAATGGCCGCTTCGGTAGCGGAGCTTACCGCCAGTTCGGCCGAGGCGGACGCCACGGCCACCGAGGCGGCTACCACCATTGACGAGGTAAAGCAGACGGCGCAGGCTACGGCCCAGAAGGCGCGCCTGGTGACCGATACTGCGCTAAAGACCAGCCAGGTTTCCCAGGACGGGCAAAAAGCCGTAGATGAAACCGGCCTCAAGATGAAGAAAATAAGCGACCAGATCAACATCATCAGTGACGGGATAATGAAGCTGAGCGGGCAAAGCCAGGCGATAGGCGAGATAGCCTATACGGTTACCAGCCTGGCGGAGCAATCAAATATCCTGGCGGTTAACGCTTCCATAGAAGCCAGCAAGGCGGGGGAAGCGGGCAAGGGTTTTGCGGTGGTGGCGCAGGAAGTTAAAAACCTGGCCGAACAGTCCAGGCAGGCTACGGCGCAGATCCGGGTGATCTTGAACGATGTTCAGAAGATTATAAGCACCGCTGTTATGAGCACCGAGCAGGGGATGAAAGCGGTGAGCGAGGGCGTCAGTCAGACGGCCGAGGCCGGTAAAGCGATAAACGCTATGTCCGCGGCCATCAGCGAGGCGGTGCAGGCGGCCACGCAGATAGCGGCTTCAAGCTCACAGCAGATAGTGGGGATGGACCAGGTGGCCCTGGCCGCGGGAAATATCCGGCAGGCGGCCGCGCAAAATCTGGCCGGCTCCAGGCAGGTTGAAGTAGCCACAAAAAACCTGAATGAACTGGGTAAAAAATTACAGCGGATCACGGCAGGGTTTAAGCTGTAACTGACTGGAAAATATTGAGGCCAAGGGATAGGTATGGATTCTAAAGAAGGGGAGTTTTTAAAAAAACTGGTGGGGATCTTCAAGGAGGAAGCCGGCGAATATGTTAAAAACATATCGCTGAATTTCGTCCACCTCCAGAACGCCCCCTCAAAAGAGGACGCCGGCCGGCTGCACGAGCAGCTTTTCCGGGAGACCCATAGTCTTAAAGGCGCCGCGCGGTCGGCCAATTTTGCCTCCATAGCGGGGGTCTGCCAGGCGCTGGAAGACGTGTTCTCCGCGCTTAAAAAGGGAGAGGTAACGCTTGACCATAACATCACGGGAGAGGTTCCCCGCTCTATGGAGCTGGTTGCGGGGATACTGGCCGGAGCCGTAAATGGCGACGATTCTTCTTTTAGAGGACAGGCGGTGGACGCCGACAGGAGAATAAGGGGCGTCCTTGCCGCCGCACTGGCGGCTCCGGCGCCGGCCTGGACCCGGGAGAAAGCCGCCGCGCCGGCCGCGCCGCGTCCTGAAGAGCCCGCACCGGCTGATACTTCCGACACTATAAGGGTTTCTAAATCCAAACTCGACGGCCTGCTGCTGGAGTTTGAAGCCGCGCGGTCCGGCAAATACCGCGCGGAGCGCAGGAACGCGGAACTCAGGGACCTGCTGGACGGCTTCGACGCCTGGAGCCGTGATTGGATGAAGGCGGACAAGGAAATGCGCGGCCTTAAAGACGCGGCGCAGGCGCCTGCCCGCGCGGCGGGCGTGTTTGTACGGGAGGAAGTGGACGCGCTCCTGGGTTTTATGGCGCAGACGTGCGCCTTTGTTAAAGCCGCGGAAAAAAAACTGGTCAGCCTTGCCCGTACCGAGGAGCAGGAAAAAAGAGACCTGGACGGCATGCTCAGCCGTGTTGACGAGAACGCGAAAGAAATTCTGATGATGCCGTTTTCTTCCATCTTCGGGATGCTCCCGGTTATGGTCCATAATCTGGCGCGCAGGCAGAACAAGGAAGTTGAACTGGTAGTGGAGGGGGACGCCCTGGATATTGACCGGCGCATCCTTGAGAACCTTAAAGACCCGCTGGTCCACATGCTGAATAACTCCGTGGACCACGGCATAGAAACTCCGGAACAGCGGCGGCAGCTCGGAAAACCGCCTAAAGCTTTGATCAGGATCAAGGTCGCGGCTAAAAACGCCGGCACGCTGGAAATAACCGTCTCCGACGATGGCAGAGGCCTGGATGCCAAGGCGCTGCGCGGCGCTGCCGCCGCCAGCGGGCTTTTTACCGAAGGCGAAGCGGAAAAAATGAGCGAAGCCGCGCTGTATAAATTAGTCTTCCGGTCCGGCGTCACCACAAAAGCGGGGGTTACTGAAACCTCCGGCAGAGGCCTGGGGCTGGCGATAGCGGAGGAGAAGATTAAGAAACTCGGCGGTGCGATAGGTATTGAATCTGTCCGCGGGAAAGGTGTGACCTTTAAAGCGCTTATCCCGATGAAATACGCCTCCCTGAAGAGCGTGATCGTAAAGGCCGCGGGGCACACTATGGCCTTGCCCTCCTATAATGTGGAGACGGCTCTGCGCGCGGAGATGAACAGCTTTAAAACCGTGGGAAACCGGGCTGTTATCTCAATAGCCGGCCAAACCCTGCCGGCGCTCAGTCTGGAAGGGATCTTAGGCATAGAGTCGCCGCCCTCCGCTCCGGCTTCATCCGAAACCGGCTTCCGCAACCTGCTGGTAGTCTGGATGGAGGGCGAAAAGCTGGCTCTGCTGGTGGACGAGATCCTGGGCGAGCAGGAAATAAAAATAAAAAGTATGGGCGAACAGCTCCGTCACGTTAAAAATGTTTCCGGCGTGGCGACGCTGGCGGGCGGGGAAACGGTGCCGGTAATAAATGTTTTCGACCTTTTCAGAACGGCGGTGGACGCCGGCCCAGGAGAAAGCGCTGTGCCGGAAAAGAAAGCCGTGCGCAAGGAAAAAGGCGGGGTGCTTATCGCCGACGACTCCATAACCACCAGGGTCTTCCTCCAGAATATCCTGGAATCGGCCGGCTACAGGGTCAGCGCCGCGGTGGACGGCCTAGACGCGCTCACGCTCCTTAAGACGGAAAAGTTCGACCTGCTTGTTTCCGACATCGATATGCCCAGGCTCAACGGAATCGACCTTACCGTCCGGATCAGGGAGGATAAGGAACTCTCAGCCCTGCCCATAGTGCTTGTGAGCGCGCTGGATTCCCCCGAGGACCGGGAGCGCGGCATAGACGCCGGGGCCAACGCCTATATTGTCAAAGGGAGTTTCGACCAGGCTAACCTGCTGGAGGTCGTGAAAAGATTCCTATGATAAAAGTCCTGGTGGTAGACGACTCCGCGAGCGGCAGGGAACTGCTGACTTATATAATAAATTCGTCGCCCGAGATGCGGGTTACCGCGGTCGCCGTAAACGGGCGGGAAGCGGTGCAGATCGTGCAGAACCAGAATTTTGACGCGGTGACCATGGATATCCACATGCCGGTTATGGATGGCATCGAGGCTATAACCAGCATTATGAGTTCCAACCCGGTACCGATCATTATAGTAAGCGAGAGCGCGGGCGCCAAGGAGGGGAGCAGGGTGCTGGAGGCAATGTCGGCCGGGGCGCTGGCGGTAATGCGCAGGCCCGCGGGCCCGGGCAGTGCCGAGCACGCGGAGCAGGCGCGGGAACTTATCCAGGCCATAAAAACTTTTTCGGAAGTAAAACTGGTTAAACGGTGGCGGCCGGAAAAATACGCCTACGGGGCCGCGACGCAGCCGCAGCCGCTGCCGGCGCCGCGCACCGCCGGAAAACCTAAAATAATAGCCATCGGGAGCTCGACCGGCGGTCCCGAAGCGCTGCAGATAATATTATCGAAAATAGATATAGATACCAGCGTGCCGGTATTTATAGTGCAGCATATCTCCCGCGGTTTTTCGCAGGGGCTGGCGGATTGGATCGGCACTTTTTCCAAATTACCCGCCCGGCTGGCCAGAGACGGAGAACAGGCGGCAGCGGGCCGGGTTTATGTGGCGCCCGCGGGTTTTAATATGGGCGTGGACAGCCGGCTGCGGATAAGCGTGGTTGAAATCCCGGCTGAAATAAACTGCCATTCGATAGGGTATTTTTTTAATTCGGTCCTGGAAAGCTTCGGCCGCGACTGCGTAGCCGTGCTGCTTACCGGCATGGGCAGGGACGGCGCCAGAGAGCTTAAAAACATTAAGGACGCCGGCGGCCTGACCATAGCTCAGGATGAAAAGAGTTCCGTGGTCTGGGGCATGCCAGGCGAAGCGGTTAAAATAGGCGGCGCCTCATATGTGATGCCGCCGGCGGACATTCCCGGCTTCCTGGCCGGGATACTGGGTAGCAAAGAATGACCGGCGCGGCCGTAACGGGGAGAAAATTATGAATATTCTAGTGGTGGAAGACAGCCTGACGCAGTCCGAATCCCTTATCCATTTCTTTGAATCCGAAGGCTATAAAACCGTGCTGGCCAAAAACGGGTTCGCTGGTTATGAACTGGCGAAAAAACATCTCCCGGATATCATCCTGACCGACATCCTGATGCCGATCATGGATGGTTTCGATATGTGCGCCAAGATAAAAGCCGACCCGGCTACCAGGGCGATACCGGTTATAGTCCTTACGACGCTGACCGAACCCAAGGACCTTGTGTCGGCGCTCAAGGCCGGCGTCGACGGCTTCCACGTCAAGCCTTTCAACGGCCCCCAGCTGTTGTCGCTTATGGGCCGGATCCTGTCCGGCAAGGCCCCGGCCTCGCTGCCCGGCGAGAGAACCGAAATCTTTTTCGGCGCAGAGAAGATCTCCTTTGACAGCGGGACACAGCAGATGTTCAATCTGCTGCTCTCTACCTATGAAAACGCGGCCGGGCAGAAAGCGGTGGCGGAAAGATTGAATAATGAACTTTTTTCCGCCAACCGGGAATTGGAATCACGGGTAAGGGAACGGTCCCAGGTACTGCAGGAAAAACAGGAGCTCCTGAATTCCATCCTGGAAGGGACAACTGACGCGATCTACGTAAAGGACCTCCAGGGCCGCTACCTGCTTTTTAACGCCGCCGCCGAGGCCTATGCCGGCAAGACGGCCGCCGAGGTTCTTGGACAGGATGACAGTTTTATTCTTCCTCCGAACGAGGCCCAGGCCGTTATGAAAAACGATAAGGCCGCCTACCGCCAGACGCGGACCTACGAGGAGACGGTAACGACCGCGGGAGGGAAGTGCACCGTGTTTCTTGTGACCAAGGGGCCGGTCCGCGACGCCGGCGGAAATGTTTTCGGTCTTTTCGGAGTGGGCAAGGATGTAACCGGGCTCAAGAGCGCGGATGGAATCCCGAAAAAAGGTTAAGAAACTCCGGGCGTGAACGCCTGCCGGCTTTCAGGCTCCTGTTGCGGTTTTTAATACTGGTGCTGGTGAAAAAATGCCTGTTAATACTGAAGAACTGGAACGGCTGCTGGACGTTTCCTCCCTGCTTACTTCTTCGCTGGATCTTGAAGCGGTCCTGACGCAGGTGCTTAAGAACGCAAGCGCCATTATGCAGGCCGAGGCTTCAAACGTTATGCTGCTCGATGTGGCCGCCAAAGAATTGTATTTTGAGGTCGCCCTGGGCGAGGTCAGTGTTTCCGTACAGGAGCAGAAACGCCTTAAGGTAGGGGTAGGTATCGCCGGGTGGGTAGCCATGACCGGCAAGCCACTGCTGGTTAAAGACGCGTGCAAGGATCCGCGCTTTTTTCCGGATTTCGACAGGAGGACCGGCTTCCGCACCAAAAGCATACTTTGTCTGCCCCTCTTCGCGCGCGAACAGCTTATAGGCGTGGCCGAGATCATAAACAAAAAGAACGGGGCCTGCTTTACGCCCGCCGACCAGGCGGTCTTTACCCGTTTCTGTCACTTCGCCGCCATCGCCATAGACAACGCGCTGCTGCACAGGAAAGCGATAGAGCAGGACCGGCTGCAGCGCGATATGCAGCTGGCCGAGCAGATCCAGCGCGCCTCGCTGCCTTCCGATATCCCGTCCATAGAAAAGCTGCGCGTAGAATGCCGCAGCCTCCCCTGCCGCTACGTGGCGGGCGACGTCCTGGACATAACAAAGCTGCCGGACGGGCGGCTGGCGGTGCTGGTTGGCGATGTTTCAGGCAAGGGCGTCCCGGCGGCTTTGTTCGGGGCTAAATTCACGGCCGATTTTGAAAATTTCGCGCGCGAAAACCCGGAGGGCGGCGCCCTGCTGAGCCGCCTTAACGCAATTGTCGCAAGGCGCTCCAGGCGGGGGATGTTCATAACCGCGGTGTATGCCGTGATAAATCCGGCCAACGGCGCGGTTGAGCTTATAAACGCGGGACACCTCCCGCCGATCATTGTCGGTCCCGGCCGGGGGAAGTGCCGGTTGGCGTGCGCGGCCGCGTATCCGCCGCTGGGCATAAGCGAGAATTTGAAATACAAGAGTTCCAGGCTAAGACTGCTGCCGGGCGAGCGCATTGTTTTTATGACCGACGGGGTAGGGGACACCAGGGCCCCGGACGGACGTCACCTGGGAGAGGCTAAGGTCCGCGGGATCTTAGCCGCTTGCCCGGAACTGGCGGTGCCGCGGCTTATGAAGGCACTTACACTGTTCACCGGAGGGCAGGCCCTTACTGACGATATCACAGTTGTGGGCGTAGGTTACGGAGATTATACGGAGCAGACGTATACCTCGCAGGCAAAATCCCTGGCACCGGCCCGGCAGTTTGTGGAAAAGCAGGCGCTGGCTCATGGTTTCACCGACAGGAAGACAGGCGCCATTCTGCTGGCCCTGACCGAGGCCGCGTCCAACATAATCAAGCATTCCTACCTGATGAAGCCCGACGGCAAGATGCGCATAGGCATAGGGCGGTGCGGAAGCGATTTTTCCATCCATATACGCGATTGGGGGGCCAGGCAGGACCCCGAACATTTTATCTCCCGCGACCTTGCCGACATACGCCCGGGCGGCCTGGGAATTCATTACATACGCGAAGTTATGGACGTGGTGGAGTATGACGGCAGTCTGTGGGACGGCAATGAAATCCATATGATGGTACGGCGCAAAGGGCACAGGAAAATATGAAAATAATACGGGAAATATCGGAAAGCCGCGGAGGGGGCCGTTCGGTGGTTTTAGCGCTCGAGGGGGAAGTAGATATGCAGGAATCGCCGCTGCTGCGGGAGGCGCTGCTTGAGGCAATCGCAACGGGGCCTGCGCTGCTGGTTGTGGACCTGGCCGGTGTTAGCTTTATCGACAGCTCGGGCGTGGCCACGCTGGTAGAGGCGATGAAGTTGTCCAAAGCGGCGGGCGTGGCGTTGGTGCTCTGCTCCATGAACGGCAAGGTCAAGGATGTCTTTGCGCTGGCCAGGCTGGATAAATTCTTCAAGCTTGCGCCTTCCCGCCGGGAAGCCCTGAAGCTATAACGCATGGAAAATATAGCCGGAGAGCTGGGCGCCCGCTTTTACGAGGGGCTGCGCTACGCGGGCCGCATGGGCTGGCTGCTGGCGGATACGCTCTTCTATATTTTTGTCGCGCCCTTCCGCGGGAAAAAGTCCGGGCTGCGCGGGGCGCCGGTTTACGAGCAGATGGCGCGCGTCGGCTTTTCCAGCCTCGGGATAGTCTGCCTCGTTCAATTTTTCATCGGGATAGTGCTGGCCCTGCAGCTGGCGAATATTCTTAAGAGGTTCGGCGTCTCGGAATACGTGGGCAGCGTGGTGGGGCTGGGGATGTTCCGGGAGCTGGGGCCGCTGATGACCGCGCTGGTCATGGCCGGCTACGCGGGGGCGGCGATCTCGGCCGAGCTGGGCACCATGGCCGTAAGCGAGGAGATAGAGGCGCTGCGCGCCATAGCTATTTCACCAGTCCGCTACCTGGTTGTCCCCCGGGTCCTCGCGGCCGTGCTTATGATCCCCTGCGTCACCATGATAGGCAACTTTGTGGGCGTAGTGGGAGGCATGGGCATCGCCTGGGGGCTGATGAATACCTCGCCGGAGCTCTTTATCCAGAAAATGCTGGAAACGCTGTCCGCCAAAGACGTGCTTATAGGAATTTTCAAGAGCGGGGTGTTTGCGCTGCTTATCGTGATTATCTCCTGCTTTGAAGGCCTGGGTGTAACTTCAGGGGCCGAAGGCGTAGGCCGCGCTACCACCCGCTCGGTGGTGTTCTCTATCGTTACGATAATAGCCGCCAACTGTTTCTTTACCGCGCTGTTCTACATCTTTTTATGACACCGGAACAGCCTCAAAAATTTATGGAGAAAGAAGGGGTTCATCCGATAGTGGTCAGGAACCTGATCAAAAAATTCGACAGCCAGGTGGTGCTGGACGATCTGAACTTCCACGTAAATAAGGGAGAGATCCTGGTGATCATGGGGGGCAGCGGCTGCGGCAAGTCCACGCTGCTGCGCCTGCTAATCGGCGCGATGCGGCCCAGTTCCGGCAGCATCGAGATCCTGGGTACCGATCTCACGCTGCTTGACGAAGAGGGCCTGGACGCCGTTCACGGGAAGATAGGCATCCTTTTTCAGTCGGGGGCCCTCTTTAATTCGCTGACTGTGGGAGAGAATATTTCCCTGCCGCTCAAGGAGCATACGCAGCTTTCTGCCGAGGTTATAGGGATCATGGTAAAAATGAAACTGGAGATGGTGGGGCTCCGTGACTTCGAGCATCTTAAGCCGTCCGAGATAAGCGGGGGCATGAAAAAACGCGTGGGCCTGGCCCGCGCCATGGCGCTGGACCCGCAGATCATGTTCTACGACGAACCTTCCGCCGGCCTGGACCCTATCGCCAGCGCTATGATAGACGAGCTGATGATGGACCTGAACAAAAAGACAGGGGTAACTTCCATAGTAGTGACGCACGACATGGGCAGCGCCTTCAAGATAGCGCACCGGATGATCCTGCTTTTCAGGGGCCGCGTGGTGGCCGAGGGCACGCCTGACGAGATACGCGCCTCGGCCGACCCGGTAGTGCAGCAGTTCATCCACGGCCTGGCTGACGGACCTATTCCGCTGCGGGTGTCGAAAAAAGATTATGCCGGTGACCTGATGGAGCCCTTCCAGGAACGTTTTTAGCAAGGAGACAGTATGCATACACGATCTGAAATAAAAGCGGGCGCGGTTATCCTGGCGGCGCTGCTGCTGGGATGCGTCATTCTGGCGGCCGCCGGGCGCTGGAGTTCTTTTTTTGAAAAAAAACAGACCCTGCACATCCTGTTCACGGACGTGCAGGGCTTGAAGGTCAAAGACCCGGTCCAGGTTATGGGGCTGCAGCTGGGGAAAGTTACGGCAATAGCGGTTACCCATTTTAATGACGCGGGGGGGCGCAGGACCCCGGCGCTGGAGGTGACGGCCAGCATGGCGTACCCGGAAGCTTTTTCAAAAGACAGCATGATTAGCGTTAACCGCACCCTGACCGGCAATACGATCCTGCTGATAGAGCCCGGGCAGGCGGCGGAGAAAATAGCGACCGGCGAGAAGGTTATGGGCACTGCGGCGGTCTCGATGACCGAGCTGGCCGTGAAAGCCGGCAGTATCGCGGGACGCATTGATGACTTTGTGGCGGTTATGGCGGACCGGGAGATGGCCGTTTCGGCGCGGACGGCCGTGGCCAATCTTAAGGAGACCAGCGAGCTCGCCAGGTCCGTGATGGCCTCCCTTAACCGTTCAATTCCCGCGGCCGAACGCGGCTTTGTAAACAGTGTGAAAAACCTGGAACAGGTCTCTAATACCGTAAACACGGCATTACTGGACGGTAAAGGCAACATCGCTGAAACAATCGTGAACTTCCATTCAGCCTCTCAGTCTCTGGCCAGGGTTGGCGACAACGCCGACAGGGTCCTGGCTAAAAGCCGCGACCCGCTTATACAGATGTTCTCCAATGCCGAAAAGACTTCCGCTAATTTAAAATCGGCTACCCGCCAGTTGCGCTGGCAGCCGTGGTTACTGCTTAAAAAACCGGACAAGGCTTCCGAGCGCGAGCGCGGCCTCTACAATGCTTCGCTGGATTTTAGCGAGGGGGCCGCTTCCTTGAACGCTTCGGTCAAGGAACTGGCCGCTTTAACTGACTTGCCCGGGCAGAAAGAGGGCAAGTCGGCTATCGATGCGGAAAAACTGAAAAACCTTGCCCGGCAGGCCAATGAGAACATGGTAAAGTCGGCGGCGCTGGAACAGCAGCTCTGGAAGCAGATGACGGAAAAGTAATATCAGCAATGCGGCCATTAACGGGGAATCGATTAATTTCCGATTGAAATGAAAAAGAATAGTTCTAAAAATATGAAAAACCAAAAACTTTCCGCTGCCACTGAGGCCGCCGCTGGTAAGCAAGCTAACTCTGAAGGCCAGGGCCAGGAGACGCTGCTTGCGGAGGGCGCCCTGCAGAACGCTATTTTCAACAGCGCCAACTTCTCGAGCATCGCTACGGACGCGCAGGGCGTCATCCAGATCTTCAACGTGGGCGCGGAGCGGATGCTCGGGTACACGGCCGCCGAGGTAATGAACAAGCTCACCCCGGCCGAAATCTCCGACCCGCAGGAAGTGATAGCCCGCGCCAAGTCTTTGAGCGTGGAACTGGCCACCCCGATCAAGCCGGGGTTCGAGGCTTTGGTCTTTAAGGCTTCCCGCGGGATAGAGGATATCTACGAACTGACCTATATCCGCAAGGACGGCAGCCGCTTCCCGGCGGTGGTGTCAGTAACCGCGCTACGGGACGAGCAAAACACCATAATCGGCTACCTGCTGATCGGCACCGATAATACCGAGCGCAAAAAAAGGGAGGCGGAGGAGGCCCTGCTCCGGGCGGGAGCGTTGCAGAACGCTATTTTTAACAGCGCCAACTTCTCGAGCATAGCTACGGACGCAAAGGGCGTCATCCAGATCTTCAACGTGGGCGCGGAGCGTTTACTCGGCTACGCGGCCGCCGAGGTAATGAACAAGATCACCCCGGCCGAAATCTCCGACCCGCAGGAAATTATAGTCAGGGCCGAGGCCCTTAGCATAGAGCTGGCCACCCCGATCAAGCCGGGGTTCGAGGCTTTGGTCTTTAAGGCTTCCCGCGGGATAGAGGATATTTACGAACTGACCTATATCCGCAAGGATGGCAGCCGCTTTCCGGCGGTGGTGTCAGTAACCGCGCTGCGGGACGCGGAAAAAACTATCATCGGCTACCTGTTGATCGGTACCGATAACACCGCCCGCAAGCAGGTTGAAGAGGAGCGAATGAAGCTCGACCAGCGCCTGCGCGACCAGCAGTTCTACACCCGCTCCCTTATTGAGGCTAACATCGACGCGATCATGACCACCGATCCGCAGGGCATCATTACCGACGCCAACAAGCAGATGGAGGCGCTGACCGGCTGCACGCGCGACGAGCTGATCGGAGCGCCGTTCAAAAATTACTTTACCAACCCGGAAAGGGCCGAGATGAGCATAAGACGGACCCTGTCGGAAGGCGAGGTCACCAACTATGAGTTGACAGCACGCGCAAGGGACGGGAAGGAGACTGTAGTGTCTTTTAATGCGAGCACGTTCTATGACCGGGACAGGAAGCTGCAGGGCGTGTTCGCCGCGGCGCGCGATTACACCGAACGTAAGCGCCTGGACCAGGTGCTGCGGGAGAGGAACGTGGAACTTCAGAGCGCGAAGGTCGCGGCGGAAAAAGCCAACCGCTCGAAATCGGAATTCCTTTCCAGCATGAGCCATGAGTTGCGCTCGCCGCTGAACGCTATCCTTGGTTTCGCGCAGCTTATGGAGTCCGACCGCCAGGCGCCGACGCCCAGTCAGAAGGAAAGCATCGCCCAGATCCTCCAGGCGGGCTGGCACTTGCTAAAGCTCATCAACGAGATCCTCGATCTGGCGAAGATAGAGTCAGGGAAAGTTTCGCTGTCCCTGGAAGCGGTGTCGCTGTCCGAGGTAATGAGCGAATGCCAGGGGATGACCGAGGGGCAGGCGCACAAGCGCGGCTTACAAATAACCTTCCCACGGTTCGATATCCCCTGTTTTGTCCATGCCGACCGGACCAGGGTGACTCAGGTCCTCATCAACTTCCTTTCCAATGCTATTAAATATAACAGCGAGCAGGGAACGATAGAGGTGAAGTATGCTGCCGTGGCCGAGGGGCGCATCCGCGTAAGCGTCTGCGACACCGGCGCGGGCTTGTCGCCGGAAAAGATAACGCAGCTGTTTCAGCCGTTCAACCGCCTCGGGCAGGAGGCGGGCGGCCAGGAAGGCACGGGCATCGGACTCGTGGTTGCCAAAAAACTTATCGAACTGATGCAGGGGGTAATCGGCGTTGAAAGCACTGTCGGGGCGGGCAGCGTGTTCTGGTTCGAACTGATGGCCGCGGTTGAACCGCAATTGGGCGGCGGGAACAGTGAGCCCGCGGCGCCTGAGCAAACCAATATAAAGAGCGGCGCGCAGGTGCGTACCGTTCTGTATGTCGAGGATAATGCCGCCAACCTGAAGCTGGTAGAGCAGATCATCGCGCGGCATCCCGATCTGCGGCTGCTCAGCGCGGTGACGGGGAAGCTCGGTATTGAACTCGCGCGCGCTAACCAGCCCGAGGTGGTCCTGATGGATATCAATTTGCCGGACATCAGCGGCATTGAAGCCCTGGGGCTCCTTCGGAAAGACCCCGCCACGGCGCATATTCCCGTAGTGGCCGTCAGTGCTAACGCGATGCAGCACGACATAGAGAAGGGGATGCAGGCCGGGTTCTTCCGGTATCTCGCCAAGCCTATCAAGATCAAGGAGTTCATGGACACACTGAACGCCGCGCTGGCCGCCGGGGCCGGCGAGTTTATAGCCAAGCCGGTCCGTGAAGAGGGATTGTTTGAAAAGACAGGTAAACTTCCCGGGGCAAAGTCTGACCATGAAGACTCGGCTGCCCCGGAGGCGCCGGCGTCCCTGCAACCCGCGGTTTCTGCCGCTATACCCGAACTGCTGCTCAGCCAGATACGCGAAGCGGCCGTTAACGGCGACTTTGACAGCCTCGTGGAACTGGCGGGAAAAGTGGAAGCTTTGGACCCTCGCCTGGCAATGGTAATACGGGCTTCGGCGGCGAAATTCGAGGCCCGGCAAATACTCAGGCTGCTCGAGGGGAAAAAGGGAATATGACAGCCGGTCCCGCAAGTCCGCAGGCCGTTGCCAGTATGAGCTCTGCAGGAAGTAATTTTAGTTAAATAAAGGCGATCAATATGAATATAATCGACGAAGCCGGGGATTTAAGCATTCTGATAGTGGACGACACGCCGGCAAACCTGGACCTGCTGGCCGGCATGCTTAAGGAGCGAGGCTATAAAATACAGATGGCCACAAGCGGGGAGTTGGGCCTGCGCGCCGCAAAAAGCGACTCGCCGGACCTCATCTTACTGGATATTCTTATGCCGGGGATGAACGGCTATGAAATGTGCGCCAGGCTTAAGGCGGATCAGAGCCTTAAAGAGATCCCGGTTATTTTTTTAAGCGCGCTGAACGAGACCGACGCTAAAGTTAAAGCTTTCGGCGCCGGCGGCGCTGACTTCATTGAAAAGCCTTTTCATTTTGCGGAAGTGAACGCGAGGGTGGAAACCCAGCTTAAGATCACGGCGCAGAAGCATAAACTGCGGGAGAGCTACAATAAGCTGAGCGAGCTGGAAAAAATGAGGGACAGCCTGGTGCACATGATGGTGCACGACCTCCGTTCCCCGCTTACGGCTATCTACGGCCTCCTGGACCTGCTGAACGAGAACGAGAACGGGAGGCGCCCGGCCCAGGAAATGCGGAATATCGGCCATGCCCTGGCTTCGGCTAAGCAGATGGTGCACATGGTCAATGACATGTTGGATACCAGTAAGATGGAAGGCGGAGAGATGAAGCTGAACCTGAAGGACTGCGACCTGTCCGCCGTAGGCGGCGAAGTACTGGAAAAGATGAAGCTGCTGGCGGGGACCAGGCGCTTAAGTTTTGAAAGCGGTAAATTGCCGGTCAGAGCACTGGCGGACAAGGAGCTGGTGGCCAGGGTGCTGCAGAACCTGCTTGGTAACGCCCTTAAGTTCGCGCCGAAGGAAGGCGGAAGCGTGCGCCTGGAGATAAAGAAGGTCGGGGCGGGCGCGCGCTTGAGCGTTGAAAATAACGGGCCTGCCATTCCGCCCGAATACCAGCAAAAGATTTTTGAGAAGTTCGGCCAGATCGAGACCGGCGCCGGCAAGAGCGGCTACTCCACCGGGCTGGGACTGCATTTCTGCAAGCTGGTAGCAGAGGCTCACGGCGGCACAATAGGCGTTATAAGCGAACCCGGCCAACCCGTTAACTTCTGGTTTGAGCTGCCGGGGAAAAGCGGGCCGGCAGTATAAGAAAATACCGCGAGCGTGCCCCTGACAGGGAGGTTCTCCAGGAAAATAGCGATAATCGCTGTTATGTTTCCTGCAGATAGGAAAAAGTTCGTGGGCAGGCATTTAAACGTGAAAATTATAATCCAAGCCCTTTTCCTTATTAGTTGCGGTCCGTTAGCGGTTAATGCCGCCGATGCGCTGCTCAGCGTGTCTACGGCGCCCAGCGTAATAGCGGTAGAGATAAAAGCTACTTCCGCCACGCCGACTAACACCGGACCCACTTCGCCAAGCCGGGTGCTGCCAGGCGAGCCGGTAGTCCATAAGAATTACCTGATTCCGGCCCTGGAGATTCCGCTTTTTCAGTTAACGCTGAACCAGTTAGACCGGCGCTTTACCAAGGTGGACGACTACGACTCCACGCTGGCTACCGGCTGGCGCCACGTAGTGCACGGACCCTGGGTAGTGGACCAGGACTCATTTTCGATGAACCAGATAGGTCACCCATACTCGGGGACTGTGTACTATGGTTTTGCCCGGTCCTCAGGTCTGAATTTCTGGGAAGGATTGATCTATACCAATGCCGGGAGTTTTCTCTGGGAAACTTACGGCGAGATCACCTCCCCTTCCATCAATGACCAGGTGGCCAGCGGCAACGCCGGCGCCCTGGTCGGGGAATCCCTTTACCGGATGGCGAACCTGGTGCTGGAAGGCTCCGGGGAGGAGCAGCCCGGCTTCTGGCGGGAGCTCGGGGCGGGCCTGCTCTCGCCCCCCAACGGGCTGAACAGGTTCGTCTTCGGCCGCAAGTATTCTCCCGTCCTTCAAAGCCGCCGCCCGGCTATCTTTGCGCAGGTGCAGGGCGGGGGAGGAAAAAACTCCAGCATCAAACAGGAGGGCAGCGCGCGAACCCTGGTCCGCTCCATCCGCGTCGCCGACTTTTCCATGGCCTACGGCCTTCCGGGAAAGCCGGGTTATCTCTATCTGCGGCCTTTTGATTATTTTAACGTGGAATTGTCCGGTCTTGTGGAAAATCACACCTTCTTTGAGAACGCCTCGGTACGCGGGCTTCTTTTCGGGAAGAAAGCCGAGTCGGAGGACGATAACTACCGCGGCGTCTGGGGTCTGTACGGAACCTTCGACTATTTTTATCCGCAGATCTTCAGCTTGTCTACTACCGCGGCCTCCTTCGGGAGCACCGGCCAGTGGTGGCTGTCCCGTAAGCTGGCGCTGCAGGGTACGGGGCTGGCGGGCGTAGGTTACGGGGCCGCCGGCACCATACAGCCCGCGGGCGATGAAAGAGACTACCATTACGGCGCCACCCCGCAGGGGTTGCTGACGCTCCGCCTTATCTACGGCGGGAGGCTGATGCTGGACAGCGCCGTCCGCGGTTACTATATCAGCAGCGCGGGCGCTAGCCGCGCCAGGGGCACCGAGAAAATAACGCGCTTCAATACTTCCTTCATGCTGCGCGTGCATGGCCGCCATGCCGTGGGGGTGAATTATCTTATCACCAGCCGCGCCGCCCATTACAAAAATGTAAATCTCCCTTACCGGCACCAGCTGGTGGAGACGATCGGCATCGTTTACAACTATCTCAGCGATATTAATTTCGGAGCTGTCGGCTGGGGGAGCCATGGCGCCGCCGCCCGCTGAAGCACTTCGCCGTGAATTCGCTGTAAAACGCGCCCGCCGTGCGGCAAGCCTGTCTTTTTTGTAATATAGCTTCAGCCCAGTGATAAGGTCCGTTAATAGGTTTGGGCGGGATCAGGGGCCGCGCGAGCGGCGTATACAGGCCGACAGCTGACGGAGAAAAAACATGGACGTAACTATTCAGACGGTCGTTGGGTATTTCGACAAGTTCTGGCGGCTCCTGCAGCAGCCGCTAATGCAGATAAGCGGCGCCCATATTTCGGCTGCCAGCATATTAGGCTCTATCCTGGCCGTTGTCGCCACTGTTGTACTGGCCAAACATGTGGGCAGAGGCATAAACCGCGCGCTGCAGAGCCAGGACGTGGATGCCGGGGTCAGGGATTCCCTGGAGAAAGTTTCCCGCTACCTGGTCATAGTGCTCGGAGTCCTGTTTTCGCTGGATAACCTGGGGATATCCATAAATTCCCTGGCGGCCTTCGGCGCAGTAGTCATGGTGGGTATCGGTTTCGGCCTTCAGAATATAGCGCAGAACTTCATTTCCGGCATTATTATTCTCATCGAGAGGCCAATTAAGGTGGGGGATATTATCCGCGTAGGGGAATCTTCGGGCAGGGTGGTGGATATCCGGGTGCGCTCTTCGGTTATACAGACCCGGGACGACGTTACCATAATACTCCCCAACTCTAAAATTATTTCCGAAGCCGTCATAAGCGACAGCTATTCAGGGCAGACGATAAGGCGCCATATAAACGTGGGCGTTGCCTACGGCTCTGACGTTGAAAAGGTTAAGGAATTGCTTTGCGGCGCGGCGCTGCAGCACACAAAGGTGCTTCCCGAACCGCCGCCCACGGCGATCTTTAGCGATTTCGGCGAGTCTTCGCTGGATTTCGACTTAAGGTTCTGGTGTTCGGATATATGGGACATGGACCAGACGTCAAGCGATATCCGCTGCCTGATAGACAAAGCGTTCCGTGAAGCCAACGTGACCATCCCGTTCCCTCAGCGAGATGTTAACCTGAAGGGCGCGCCTAAAACCGCGGCTTGAGCGTGGTGGTAGTGTGCGCAAATGGCTTAGCGGCTTTTATCCCAGTCAGAACCGCTTGTAACAACGACTGTTTCCGAGGTTTTATATCAAGCCCCTGAAGGTACTAGGTATTGGCTAAAAATTTCATCTAAAGATAATCCCGAAAAAAATTAAAGCTTTCTATCTGCCAGTGTCTGACGCTAATAAAAAATGGCAAGCCCTTGGTAAAGTAGTAGCCTAAATGTTTTTCACGCAGGAAGAGGGAAGGCCCCCACGGGAAAAGAAGCGATAACCGCTGTTTCGGATAAATTTTAATACGGTTATGACTGGAAAAACACAGTTCATATGCGCCGCGGCGCTGTTGCTGCTGCCGCTCGCCGCGCGGGCCGGGCTGGAGCCTAAGGCCTCCACGCTGGTGACCGACCGCTATGGCCGGGAGCTGCGCGCCTACCTTAACGGCGAGGCCGCCGGGAGCTGCGTGCCGGTGAAGCTGCAGGCCATTTCGCCCTGGCTGGCGCTGGCCACCGTGGCCGCCGAGGACAAACGCTTCTTCACCCATCCCGGCGTAGACTTCCGCTCGGTAACGCGCGCCTTCCTGCAGAATTCCAAGAAGGGGCGCACCGTTTCCGGCGCCTCCACCATAACGCAGCAGCTGGCCCGCGCGTTGGAGCCGCGGCCGCGCACCTTCCGGGGCAAGCTCTCGGAGATGTTCTCCGCCTTCCGCCTGGAGGCAGGGCACAGCAAGGAAGAGATCCTGGAGGCATACTTCAACAGCGTTTCCTACGGCGCGCTGCTTACCGGCGCGGAGGCGGCTTCCCTAACCTATTTTGGCCAGCCCGCCAGGGATTTAAGCCTGGCGCAGGCCGCGCTGCTGGCCGGCATCCCCAAGTCCCCGGTGAATTACGACCCCTATAAAAATCCCAAGGCGGCTTTTGAGCGGCAGCGCCTGATCCTGCGCCGCATGCTGGACCTGGGCCTGCTCGACGAGGAGAATTACCGCGTGGCGCTGGGCGAGAAGCTCAGCCTTAAGGAAAGGAAAAAGTATTTCGACGCGCCGCAGTTTTCGGACTACGTGCTGCGCCACCGCGCCAAGGCCGGCAGCGTTAAGACCACGCTGGACCTGCGCGTGCAGGAAGCGGCGGCGGCCGCGCTTAAGAACCACCTGGCGGAACTGAGCGGGCGCAACCACGTAACCAACGGGGCCGTGCTGGTGCTGGACAACGCCACCGGCGCAATAGTGGCCTGGGTGGGTTCAAATGATTTTTTCGACGCGGCCAACTCCGGGCAGGTGGACGGCGTTACCGCGCTCCGGCAGCCCGGCTCCGCGCTTAAGCCTTTTCTGTACGCTCTGGCGCTCGCCAAGGGCGCCAAAGCCTCGGACCTGGTGGACGATTCACCGCTTTACGCCCCCGGCGGCCACACTTCCCTTAACTATGATAAGAACTTCCACGGCCAGGTGCGCCTGCGCGAGGCGCTGGCCTGTTCCTACAACGTGCCTGCCGTGCGCACCGCCCAGAAAACCGGCGTGCCCGCTTTCCTCGGCAAGCTGCACGACTTCGGCTTCGCCTCGTTGGCGAAGACCGCGGAATTTTACGGCGAGGGGCTTGCGCTGGGGAACGGCGAGGTTACGCTGCTAGAGCTAACCAACGCCTACGCCGCCCTGGCGCGGGGCGGCATCTGGCTGCCGGTCCGCTTCGAGGCCGAAGGCAGCGGCGCGCCGGCCCGCCGGGCTATAGGCCGCTCCGAGGCTTACATTATTACCAGTATTTTGTCCGACAATGCCGCCCGCGCGCCGGCTTTCGGGCTTAACTCAGCTTTCAACCTGCCCTTCGACCTGGCCGGCAAGACCGGCACCACCAAGGATTACCGCGACAACTGGGCCGTGGGCTTTACGCCCGAGTGGACGGTGGGAGTGTGGGTGGGGAACTTTGACGGCTCGGCCATGCGTAAGGTGTCCGGCATTACCGGCGCCGCGCCTGTGCTTAAGGACGTGGCGCTTGAACTGAAGAAGCTTTATGGCTCCACGCCTTTTCAGCGGCCTCCCGGCCTGCGCACCGTGCGGGTGTGCCCTGTTTCCGGCCTGCTGCCTTCGGCCTTCTGCCCTTCTTCCATCGACGAGATTTTTATCGCCGGCAATATGCCCTCCGCCCAGTGCGCCGCGCACGGTCCCGCGCCGCAGGCCGCGGCGCCCGCCACCGCCAAGCCCGCCGTTGAATTCCCAAAGGACGGGGATATTTTCCGGGTGGACCCGCAGACCCCGCTGGCCGCGCAGGCCCTTTTTCTTAAAGCCTCTGGTGTGGAGGGGGGAATAGTCTGGACCGTGGACGGCAAGTTTCTAAGTGAGAACGGCCCAAGTGTGGCCTGGCCGCTGGAGGCCGGGGCACACAACGTCTATTTCACCGCCCAGCATGGCGGCAAGTCATTCAAGTCCGGAAAAATCCGGTTCACGGTGGTAAAATAAAAATATTAAGCTTGCCCCCGCCTGCGCGTCTTGCGACGCGGCCATAGATATAAACCATTCTGAGAACGTAGCGGATTCTGGGGATAGATGCCGGCTGTCAGCTCTTCCCCCTTCTTTTAAATTGTGTATTGAATTCCCAATGCAAGCTGGAAATGGCCGTCTGATACGCATAGCGCCTGATACGGCACCTGCGCATGCATTGAAGCCGGTAGCTGCCATCTTTGACGACCAGGAACTTGTGCGGCTCTTAACCCATCTTGGCCAGCCGACCGGCTTTCCGGCATTTAGGCCGCTATCTGGCCAGGCTTTATGTGTAGCAAAACGCGGCCCGCCGGATGAAGACTCTCAGGTGGATCCCCGGGTCGGCCGTTTGATGCGCATAGCGCTAGATACGGCAGGGCCAGAGGCTACAGCAATACGAAGGAATAGACCCGCCGCCGCCCGAAGATTAAATAATAACGCACCACTCGCCAGCCGGGTAACAGCCCGGCGAGGGGGAACCCGCGCAAATTTATAAAAAAAGACCCGCTTTTGCTATTATGGCGGTAGGGGAAGCGCGCGCGCAAATTTATCAACCAAGGAAAAGGGAAGGTGCTACCGGGAAGAGAAGCGATAACCGCTCTTATGGTGTGTCCTGAAAACTGTGTCATGCTTGCGGGTGAAAGTCCCGTCCGGGTAAGCGTCGGAGCACCCGGTAGCAGGCCCCAGCCGTGAAGCGAGAGCGACACGGCCAAGCGGGGCGTCAAGGCTATGCCAGT
>JBBRDG010000027.1:0-30605 GCA_038204165.1 Elusimicrobiales bacterium
GCGGTTCGACCTGGTGCTGCTGGACGTGATGATGCCCTATATAGACGGTTACCACGTGGCCAGCGAGATTTCCTCCAGGCTGGGGTCCGAGGCCCCTAAGATAATCATCATGACCTCCCGCGACGTGGCCAGCGAGAGGGGTATCGCGCTGCTTTCCGGCGCAACGGACGTGGTGCAGAAGCCGTTCACGCTGGACGAACTGGATGCCAAGATAAGGGCCGCGCTGGCCTGACAGTTTTCACATAAACGCTTAAGGAAGGTAAAAATGAAAAGATTGAACATTGCTCTGTCGCTTACTCTGCTGCTGGCGGCCGTAGCGCCCGCCCTGGCGGCCAAAGACAAGGATAAAGGGGAATCCGTGGTGCTCCCCGACGTGGAAATGATAGATATCCCCACCGCCGGCATCCTGGATTACTACGGTTTCCAGGTGAAAACGCGTTTCTACTCCGGCGGCGGAGTGCTGGGCGCGCTGAATTTTGGCGTGCTGGAGCGCCTGAACCTGGGCGCGGCCATGACCGTAGACAGGCTGGTCGGTTCCGACTCCGCCATAAAGATGCGCCGCCCCGAGATTCAGGTGAAGTTCCGGTTCTATGACGGCGGCTATTACATCCCGGCCGCGGCCGTGGGTTACGACGGACAGGGCTATTACTATGATCCCTCCGCCAAGAAGTACATGGAGAAGGGCAAAGGCCTTTACCTGGCCGGCTCCAAGGAAATAGGCGTGCCGGGCCTGGTGGCGCACGGCGGCTTCAACGTCCCCGACTTCGACAATAATTACCTGTTCGGCTTTATCGGCGTGATGTACACGCTGGAGGACAAGGTGGCGTTCATGCTGGAAAACGACAGCATGTTCCACAAAAACGATCCCTCCCGCCTCAATGTCGGAACCCGCATCTACATAACGCCCTACTTCCAGCTGGACCTGGCGGTGCGCGAACTCGGGCGCAACGAGAAATTCGCCAACGGCCTGCCCCGCAAGGCGGAGCGCATAGTGCAGATGAAGTATACGACCAGCTTTTGAAGAACGCCGCAGCTGCGGCCAGCATAAACTCAAAGGAGAAAGAACATGAAAAAGAAAATAGGAATTTTAACCGGCGGGGGCGACTGCCCCGGGCTTAACCCGGCCATCCGCGGCTGCGTGTACGCGGCCGAGAAGTACGGCTACGAATGCGTGGGCCTCACCGACGGCTGGAAGGGCCTGGTTGAAGGCACCACCACTCCGCTCGACAAGAACATCGTCGAATACATTATCATGAAGGGCGGTACGATGCTCGGCACCTCCCGCACCAACCCTTACAAGGTGGAGGGGAACGTGGAAAAATGCCTGGCCACTTTCAAGAAGCTCGGCCTCCACGCCCTGGTGGCGATGGGCGGCGACGACACCCTCGGCGTGGCCACCAAGCTGTACCGGGACCACAAACTTAATGTCGTGGGTGTGCCCAAGACCATGGACAACGACCTGAGCGTCACCGACTACACCTTCGGCTTCGACACTTCCGTCACCCACGCGATGGATGCCGCGGCCTCGCTGCAGGACACAGGCAACAGCCACCACCGCGTGATGGTGCTGGAAGTGATGGGGCGCCACGCCGGCTGGGTAGCCCTCTACACCGGCATGGCCTCCGCCGCGGACTACGTCTGCATCCCCGAGCGCGCCATAGACACCGCCGACATGCTCGCGAAGATCAAGGCCGCCCACGCCCGCAAGGGCTTCGCGCTGGTGGTCACCAGCGAGGCCGCCGAGCTCCCCGAAGCCGGGGAAGGCGCCTCCAAGCGCGAGGTGGACCAGTTCGGCCACGCGATTCTAAAGGACCGCGGAATGGGCGAGCGCATAGCCAACTTCATTGAGAAGCAGACCGGCATAGAGACCCGCCACGCCGTGATAGGTCACATGCAGCGCGGCGGCTCCCCCACGCTGTTCGACCGCATGCTCGGCACCCGCGTGGGCATGAAGGCCGCGGAGCTGGTGCATGCCGGCCAGTTCGGCACCATGGCCGCCCTCGTCAATAACCAGTACGTCGGCGTGCCGCTCGAAAAGGCCACCGGCGAACTAAAGACCGTGAATAAGGAATGGTTCGATGTGATGGAAGTGATGTTCTGAGCGCCGCAGGTCCGCGCCATAAGTCCGGGTACCCCGGGCTTGTGGCGGGGCCGCAAGTGGCAGCCGTACCTTTAAGGAGTTTTATGACCGAAAATACACAGGCAAAAGCGCCGGCACAGTTTCAGCGCAAGACTATAATGATCAAGAAGGGCCTGCAGTACCGCTACATGGCTTTGATTTTTATGAGCGTGCTGCTCGCCTTCATAGTGGTGGGCCTGGACATTCTGTGGACCGTCTCCAAGGTGGTAACAGAGCATCCGATGATGCAGCCGCTGCTGGAAGAGCTTTCCGCGATGATGCCGCTGTTCGGCATAAAAGTGGTCATGTACATGGTGATGGTGCTGATCGTGGCGGCCGTGGTCTCGCACCGCATGGCGGGTCCGGTCTTCAAGTTCGAGAAAAGCTGCGCTACCGTGGGCGAGGGCGACCTTACGCACCGCGTGTACCTGCGCAAGGGCGACCAGCTGATGGACCTGCAGGACCAGTTCAATAACATGACCGGCGCCGTAAACGAGGTCGTTAAAGAGTACGAGAAGTTCCGCGTCGAAGCGGCCGCCGCCGGTATGGCCGACAAGGCCGAAGCGCTTTCGAAAAAAGTCGCGGAGATAATGCCCAAGTTTAAGGTGTAAGATGCTTTTCAGGACCGCCGTTCCAGCGCTAGCGCTTTCGCTTTTTTGCGCCGCCGCTTCTGCCCAGCAGAACGGCCGCGAGGCCCTGACGCTGGACGAAGTGGTCTCGCTGGCGGTCAGGAACAGCCCGGCCGCGCTCACCGCCGAGCAGGATATCATAATCGCGCGGCAGCGGGTTAGCGAGGCGCGGTTCATGTACCTGCCGCAGTTTACGCTTTCCGGCACGGCTAGCAAGGCCAGCCTTGAATACCCTACGGTGCTCGGCCCTGAGCTCGGCGAGCGTTTCGTGGATCCCTCTATCAGCGATACTTTATACACCCTGCGCGTGCAGGGGCTGCAGCCGCTGTATACAGGAGGCAGGACTACAAATACGGTTAAACTAACCAAGGCCGCTCACAACCGGGCAAAGGTCAGCTATGAGGCCGTTAAAGCACAGGCTGCCCTGGAGGCTAAAAAAGCTTTTTATTCGTTGCTGTACCAGCGTCGCCTGCTCGAGACGTCCTCCCAGTGGCTGGCGCGCGCACGCGAGCTTAACGCCGCGCTGCGTAAGGATGCCTTCGAAGAACTGGAGGCCTCCATGCTGATCTCCGGTCTTTCCGACCGGGTGCAGCTGGCCGTCAGCAGTGAGGAGGCTGCCTCCATCGAACTGCTCCGCGTGATAAGCCGGGAGCCGGGTTCCAAGCCGGTCCTTTCCGGCGCGCTGGAACCGCTGCCGGTAGCGTCCGACCTGAGCCGCAGCCTGGCCACCGCCATGGAGACCCGGCCGGAGCTCAAGAGCGAGCTGTACCGGGCGCAGATGAACGATATCGCCGTGAGCATGGCTATGGTCCGGCGCTATCCCACCGTCTACCTGGGTGGCTCCTACGACGTGAACGCTTTTACCTTGTCCGACCTCGGCGATCAGTCGGTGCGCGCCAAGAACTGGCTGGCCACGCTGGCCATCCACCTGCCGCTTTCCTACGACTTCTGGACGCAGGTGCAGCAGCGAAGGGCGCAGCAGCGCCAGGGCGATCTTGAGCGCATAGAACTGCAGGATAAGGTCCGGTTCGAGATCATAGCCGCCCATAAAGATTCGCTTTTCTGGCAGGGCGAGGCGGAAAAGCTTGCCGGTGAAACCGCGCGGCTTAAAGCCGGCTACGAGACGGCCGCGGTTTCGGCCAGACCTTCCATGGCCGCGCTGCGCGCACTATGCGCGCTAAGCGAGCTTGATAAGAAAGCCCTGGACGCTGTGTACGCGCAGCTTACGGCGCGCGCCAGACTGGAATGGGCGCGCGGGCAGGACTTTTCAGGCAAATTCTAGAGGTGTATTTTTCGCGGTTCAGAGGGGCGTAAGGACTTATTCTTAGATGAGAGCCATCCCCGCGGTTTTTATTTTTTCACTGCTGGCCGCCACGCCGGCCGTAGTGCACGCCCAGGTGCCCGGTTCCGCAGCTGAAAATAACAGCCGGAATACTTCTTCCTCAATAGAGCTCTCTGGCGGTGAAAGTGACGATTACATATTGCGCGAGGCGCTGTGGACCAGGGCCGCTACTGCGGGTCCCGGCGCGCGTCCGACCGTGGGCCTGGCGCTTTCCGGAGGCGGCGCCAGGGCTTTCGCGCATACCGGGGTTCTGGACGTGCTTGATTATTCAGGTTTCCCCGTGGACTATGTGTCAGGCACCTCCATGGGCGCCATGGTGGGGGCTTTCTATGCCTCCGGCCGGCCGATGGAAGAGATGTGGCGCTTCGGCCGCGAAGCGGTAGAGCTGAATATCGCCCGCGATTTCAAAACTATACGGATGTTGCCGCTGCTGATCGCTGATAAACTGATAAACCCTACACATATCACCCGCTTCATCGACAGCAAACTCGGCGGCCTAGATTTTAAGGACTTGAAGAAGCCGTTCTCCTGCACGGCCATGGACCTGCGCACGGGAGAAAAGATAATTTTTACTGACGGGTCGCTGGCCATAGCGGTGCGCGCCAGCGTAAATATCCCCGGGATCTTCGCCCCAGTACAGTACCGGCAGCGCTACCTGGTGGACGGCGGCGTGGTGGACAATATCCCGGTGGACGCGGCCAGGGGTCTGGGCGCGGAATGGGTACTGGCCAGCGTGGCGGAGAACTCCTCAGACAGGATGCCCGAAAGCGTGCTGATGACGCTGCTGCAGGTCATAGACATAAGGGGGACGCTGCTCTCCCGCGAGGCGGAAAAGAGCGCGGATTTCGTGGTGAAGTCCAGAGTGGGCGATATAACGGTGGCGGATTTCGACCGCTGCGTGGAAGCGGGCGAAGCCGGCGCGACAGAAGCCTACCGCAGGCTGGACGCGGCCAAAGAGGCCTACCTGATCTTCGCCGCGCCCAGACTGGTGGAAAAATTATGACCGCCCGACGCCCTTTGATTTTTAAGCGCGCCGGCCTGGGCGCCGCGCTGGTACTGGCCGCCGCGCTCCCGGCTCGGGCTTTCTTCTTCGGAGGGAACAGCGACAAGAGGGCGAGGGCGCTGCTAAGCGAGATGGACGGAGCCTTCGGCCGCGGAGACTGCGTGACCGTGCTGGAGAAGGCCGGTGAGTTCTTCGGGGAAAAACCCCCCGCGGAGTTGCGCGAAGAGGCCTACGGCTACGCCGGGCGCTGTTTCGAAACCTCCGGGTCCACCGACAAGGCGATCGGCGTCTATAAGCTGGCCGGCGGTCTTTACCCCGAGAACTCGCTTTTCGCGTACCGCCTGGCCCTGATCTACAATCAGAGCGGCTTCCCGGGGAACGCCGTACCGCTTTTTAACAAAGTGCTCGCCGTTTACCCGGACGATATAGGCGCCAACCTGGGCCTGGCCAGGGCCTACTCCGCGCTTGGCTTCCTGGCCAGGGCCGGAGATTATTATTCCCGCGCCGTGATCCTGCAGGATTTTAAGGACGGCCCGGCGCTTAAAGAATACGCTTTCTGCATGCTAAAAAAACGGGACGGGAACGAAGCCCTGTTCTTGGCGGGCAAGGGCGCGCAGGTCAGCCCGTGGTTGGCCGTCTGGCCCCTGGTGGAAGCCAGGGTGCGCGCCGGCAAGGGAGAGTATTATAAGGCGCTGGCCGCCATGGAAGCCGCCCTTAAGCTTCAGCCTTCCAGGCAGTTGCGTCTCGAGCGCGCGGTTTACCTGCTGCTGGCCGGCCTGCCGCGACGGGCCGCGGAAGCCGCGGACGCCGAACTGCTGCTGGACAAAACCGACCCGCTGGCCTCGCTGGTAAAGGGCCTCGCGCTCTATAACCTGGGAGACAAAGCCGGCAGCGCGGAATATTTTAACCGGGCCGGCTCCGGCGGTCCTTTTACCGCCGGGATAGCGGCGGCTTTCAAACAGACTCCTGAAAAGGTAGGGGTGGACTCATGCAAAAAATAAAATTCTGGAAGATGTCTGGCGCGGGCAACGACTTTGTGCTGCTGACAGGCGGGCGGCTTACTGCGGTTTCGCTCGGGAAGCTGGCCGTGAAACTTTGCGCCAGGAAAACGGCCGTAGGAGCTGACGGGCTGTTGTACGTGAACAAAGGCGGCTCGGATTCCGTTACGCTTCGTTATTTCAACTCCGACGGCTCGGAGGCCTTCTGCGGCAACGGCTCGCGCTGCGCGGCCTGGTGGGCCTATTCCCGCGGGCTGATGAAGAGCAAGACTTTCCTGCTTAAGACCGCCGCCGGCGAGCTGGCCGCGGAGATCAAGGGAGCCGAGAGCGTCAGGATGCGGATGCCGGATGTGCCGGACGTTTCTATAGGCCACGGCGGGGCGTGGTCCAAACCTGTGCGCGCGGTGCACTTTTTGAACACCGGCGTGCCGCACGCGGTGGCCCGGGTAGAGGATCTGGAAGGGCTGGACGTAGGCGCCGTAGGGCGGCTGCTCCGTTTTCATAAGGCGTTCGGCCCGCAGGGGACCAACGTGGATTTTGTGCGGGTTAGCGGCGGGAAGGTTTACGTGCGTACCTACGAGCGCGGCGTGGAGCGGGAAACGCTGGCCTGCGGCACCGGCATAACGGCCAGCGCCGTGGCCCTGGCCCTTACCGGGGAAGTTAAGTCCCCTGTTACGCTGGCGGCGCGCAGCGGCGATACCTTCCGCGTGTGGCTGAAGCCGGCCGGTGCCGGCGCGAACGAAATTTACATACAGGGACCGGCCAGGACCGTGTTCGAAGGGGAGATAAAATGCTGAAACTTAAAGGTTGCTTTACCGCTATCGTCACGCCGTTCAGGAACGGCAAGGTGGATTTTAAAGCGCTCAGGAAGATAGTGCGGTTTCAGGTGGAGAACGGCATAGACGGGCTGGTGCCCTGCGGTTCCACCGGCGAAGCAGCTACGCTGACGCCGGAAGAATACCTGGCCGTGATAAAGACCGTGGTGGCCGCCGCCGGGGGCAAGGTGCCGGTAATGCCAGGCGTGGGCACCAATTCCACCGCCAAGTCCGTGGAACTGGTTAAGAAGGTTTCCGCGCTGGGCGTGGACGGGCTGTTGGCCATAGTGCCCTACTACAACAAACCCACGCAGGAAGGAATGACGGCTCATTTTTCCGCGCTCGCCCGGGCTACCAGGCTGCCTGTCGTTCTTTATAACATCCCCGGTCGCACCGGGGTGAACATGCTGCCGGCCACCGTGCTCGGCTTGCGAAAGAAATTCAAGAACATAGTCGGGATCAAGGAAGCCTCCGGGAGTCTGGACCAGGTAAGCGAGATTATCAACGGCTCCGACGAAGATTTCACCGTAATGAGCGGGGACGATTCGCTTACCCTGCCGATGATGTCCGTGGGCGCCAAAGGAGTGATCTCGGTGCTGTCCAACGTGGCCCCGGCGGAGACCGGGCTTATGTGCTGCCTGTTCCTGGAAGGGGAACTGGAAAGCGCCGCCGCCATTCACCACGTGCTGTTCCCGCTCGGCAAGGCGCTATTCACCGAGACCAACCCTATTCCCGTGAAGTACGCTGCTTCCCTGCTGGGCCTGTGCCGGCCGGAGCCGCGGCTGCCGTTGCTGCCGCTTTCCGAAGCGTGCCGGGCGCCGCTGAAAGCCGCCCTGAAAAAGGCCGGGGTATTGGCCTGAGAGCTTACGCTGCATTACAGGGGAGTATATGAAAACTACTATCTATTATTATACCGGCACGGGGAATTCTCTCTGGGCGGCCAGAGAGCTGGCCGCCGAACTCGGGGGCGCCAGGGTGGCCAGTATGCGCCGTAGCAAGCCTGAGGCGGCCGACGCTGAGGCTATAGGGCTGGTTTTTCCGGTGCATGTCTGGGGTGTTCCGGAGCGGGTAATTAATTTTGTGAACAAGCTGCCCGCGGGACAGAGCAAGTACTACTTCGCGCTGGGGGTGAACGCGGGGCAGGTGGCGGGCACGCTGGCGCAGCTGGGTAAGCTGATGAAGGCCCGCGGGCTCACGCTGGACGCTGGTTACGACCTGGTGATGCCCAGTAATTATATTCCCTGGGGCGGCGCGATCCCGGCAGAGCAGCAGGAGGCCAGGTTCGCCGCGGCGGCGAAGAAGATCAAGGACATCGCCGGGACTATCGAGGGCGGGAAGCCCGGCCCGGTGGAGAAGGGGCCGCTGTGGCAGAGGCTGTTCCTTTCAGGCATAGCCTACAAGTTCACTTTCTCCAGGCTGCCTAAGGCGGATAAGGATTTCTGGACGGACGACAAGTGCAATTCCTGCGCCATCTGTACTTCGGTCTGCCCGAGCGGCAATATTCTTATCGAGAAGGGTAAGCCAGTCTGGCAGGGCCGCTGCGAGCAGTGCCTGGCCTGCATCCAGTGGTGCCCCCTTGAAGCCATCCAGTTCGGCAAAAAGACCCCGACCCTCGCCCGCTACCATCACCCGCAGGTCCGTCTCTCCGACATGATGTCGTAAAAGAGCTTTGGGCATTGGGCCGCAGGATAGTAAAGTCAGGGTCTGCCGCGGGGACCGGAACGCAAAACCGGCGTCACTGCAGTGGCCGCTGCGGCCACCCGCACACCGTGCTCGCGCCTGCTTCACTCGGCCCTCGCGCTTACGTAAGCTCGGGCCTGCGCGAGGCTTTTGCTAACCCGGTCCCCGCGTCAAACCCTTCCGTATATGTAGGGGCTATGATATATATGAGAAAAACAATTTTAGCTGTTTGCCTTGTTGGCTTTGTCGGCGGCGTGGCGTATTTGAATAAGCCTGACCCCAAGTATAAATCTATACATGTGGTTCCGAATGAGCTGGTTAGGCTTGAAACGGCTGACGCGATTAAGGATATGCAGAATGCTGTAGCGCATAATGATTATAAATTTTTAGCAGTTGACGGGTATGCCTCTATGGTTCCCGGAGTTACTGAGGAAGAATACAGGAACATACTGGAAACGGACGAAGCAAGGAGTATTGAGGGAACCAGTGATTGTATTGAAAGTGATGAGCAATTGCGACTTCAGCCGATAGCGATGGAGTATGCAAAAAATTACAATGTTGCCCTGCATGGATGGTTCGATAAGCATCCCGAGATAGCTAAGAAAATTCACTTTAAACCTTCACAATCGTAAAATAAACAATAGCCGCAGGATGCTGGTAATGCCTTAAGATACCGCCGGGAAGCCGGCGGTTGCGTTTTTATGATCGTAATATGCGTTAGTTTTCACGGAGGGGTGGCCGGGGGATGGTTTCGCGAACCCGTTGCGGAAGGGGGCCCCGCCATAATTTCCCAAGGCGGGGGGAACCGACGCAAGGGTTCCCTGCAGTCCGGGTTCGCGGGGCCATACCCCGGCCAGGCCCCCGACTGGGCTTCCCGCGGATCATTAGCCAAAGCTATTCTGTGGTGGTAGAGACTACGGTGGAGGTGATGACTTTGAAGTTTTCGTCGAGAACGGCGTCTTCGGTCTCGTCGGGAAGGTAGCCGGAGGCGCGCATGCGGCTGATGATGCGGCTCTTCTGGCGCTCCATATAGCGGGTGCCGCCCGTGGGGTTGTAGCGGCGGGGGCTGGGCAGGGCCGCCGCCAGCGCCGCGCCTTCCTCCGGCGTAAGGTCCGCCGCGCTTTTACCGAAGTAGGCCCGGGCCGCCGCTTCGGCGCCGTAGATGCCCTTGCCCCATTCTGCCACGTTAAGATAGATTTCGAAAATACGCCGCTTGCCCAGCACCTTCTCAAGACGCCGGGCGATCAAAAGCTCTTTTAGCTTGCGGAGCGGATTCTTGGAGGGAGACAGGTAGAGGTTCCGTGCCACCTGTTGCGTGATAGTGCTGCCGCCCGAGGCGAAGCGCTTCTTCTCCCAGTCCTTAGCCAGCGCCTCCCTGGTGCTTTCCCAGTCGACTCCGTTGTGCCGGTAGAAGCCGCCATCCTCGGCCACCAGCACCGCGTGTTTCAGGTTCTCGGAGATGCCTCCCCAGTTCGTCCAGGTCATATGGCGGCCCAGCTTCTTTCCCTGCGCCTTCGCCTGGGCCTCCTTGATCCGTATGAAGGAAGTCTCCGCCGGGTTCTTTCTTTTGAACTCCGCCACGTCGGGTAGCCACAGCACGTAAGCCACGCTGGCCAGCAGGATAAAGCCGATCAGGACGGCGAGAATACGCAATTCCCGGCCGCCCAGAAGGTAGAAATTATTTTTACTTTTCATTTTCCCAGCAGTCGTTCGGCGGCTTCCATCCCCTCTTTCACGCTTTCTTCCATGAAAGAATATTTCCAGGCTCCGTAGCGGCCGATGGACTGCGCCTTTTTGGCTTTAAGCCAGTCGAAGATGACCGGCAGGGCTTTCGCCCTTTCCTTGTTGTAAATCACGTAGGCGCAAGGGATCTTTAACCAGAGCTTTTCCACTATCTGGCCGTAGGTCTTTATCAGCCCGCAGGCTTTCAACCCTTTTAACACGGCGGCCTCGGCCGAGGCCAGGTCCAGAGGCTCGCCGGCGGTGGCGATTTCTATGTAGAAGGAGGCGCAGCCGCGGGGAGCCAGCGTCTTTGAAAAATTAGTGGCGATGCCGGCGCGGTAGAAAGGGAACTCTTCGCCCGGGAAGTAGCCCCAGTGCATATCCGACTTTACGCCTTTCACGCCCAGGTTCAGCACATAAACGGTATTGTGCCGCAGCGCGGCCCCGGCCCGCTTTACGGCTGCGGGAGCGTCGGAGGCTTTTGCGATAAGTTCGTTGAGCGGTATGGTGCTGATCAGACGGCTGAAGCTGACCGGGCCGAAATAGCGGATGTTCGCGGTGCCCTTGCCCAGGTTCACGCTCTCCACTTCCAGGCCGAGGCGCAGGCCGTCCGAATTCCTGGCCAGGGCGTTGGCCAGCGCGCCTATGCCGCCGGTTTTAGGGTAGCGGAAAACGGTATTGTAGCCCAGCCCCTCGTTCTTGGACCCGTAGGCGCCCTTGAGTACTTCATCGGGGTTGGGCATCGGCACGAAAGGGGCGCACCACTCGGTGGTAAGGCGTTCGAGGGGATACTGCCAGAGCTTGGCGTTGTACGGCAGCATGAAATGCTTCGAGATCCCGTCTCCCAGCACCCTGCGGGTCCAGCGGCTAAACACCTCCGAACCGTCGCCGGGGCCGGTATTCCCGGCATTATAAGCTTTAAGAAAATCGCTCACGCATTCGGATTTAACCTTTTGCGGCATGGCGGCCAGGTTGGCCTGGAAAGGGAAAGAGGTCCAGCGGCTATGGGCGTAAACCCTGGCGTCGCGCCGGAGGCGCGCGCAATTGCCGGCGAGCGCTTTCAAAATGAGTTTGGAGGTTTTAGGCCAGCGCAGGTGCAGCAAATGACCGGAGTAATCAAAGTGAAAGCCGCCTTTAGCGACGGTCCCGGCCAGCCCGCCGGGACGCTTCTCCCGCTCGGCTATGATATAGTTCCGTTTGCCTTCAAGGGTCTTGCCCGCCGTAAGCCCGGCCAGGCCGCCCCCGATTATAAGAACGTCGGTTTTAAGCATTGATCCGCATCTTCCGGGCTCCCTGCGCGCCTGACTGACGCGCAGGGCCGCTCCGGGACAGGTGGTGCATTAGCTGGCGACGCTTACGGTAAGCGACGCTTTCACCGCATCGGTAACCGTCTTGATCTGCTCGCCGGTGAGCTCCGGGTACATCGGCAGTGAGAATACGGTATCCATCACCGCATCGCAGACGGGCAGGTCGCCGCGTTTGCCGCCCAGGTGCGCGTAAGCTTCCTGCAGGTGCAGCGCTATCGGGTAGTAAATCTGGTTCGCGATGCCCTGCTCGGTCAGGTGCTTCTGCGCGTTGTCGCGCTTGGCCTTGGTGTCGAAGCGCAGTGTGTAATAGTTGAATGAGTGGCGCGCGTTGGCCGGCACGACCGGGGTAACGCAGACGCCCTTGAGGGCCTCGGCGTACGCGTTAGCCACGGCGTTGCGCATCTCGGTCCACTTCTCCACGTGCTTAAGGCGCACGGAGAGGATGGCGGCCTGCACGGTGTCGAGGCGGCTGTTGAAGCCTTCCATCTCGTGGTGGTAACGCACTTTGCTGCCGTGGTTCCTGAGCTGCTTGAGCGTCTCGTAGATCTTGTCGTCGCTGGTCACGATAGCGCCGCCGTCGCCAAAGGCGCCCAGGTTCTTGGCCGGGAAGAAGCTGTAGGTGCCGCAATGGCCTATAGACCCAAGGTATTTCCAGTCCTTGCCGCCCAGCTGGTACTTGCCGGTGAAGGCCTGTGCGGTGTCTTCCACCACGATCAGGTTATGCTTCCTGGCTATCTCCATGAGGGAGTCCATGTCGCATGGCATGCCGTACAGGTGCACCGGCAGGATGGCACGGGTCTTCTTGGTGATCTTCTTCTCCACGGACTTGGGGTCCAGGTTGTAGGTCACCGGGTCGATGTCCGCGAACACGGGCAGGGCGCCGACCTGGGAGATGGTCTCGGAGGTGGCGATGAAGGTGAACGGGGAGGTGATGACCTCGTCCCCGTGCTTTATCCCGCTGGCTATAAGGGCCATGCGGAGGGCGTCGGTGCCGTTGGCCACGCCGACGCAGTATTTGGCGCCGTTATGCGCGGCGAACTCTTTCTCAAATTTAGTGACTTCTTCACCCAGGATGAAATTGGCCTTATTGAACACGGTCTTAACGGCGTTCTCAACTTCGTCCTTTATGGGGGCGTAACCGGCGAGCATATCTACCATTGGTACTTTCATGTTTTCCTCCGTTAACTGACTAACACTATTGTATAAAATGCCGGGCCGACAAGGCCATACGGAGCGGCTTATCCAATTTTGTTATAATTTCGTTAATGAAGACCACTATCGTTATCCCGTCCTATAATGAGATTAATACCCTCCCGGCGGTGCTGAAGGCCCTTGCGGCGGTGCCGCTGGATAAGGAGATTATAGTGGTGGACGACGGTTCTACGGACGGGACGCGTGCGTGGCTGGCCCTGGCCGCGGCGGGCGGGGAGTTCCCCGGTCTCAAGGTGATAGAACATGCGAAGAACGCCGGCAAGGGCGGCGCGCTGATAACTGGTTTCGCCGCCGCCGTCGGGGACATCGCCATAGTGCAGGACGCGGATCTGGAATATGATCCCGGCTGCATCCCCGCCGTAGTCAAACCCATCATAGAAGGCCGCGCGGATGCCGTTTTCGGTTCCCGGTTCTATTACGGGGACTCTGCTACCTATAATATCGTTTACCTGTGGGGGAACAAGTTTCTGACTGCCCTGGTAAACTTGTTCTTCGGCGTCCGGATGACGGATTCCTACACCTGCTACAAGGCTTTCCGCACCCCGCTGCTCAGGGAAATGAAACTGAACTCCCCCGGTTTCGAAATCGAGGCCGAGATCTCCTGCAAAACCGCTTTTCTGGGGTTTCGTTTTGAGGAAGTCCCTATCCCCTATGTTCCGCGCTCCCGCAAGGCGGGTAAGAAGATAAATTTTAAGGATGCCGTGAAAGGCGTGTTGAAAATCCTGCGGCTGCGTCTGACGCTGCGGCGGGAGGATTTCGCCCGATGAAAGCCCTGATCATAGGCGCCTCGGGCCAGGTGGGCGGTGCGTTGGCTTCGCTCTGCGTGCGGCGCAGGCTGGAGGTTTACGGCACTTCCCGCCGCGGGCAGGGTTTCCTTTATCTGGATCTGGCTGATCCCGACTCCGTGGCGGGGGCTTTCAGGACGGCCGCTCCGGATCTGGTCTTCCTTTGTTCGGCCATGACCAACGTGGACGAATGCGAGCGCGAGCCGGAGCTCTCCCGGCGCGTGAACGCCGCGGGGTCGGGGCTGGTCGCCGAAGAATGCCGGAAGGCCGGCGCCAGGCTGGTATATTTTTCCACCGAGTACGTGTTCGACGGGGCCGCCGGGCCGTACGGCGAAGAAGCCCTGACCGGCCCTGTTAACGTTTACGGCCGGACCAAGCTGGAGGGGGAGAAGGCCGCGCTGTCGCTCCCGGGCGCGCTGGCGCTGCGTACCTCGGCGGTTTACAGCCATAATCCGGCTTCAAAAAATTTTATAATGCAGCTGGTGGGCAATTCCCGCGCTGGCGCTAAAATGCGCGTGCCTTCGGACCTGTACTCCACCCCGACCTATGCGCCGGAACTGGCCGCGGCCGCGCTGGACCTGGCGGGCACGGACGCTTCTGGCGTTTATAACGTGGCGGGGCCGGACTGGATGAGCCGTTACGATTTCGCCCTTAAAGCCTGCGCGGCTTTCGGCTTCGACACGGTTTTTCTGGAGCCTAAGCTTACTTTCGAGCTTGGGCAGACCGCTGCGCGGCCGCTGAAGGCCGGTCTCAATACCGGCAAACTGGCCGACAAACTGGGCCGCCGGCTGCCTCCGGTGGAGGAGAGCCTGCGCAAAATTGCCGCCATCATAAAGCAATATGAATAACCTGCTTGAAAATTTCCGCCTGTATCTGCTGGCCTTCCTGCTGCCGCTGCTGCTTTCGCTGGGGCTTACGCCGCTGCTCCGCTCCCTGGCGCTGCGCTTCGGCCACCTGGACAAACCCACTGACATAAAGACCCACAAGGTCCCTACCCCGCTTTTCGGCGGGGCGGCGATCTTTATTTCCTTCGCGGTTTCCCTGCTGGTGATGAGGTTTTATACCTCTTTCCCCACCGGCACGCTCCGGGACCTCCGCCTGATTCTGGCCGGAGGCGGCGTCATCTTCGCGCTCGGCCTGGTGGACGACCTGCTCAAGCCGCGCGGGCTCGGCGTAAGGACTAAGTTCGCGGTGCAGTTCGGCGTGGCCCTGTTCACCGCGTATTACGGCATCAGGATACATTTCATCCAGCCGGAGTACCTGGCTTTCGCGCTGAGCATGCTGTGGCTGGTGGGGGTTTCCAACGCTTTCAACCTGATCGATATCATGGACGGGCTTTCGGCCGGACAGGCCTCGCTGGCGGCTTTCGGCTTCCTGCTGATAGCCTTTCCTTCCGAGTCCATTTACGTGAATTTCGCCTCGGCAGCCCTGGCTGGAGCGGCGCTGGGCTTCCTGCCCTATAATATCTCGAAGAAGTACAAGATTTTCATGGGCGACTCCGGCAGCCTGTTCTGCGGCTATGTGCTGGCGGTGATAGCCATGGGCACCAGGTACAGCGACGTGAACCCGCTGGGCGTCTACGCCCCGCTGTTCATCCTGGGGGTGCCTATTTACGACACTATTTTTGTTTCCGTTATGCGGCTGCGCCGCGGCCATTCGCCCTTCCTGGGCAGCCGCGACCATTTTGCGCTGCGGCTGGAGCATATCGGCTTTACCCGCAGCCAGGTAGTGCGGCTGTCGTCGCTGGCCACGCTGGCGCTAGTGCTCTTCGCCTGGCTGATTACGCAGGTGCCTCTGGCCTGGGGTGTGCTTATAGTGACCGTGCTGGCCGTGGAGTTCGTCCTGATCGGCCTGGCCATAGCAAAAATTAAAATTTAAGGCCTACTGCGCCGTGAACTCGAAAGAGGGCGGGCTGTACATGGTGCGTTTCACCAGGCATTGCTCCGCCGCTTTTATTACGGCGCCTTTATATTTATCCGGGAAATCCTTCGGCAGCGTTATGCGGAAGATCGCCTTGCTAAGCAGGTGCGTGGCCGCGTCCGTCTCGAATGATATATTTATTTTAAAGCCTTCCTCGTTCAGGTTTCGTGACCTGATAAAGCCCAGCGCGAAGATGCCGGCGCAAGTCCCAAGCGATGCCAGGAACAGGTCGAAGGGAGTTGGCGCGGAACCTTTCTCGCCGTTATCTCCCGGCTGGTCGGTAGCTATCTCGAAGCCGTGCCAGCTCGCGTTTACCTTCTTACCGCCCGGGAAAGAGATTTCCATGTCGCTCATTGTGTTTTCCTTTACCGGCTCAGGCCGGCTAAACCCTCGTTCTAACCTGTGAATATTAGATGTGAAAAAAGCCTGAAAGTTTCAGGCTCTTCTCCCGGCGTTAGGGAATCTTAGTAAGTGTGGCGGTGCAGTTCTTTGGTGATACCGGGGATAATCGTGCTTTTGCCGTCTCCCAGGGCGTGCATTTTCAGGATTTCGCCGTAGACCTTCTCGAAAGCCGCCACCACCGCGGGGTCGAAGGACTTGCCGCTCTCTTCCAGAATGTATTCCTTGGCCTTCTCGGGGTCCCACTTGGGCTTGTACACGCGCGGCATGCAGAGCGCGTCGAACACGTCGGCCACGGAAACCACCCTGGCGTAGAGCGGGATCTGCTCCGCTTTCAGCTTGGCGGGGTAGCCGGTGCCGTCGTACTTCTCGTGGTGAGAGGCGGCCACCTTGCAGGCTATCTGCAGCAGCGCGCTCTCGGCGTTGCAGAGGATTTTGGCGCCGTAAAGGGTGTGCTTCTTCATTTCTGTGAATTCTTCCGGGGTCAGCTTGCCGGGTTTGAGCAGGATGGCGTCGGCTATGCCCACTTTGCCGATGTCGTGCAGGGGGCTAGCGTAGCGGATGCTCTCCACTTCGCGCTCCGGCAGGCCCATGCCCTGCGCTATCAGCGCGGAATATTCGCTGATGTGGCGCAGGTGGATGGCCGTGTCCTGCTGGTCGCGGTATTCCGCGGTGACCGCCAGGCGATAAATGGTCTCGAGCTGGGATTTGGAGAGGCTCTCGTAGAGCTGGGCGTTCTCGATGCCCGAGGCGGCCAGCGAACTGATCAGCTGCAGGATGCCCTCGTCGTCCACGTCGAAAACGGAGCCGTTCTTGTTCATGGCCTCGAACACGCCGATGATGTGGCCGCCCACGTTCTTCATGGGTACGGCCAGAATGCTGCGGGTGCGGTAGCCGGTAAGGCGGTCCAGGTCATGGTTAAAGCGCTCGTCCTGGTAGCCGTCGTGAATATTGATGGTCTGGCCGGAAGAGGCCACGTGCCCGGCGATGCCCTTGCCGAACGGCACGCGGATCTCGGTGTGCTGCATGCCCAGCGCCACCTTGCTCCAGAGTTCATTGGTCTGACGGTCAAAGATGAACACGCTGCAACGGTCGCAGTTTAAAATAGTTTTTACCTGCTCGGCAATCAGCTCGAGGAGTTTGTTAAGGTTGGTTTCCTTGGACACAACTCCGCCGAAATTCACAAGCAGGCGCAGACGGTTTTCCAGTTCTTCGGCCCGGGTCATAATTTATATTTTAGCATTAACAAGATGTAATAGTTATCAATGAAGTTAAAATGTCTGAATTCCGTGTCCGGCCGCGCTATTGCGCCGCTGGGGTTTCCCGGGATACTTCATCCACGAACACGCTGTAATGTACAGCCCTGGCCGTGGGATAGGCCGCGCGCAGCCCGGCGTTGATCTGAATCAGGCAGGAGGTGCCGCCGGCCACCACGGTATCAGCCTGCACCGAGGCGATATTTCGGAGTTTCCGGTCCAGCACCAGACCGGCTATTCCGGGGTTCGTGAAGGCGAAGGCGCCGGCGCCGCCGCAGCACCAGTCGCTCTCGTTAAGCTCGCGGTAATTCTTGCCGGCCAGCTTTTTCAGCACTTCCCTGGGCTCCTGGCGTATGCCCTGCCCGTGGCAGGCCCGGCAGGAGTCGTGGTAGGTGACGCGCCCGGCCCGTTGCAACGCGGCGGGGTCGGCCTTGCCGGCTTTTTCCGGGGGGATGAATTCAAGGATATCTCTGACCGCCGCGCCGAAAGCCCTGGCCCGCGGCCGCCATTCTTCGTCGACGGTGAAGAGCTGTTCGTAAGTCTTCATGAAAGCGGCGCAGGAGGAGCAGTCCGCAATCAGCGGGAATTCGCCGAACTGGGCCTTCAGTTCCTCGTAGCGCAGGATATTGCGCCTGGCGAACTCGCGCGAGTCTTCCATGCGCCCGTAGTTGTGGGCCAGCAGGCCGCAGCAGATGTTCTCCATAAAGATGCCCTCGCCGGAGGTCCGGCGCAGCACGCGCACCGTGGCCAGAGCTACTTCCGTAAAGAGTAAATTAGGGCCGCAGGGGGCGAAATAGGCCCAGTTGATGGCGGTTTTCCCCTGGGGACGCAGCGCCGGGTTGGCGCGCAGCAGTTCCGAGGCGAAGCGCAACGGCACCTTGTTGATGGCGCCTTCGGCCTCGGTCAGGCCGGGCATGCCCAGTAGGTCGTAAAGCCCCATTTTGGTCGCCAGGCGCGGCAGACCGGTGCGTTTTACCAGGTAGGCCAGCTTAAGCCAGAAGGCGAACAGGCCGGGCGCGTCCAGCAGCGTTTTTACTGCCGCGCGCGCGAAGAAATTGTCGCCGTAGCCCTTGAGGGACCGCCGCCCTTCCAGCACGATGTCCGGGGTGGGGACCTTGGCGTAGCAGGCGCTGGAGCAGGCGCCGCAAAGCAGGCAGGTCGAAAGGGCTTCTTCGGCGTCCGTGGTGTGCCTGGCCTTGCCCTCCAGCAGCATTCGTACGAACTGGTTGCGCCCGCGCGCGGAAAGGGTCTCCCTGCCGGTCAGCATATATGTCGGACAGGAGGTCTCGCAGTAGCCGCAGCGGTTGCACTGCGCGGCGGCGTCGTAAAGGGAACGCTCGCCGAGGTCGGTGAGCAGGGAGCCCAGGTGGCGCTCCGCCTGCTCGTGCGGGTACATTTCGTTGGTGTCGTGCTGGATGTGCGCGAAGGAGGAGCTGCCCGCGGCGGAGTCCATCTCCCGCCTGGCTTTCGCCGTTTCGTCGTTCTGTGTTTGTTCGCTCATGTTAAATGACCTTGTCAGCCTTATTTATTCTCGCCGTAGATCCAGGGGTTCAAGAGGTTCCTGGGGTCCAGAGCCTTTTTAAGGCGCCGGTGGTAAGGCCCGGGCTTGAAGTCGTCCCAGGCGGACGGCTCCTCGAAGGCGGCGTGCTGGCGCCTGGCGCCCGCGGAGACCACGAAGGTGGCGGCCAGAATTACGCCGTAGGCGCCCAGCGAACCGCATAAAAGCTTTACTGCGTCGTAACCGGCCACGTTCTTGACCGTTTTTCCGCCCAGCTCCAGCAGCTCGCCGTCGGCGGTGGCCACTTCCAGGCCCAGCAGGATGTCGCGGATGCCCGGGTAGACTTTGGAGGCGATCAGCCCGCCCACGCTGCCTTTCAGGTCCGGCAGTTCCAGCGCCAGCCCGGCTTCTTTCAGCTGCCGGCGGAACTCCTCCAACTGCATGCCCGCCTCGGCCCTGGCGGTCAGGTTCTCCCTGTCTATCACGACTTTGCCGGAGAGGGAGCGCAGGTCCAGCGGCTTGGTCCCGTCAATAATCTTTTCAGCCTTGAGACGCGTGCCGAGCCCCGTGACCGCGGTCTTTACCCCGCTCCTGGAGCGCAGGCGCAGCTCGTCCATGATGCCGCGGCCTTCGGGGCTAAGCGCGGCCCTGGCCGTCAGGCCCGCCGAGCCTGGTTCGGGGTTGGAATCCACCGAGACCGGCAGGATCTTGTCCGGGTTAGCGAGGTCGGCGGGGTCGAAGGCTTTTTTCAGCGCGCGGAAAAATTGCAGTTCTTCGTGGCCGTAGAGCCAGCCCATGGCCACGCGCTTCTCCACGCCTATGCCGTGCTCGCCGGAGATGGTGCCGCCCAGCCTGATGCAGGACTTCAGAATCTCGTAGCCGGCTTTTTTCACGCGCTTCACTTCCTGAAGGTCGCGCCGGTCGAAGATGATGTTGGGGTGCAGGTTGCCGTCGCCGGCGTGAAACAGCAGGCCGGCCGTAAGCTTATACTTGGAAAGGATCTCGCGGGTTTCCCTGAGGGCTTCCGGCAGGCGGTGCCTCGGGACCACGCCGTCTTCCACCGAGATGTCGGGGGCCAGGCGCGCCATGGCCGGGTAGGCGCCTTTGCGCGCCTGCCAGAGCAGCTCGCGCTCGGCTTCGTTGGCCGCCATTTTGAAGGAGGTGCAGGCGTTGGCCGCGCAGATCTTTTCCACGGCGTCCAGCTCCCGGCGCACTTTGGCCGCGTCGGCGCCGTCCAGTTCCACTATCAGCACGGCCTGCGTATCTTCGGTAAAAGGGTTTTCCTTGCCGTTCAGGGCGGCGTCAAGCGAGACCTTGTCCATGGCTTCCAGGGCCCGGGGGACGATGCCGTCGCTGATGACCCTGGTGACGGCCGCCATGGCGGCGTCCATCGAAGTGAAGGCCGCGGAAGCCGTCTTGATGCAACGGGGAATGGGGAGGATCTTGAGCCAGGCGTGCGTGACTATGCCCAGCGTGCCTTCGGAGCCTATTATGAGGCTCATCAGGTCGGGGCCAGGGTCGCGGTAGGACCAGGTCATCACTTCGCCTTCAGGGGTCACCACTTCCAGCTTCTCTACGTTGTCGGCGGTCACGCCGTACTTCAGGCAGAGCGGGCCGCCGGCGTTCTCGCCGATGTTGCCGCCTATGGTGGAGACCTTCTGGCTGGCGGGGTCAGGCGCGTAGAAATATCCGAAAGGCTCCAGCGCGCGCTGCAGTTCCATGTTCACCACGCCGGGTTCCACCAGCGCCGTTCTGGCGGCCGTGTCTATCTGGCGGATTTTCTTAAGGCGGGACAGGTTGAGCACTACGCCGCCCTTGAGCGGGATGGTGCCGCCGGAGAGGTTGGTGCCGGCCAGGCGCGGCAGGTAAGGAATATCGGCCGCATAAAGGACCTTTACCACCGGGGCCACCTGGTCCGTGGAGGTAAAGGTTACCACCGCTTCCGGGCGGGCGCGGGCCATGCCGGCGTCGTAGGAGTACATCAGGATTTCGGCCTCGTCGGTGCGGAAGTTCTCCCGTCCGACTAGCGCCTCTAGCTCCTTCTGTACCTCGCGAATCCTTTGATGTTTGAACATAATATTAATGCCGCAATCCCGGGGCGTCCGCCCGGGGCCTGTAATAATTGTACCGCGGAATAGCCGCTAAACCTAAAGCCGTCGCCTTAAGGTTTACGCGGCGGCCTTATTTAGCGGGCCTGAGCTTGGCGGTGAAGTGCGGCAGTATCGCCGAGGCTTCAACCACTTCCAGTCCTTTTACGCTCTTCTTGTTCTTCGCTAGCCAGGCAAAAACCTCTATTACGTAATCAATGTGGCTCTGCGTGTAGACCCGGCGGGGTATAGCCAGGCGCACAAGCTCCATATCGGCCGGCAGGAACTTGCCGATCTTGTCGCGCTTGCCGAACATCAGCATTCCTATCTCCACCCCGCGGATGCCGCCTTCCAGGTACAGCGAGCAGGCCAGCGCCTGCGCCGCGAACTGGTCGGGTTTAATGTGCGGCAGGAATTTTTTTGCGTTGACGTACACGCCGTGGCCGCCGGGGGGATTGATGATGGGCACGCCATGCTTCAGCAGGCCTTCGCCGAGGTATTTGGCGGAGGTGATGCGGTATTTGAGGTAGTTCTCGTCCAGCACCTCGCGCAGGCCTATCGCGATGGCTTCCAGGTCGCGGCCGGCCAGGCCGCCGTAAGTGCTGAAGCCCTCGGTGAGGATCAGCATCTGGCGGGCCTTGGCTGACCATTCGCGGTTGTTCATGGCCAGAAAACCGCCGATGTTGACCAGCGCGTCCTTTTTGGAACTCATCCAGGTGCCGTCGGCCAGTTCGAACATCTCCTGTGCTATCTCGCGCACCGGGCAGCTGTTGTAGCCTTTCTCGCGCAGTTTTATGAAATAGGCGTTCTCGGCGAAGCGGGCGCAGTCAAGGAACATCGGGATGCCGTATTTGGCGCAAAGGTTGCGCACGTCCTTCAGGTTCTGCATCGAGACCGGCTGGCCGCCCAGCGAATTGTTGGTGACGGTCATCACGCACAGGGGGATGTGCTCCGCGCCCTTGGCTTTTATGAACTTTTCCATCGCCGCCACGTCGGCGTTGCCTTTGAAGGGGGCGGGCTTGTCGAAGTCGAGCGCTTCCTTCACCGGGAAATCGTAGGCTTCGGCGCCGGAGAACTCCACATTGGCGCGGGTGGTGTCGAAATGCGAGTTGGAGATGATGCACTTGCCTTTGCCGCCGATTACGCCGAACAGGATCTTCTCCGCGGCGCGGCCCTGGTGCACCGGGATAACCTCCGAGAAACCCGTAAGGGATTTTATCTCGGTTTCAAAATTGTAATAGCTGCGGGCTCCGGCGTAGGATTCGTCGCCCACCATAATGCCGCCCCACTGCGCCGCGCTCATGGCGCCGGTGCCGCTGTCGGTGAGCAGGTCTATCAGCACCTTTTCGGCCCTGACGTTAAAAAGGTTATAGTGCGCCTGTTCCAGCGCCTTAAGCCTTTCCTCGCGGGTGGTAATGCCCAGCGGTTCTACGCTCTTTATCTTGAAGGGCTCGATTATAGTTTTCCAGTTGTGTTCCATTGTTAGCTCCTTACTTTACGAGAATAGACAGCAGTATGAAATAGACCAGCATCAGCCCGGAGCCGAAAGGCAGGGCGGCCTTCGCCCATTCACGCGACTTAATGCCCAGTTTGCCGGCGCTGATAATGTTGGGAATATTGCCGGGGATCAGCATGCCGCCGGAGACCAGCAGCCCCATTAAAATAAATTTTATCTGCTGGTCCGTCATTACCGGGGAGATCTCGGCGGCGGCCAGCGTGGCGTTGTCCAGAACGGCCGAAACGGAGTTGGCCCAATAGAGCGCCCAGGTCGGCAGCCGCGCCACAAAATGATCGGCCAGGGGGGCCAGCCCGGCCCCCAGAAAAATGAGGGCCATAACAAAGAGGTAAACCTTTCCGGCCCTGAGCAGAATTATTTGTTTGGTGTCATGCGCGTCTTCTTTAAGGCCGGCCTGGCCGGTGGCGGCCGCTTTGGCGCCCCGGGCAGCCAGCGCCGCGCAGAGCAGGATGCCGGGGATAATCCAGACTCCGAGGGAATTGAGAAGATAGAAGAAACCGGCGTCGTGGGGGGGGCCCTTGAGTTTGGCTACCACGATGGTGGAGAGCGGCTCGCCGAGCGGGGTAAGCGCCGCGCCCAGCCCTATGGCATAGCAGGCGTAAACCGTAAGCCGTACTTCGAAATCCCGCTTCAGTTTAAGGATGCTGACCACCTCGGCCAGCATGATGGCGGCTATTATGGCGGTGAACAGGCTGGAGCCCAGGCCCAGCGCGGTCACGATAACGAAGATGGCTCCGCCCATGCCTAGTTTGCCGGCGAGAGTATTTATAAGTCCGCGCAGGTGGCGGCGGAGTAAGCCGAATAGCCAGCCTACCCCGGCCACTGCCGCGGTTATGGCCAGGGGCTCTTTCAGCGCTTCTTTGATAAGGTCCAGGCTCCAAAGCCCGGAAATGCTTACGGCCGCCAGCCCCATTACGAAGAGGAAAGCTTCAAGGTCCTGCTCCACGCTCTTTACCGAGAAGGGAAGAACAAGAGTTAGGCCCGTTATCAGAGTTAGGCCGGCGATGATTAGGTAATCGGACATAAATAAGCGGCTAGCCGCCATTTGCTACAATAGTATTCTAATATTTTAGCAGGGGTATAAAAAGCGTTATGTTTAAATTCAGGCGGCCCGTGGGCCTTTTCTTATGTGGCGGCGGCGCGCTGGGCTCGTGGCAGTCCGGGGTGCTGGCCGAACTGGTGCGCCAGGGGCTGCATTTCGACGTGGTGGCCGGGTTCAGCATCGGCTCGCTGAACGGGGCCGCTTACTGCTACAACAAGACCGGCGAACTGCGCCAGCTCTGGCGCGATATGAAGCCCGAGTCCATCCTGAAGCTGAAGCCCCGCTATTACAATATTCCGATGGAACTTTACCAGCATTCTGGCGGCAGCCCGCTCGGCAGGCTGAATTTCTTCCTCCAGAACCGCCTGGCCAAGCTGACCCTCTTTTCTAATAAGCCCGTGTACAACTTCCTTAACGGCTGGCTGGTGAAGAGCGGCCCGCAGTTCCAGCGCAATATCAAGTTTTACGTGATAAGCCACGCCGTGGAGATGAAACTCCCGTACATAGTGCCCTTCGACGGCTCCACGCAGAGCCATAACTTGTCTTTCACCGACGCGCTGGTGGCCAGCTGTTCCATCCCCATGGTCTTCCCGCCGGTGGAGGTGGAGGAGCACGGTCGCAAATACCACCTGGTGGACGGTGGCGTGATAGGTATCGCCACCATCAACTTAAGCCTCTTTGAGGGTTGCCGCACGGTGATTATGATCGGCAACTCCAGGGACGCCGACATGGATTTTCCCGCCGTGGGCCCCTTCGGGCAATTCGAGCGCCGGGCACGCAAGATGCTGGCCATTCATACCCAGAAGATCTACGAGTCGCGCGTTTTTATCAAGTCCGAACCAGACGTGCACCTGATCAAGCCGCCGGCGGACCTGGGCCTGAACCTGCTGGAGTTCAACGGCGCCAAGTGTGAAAAAGCCTACGACATAGGCGAGGCTGAAGCCAAAATATTCCTTAAGAACCTGGAGCAGTCCGGCCATGTTTGAGTTCACAGCTCTGAATTTCACCGGGTTGCTGGCCTTCGGGGTTTTTATAGGCCTGCTCGGCTCCGCGCTGGGCATCGGCGGCGGTATTTTCATGGTGCCGCTGCTCGTACTGGTGCTGAAGGTCCCGATGCACCAGGCGGTGGCCGCCTCGCTGGTGGCCATCGTCGCCACGTCCAGCGCGGTGGCTGCGGTCAACGTGGAACGCGGCCTAGCCAACATCAGGCTGGGTATAACGCTCGAGGTTACCACAGCCCTCGGCTCCATAGTCGGGGCGCTGCTGGCCGGCAGGCTCCCCGGGATTACGCTCCAGCTGCTGTTCGCCCTGCTTCTTTTTCCGGTTTCGGCCATGATGTTCATTAAGGGAATGGGCATGCTGAAAAAGCGCGGTCCTGTTCCCCAGCTCGGGCCGGAAACCTCGGCTTTCGATTCCGGCTTCTTCGACCCGGCCGAGGCCGCCCATACCCCGTACGCCGTGCGGAACATGGCCCCCGCGTCCGCGGTTTCCTTTTTTGCCGGTTCCCTTTCCGGGCTGCTGGGCATCGGCGGGGGGATAGTGCAGGTGCCGCTTATGAACCTGCTGTGCGGGGTGCCCATGAAAGCCGCCGCGGCTACAAGTAATTTTATTATAGGAGTGTCGGCGGCGGCCAGCGCCTACGTGTATTTCCGCAAGGGGCTTATTCCGCTGGAACTGACGTCGGTGATAGTGGTGGGGGTACTGATCGGCTCCTTCTTCGGGGTCTATGCCCTTTACCGCGCCAAGTCTGAAAAACTCCAGTTAATTTTTTCCGGACTCGCGCTGCTGGTGGGTATAAAAATGCTGCTAAAGGCGCTTTACCCATGACGATAAAAACAGCCGCCTTCAGCGACAGTGATTTTGCCAAACTGATCCAGCGCACGCTGCTGGCCGGGGTTTTCCTGAGCTCCCTGCTTATCTTCACCGGCTTCGGGCTTCTGGTTTCGGGTTCGCCGGCGGGGTTTGGAATACTGCGTGCGGGCATGCTGGCGCTGTTGCTGACCCCGGCCGCGCGCGTGGTCATGCTGATCTACGGCTACTGGCGCGGCGGCGAGGTTTACTTCGCGCTGGCGTCTTTTGTGGTGCTGGCGCTGCTGGCCCTTTCGGCGCTGGTATAAATTTATGAGAACATTACTTCTGCTGCTTTTACTCTCTGCTCCCGCATACGCCCAGCCGGCCGCGGCCTCCTCTGCCGCCCGGACCGACGATGACGGCCTTGGCCCGGCGCTGGTGGACCTGAACGCCTCCACCAGGCCTTTCACGCTCAGCCCCGGCGCGGACGAGCGCTATAACATAGGCATAGCCCAGATGTACCGGCTGGACTTCGACAAGGCCGAGAATGAATTCAGGGAGATCGTAAAGCTGGACCCGCAGAGCCCGGCGGGTTACTTCGCGCTGGCGGCCCTTTCCTGGTGGCGCTATTCCCAGAATTTCGACAGTACGCAGGGGGACTTCAAGGCCATCCAGAACGACTTCATGACCAACGCCGACAAGGCCATAGACCTCTCGGAGCAGCTGATTGACGAGGGGCGCGACCTGGACCAGGCTTATTTCTTTATGGGCAGCGCCTACGGCCTGGAGGGTCGGTGGTACGCCGTGCAGCGTAGCTGGTGGCGGTCCTACACGCACGGCAGAAAAGGGCGCAAGTATCTTAAAAAATGCGTGGAGATAAACCCGGCGGTATACGACGCTTACCTCGGGCTCGGCATCTTTGACTATTACGCCGCCACGCTGCCCGGGACGCTGGGCCTGGCGGCCAAGCTGTTTGTGGGCGGGGACAGGGCGCGCGGCATAGAGTACGTTAGACTCGCCAAGGAGCAGGGAAGATTTTTTAAGACGGAGGCGCGGTTCTTCCTGGTAGAGATCTACTCTATGCACGAGAAGGATTTTAAGGCCGCCTACGCGGAAGCCGATGGGCTGCGTGCCCTGGACCCGACCAACATGCTCTTCCGCCTGGCCGAGCTGATGACCCATATTCAGGCGAACGACTGGCAGGAGGTTCTGGGCGAGTGCGAGGCTTTCCTCGGCGCCTGGCAGGTAAAGCAGCAGCCCGGCCTGGAACAACAACTTGCCATGGTATACCTCTCGGCCGGGGACGCGCTGATAGCCCTGAAGCGTTATGAAGAGGCGGTGGCCTGGCTTACCACCGGCATAGAGGAAACCGGTTTCCCCGAGAAAGGCTGGGTGACGTACTGCCACCTGCGGCGGGCGCAGGCGCAGGACCTGCTCGGCCGCCGTGAAGAGGCGCTGGCCGATTACAAGACGACGGCCGCCCGTCATAACTTCTGGGATTCCAGGAAATACGCCAAGGCCGGGCTTAAGAATTCTCCGACCTACGAGGAAGTCTACCACCAGATGACGGTGGATTAAATCTTAAACATTACGTCTCTTAAGCGCAGCGCCTTGGCATGGCGGCGTTGACTTGCACGAGTTGAAGTAATGAAATATTTGCTTTAACTTTGGGGGTAAATGTTGCTGGGTGGTATGTAAAACTATAAACGGGTTGTAACTTTTGTCATTCTTATATAGAAAATCCGAAGTAGAGACGTAGCCAGTCATAGGGCATGGTGCTGTCCTTAGAAATCCGGCATTGAATGAAAGGAAAACTGCGCCTGACGGAAGTACCGGAAAAAACATAAATTCTTTTCGCGTAAAAGAAAAGAAAGTGCAGTTGTGTAGAGCGAGCGGGGCAGTTGGCCGTCGCTGGTGCGGTGCGGCGGGCTCTTGAAAACGGCGTTGTTCTTAGTCTACACTATCCGTATGGCGGCCGGCTTCCGACAATGACGCTACTTCTGGAAAAAATATCTGTCCTGTCAGCGGTGGCCTGGTTGCCACTGTTCAGGCTCGAGCTCATTCTCCTCCTCTCTTGTGCGGTTATGCTCTGGCCTGCTGTTGGAAAAGCCCTGCGTAATTCTGGCTGGAAATCCCTGGCAGTTTTCGCGGCAGGTTATGCCATCTTCCTGGCCCTGCTGTTGATTAAAAGCGGCTCCTATTTCTTCACTTTTGAAGACTGGGAAGAACTCCGTCTGGGCCGACTGATACTGGAAGGCGATCTGGCTGGCTTCTATGCCGGGTTCAGGCACGGCACGACCTACCCCTTCCTTCTCTCTCATGTCTTCGCTCAGGCGGGTGCTGTACCGAAGGCCGCCCTGTATCTCAACATAAGCCTGCTGGCATCCGTGCCGCCGCTCCTCTTTATGGCCGGGCGAATAGCTTTTCCCGCCGCTGCCGCCGGGGCCTGCTCCGCCCTGCTCTTCTGCGCCTGGCCCGGTATGCCGCAATTCGCGGTATTGTCTCAAGGGAAACCGGCACTTCTCGCTACACTTTCGGCCGCCTTCGTTTTGGCTTCGGCGCTGACATTCTCCACGCGCGGCAAAGCGGCCTTCGGCCTTTTATTCATAATAGCGGACCTTGCGGCCAGGACCCGTCAGGAATTCGCCATACTCTACGCCGCCGCTTTTTTGATCTGGCTGGCCGCCGAAGACAAAAAAAGCCGGACCTGGTGGATACCGGCGCTGAGCCTGGCGGCGGCCGCCAGCTATCTGCCGCTGCTTCAAAGGGGGCTTGAATGCCATATCGTCCCGGTTAAAGCAATCGCTATTCTCAACCCGGAAGGAAAATGGGAACTTGCGTTTTATGCGGCCGCTTTCTTATCCGCCCTCGCTTTCTACCCGCGCAAAGCAGGCCGGATAGGCGCGCTTCCAGCGGCGGTCCCTCTTGGCGTCTTCGCGGCCTTATCAGCCATTTACCTCTTCAATCCAGCCGGCGCCCAAGCGCGGCTTTTCGCGCAGGCAGCTCCCTTCCTTTGCGCTGCGGCCGGTACCGCCCTGTCGCGCCGCTTAAAGATCTGCGCCGTACTGATACTGGCCGCCGGCGTCTGGGCCTGGACCGCCGTCATTCCGCGCGTGGAAAGGGACACGCCGGCCGCCATTGGGGCTGCAGGCGGTGAACGAGTGTTGATGGTACTTGCAAATCTGGACGCTTTTTCGGAATGGGGATTTTTTAGTAAGGTGGCAGGTAGTTCCATTTCGCTGGACGGCGCGGCCAGACTGATAGATCTCGATGGCGGGCCGGACCAGGTTAGGGCTTCGGCCGGGTACAGATGGTTTTCTGGAAATGATGTTTGGCTCGTCGCGCGTGAAAGCGAATCCCCGGAGGCGGTTATGCTTGAGAAACTGGCGGCCGCGGGACACCGGTCTCCTTCCTTCAGTAAAGGCGGCTGGCGACTTGAAAAGGTTTCCTTCCCGGGTGAAAAAGCTGAACCCGCAAAATCCAAGGATGCCTCCGATGAGGCGGTGCGCCTGCTTTGGGAGAACGATCTGGAACGTGGCGAAAAGAAGCTGCAGGAAGCCCTGCTGCTCAATCCCGCCGATACTGACGCCCTCCTTACACTGGGCTGGCTCAGGGCCAGGCAGGGCCGGAGGGAAGACTGCTTGACGCTGATTAAGAAAGCCGCAGCTCTTACGCCGCAGGCGTATCGCGGTTCCGTTCCGGGAAGCAATTCCTGCGGCCCACCCAAATAAAGGCACAGCGGTATGCGCACTTAAGCGCAGGATATCCCCAGCAGGTGTGGGCGCAGACCTTTGCGGTGAACCTGAGTATGAAATGCGCACTTAGGGGGATTCCCGCTTAATACGTTTAGACGTGCAGAATCTGGGCAACGGAATAAAATCCCTGGTCCCAGCGTGATAACCTGGCGCTAAGCGTTAAGGCCGTGGTTGCGGTTATGGCCTTGCCGGACATGTCGCTGGCTTTTGACATTAAACGGAGTGGGTACGACAAGCAGACCATCTGTTCAGCCGGTGCCGAGTATGCTATGTTATTTGGGGAGAAGGGGGCCGGGCATAATGGCGCTGGGCGCACAGTTGGACTATGCAATGTCCCCGGAAACCTGGTTGAGTTCGGTACAGTGTTTAACGCTGAGAAATAATTTTTATCTTCACATGTTAGGGAGACTTCCATGAAAATATCCAAATTTACAGCGGTGGTGCCGGTTGCGGGGATGGGGACGCGGCTGCGCCCGCATACTTATACTTATCCCAAGGTGCTGCTGACCGTGGGGGACAAGCCGATAATAGGGCATATCATGGACGACCTCGCCGCGGCGGGGATAAAGAAAGTCTGCCTGGTGGTTGGCTACCTCGGAGAAAAGATAAAAGATTACGTGGGCAAAAACTATCACCACCTGGACGTCAGCTACGTCGAACAGGCGGAAGCGAAGGGCCTGGGCCACGCCATCTGGCTGACCCGGCGCTGCGTAACCGGCCCGGTAATGGTGATGCTCGGCGACACTATCCTCGACGCCGACCTTTCCAAGTTCATGGATACGAAAGAGGACTGTATAGCGGTCAAGGAAGTGGCCGACCCGCGCCGCTTCGGCGTGGTAGAAGTGAAAGGCGGTTATATTTCAGCCATGGTGGAGAAGCCCGAACACCCGAAGACCAAACTGGCCATTGTGGGCATCTACTCTTTTCACAATTCAGCCGCCCTTTACGGCAGCCTCGACCAGCTGGTTAATTCCGGCCGGACCACCAAGGGGGAGGTTCAGTTCACCGACGCGCTGGCGCATATGGTGAAGGCCGGCCACAAGATAAAGCCGGTGGCCATAGAAGGCTGGTACGATTGCGGCAAGCCGGAAACCCTGCTGGAGACCAACCGCTATATTCTGGACAATAAGAACTTCAAGTCTAAGGCCAAGAACTCGCTGATTATTCCGCCGGTCTACATCTCGCCCACCGCCAAGGTCGAGAACTCCATAGTGGGGCCTTATGCTTCTATCGGCGACGGGGCCAGAATAGAGTCCTCGATAATCTCGGACTCTATTGTGAACGAGAACGCCTCGATCTCCAATATGAACCTGAACGGCTCGCTCGTAGGGCCCAGCGCCACCGTGGTGGGGCGGAAGGACCAGTTGAACGTGGGGGAAAATTCGGAGATAAGGTTCGACAAGAACGCCTGCGAGCTTTAACCCGACATACAAGGCGTAAAAAAAGAGCCCGGTTTAAGCCGGGCTCTTTCTTTTTTTGGGCCGTCGCTTATTTCAATAAGCTCCAATCCAGCAGCTTTATGCGTTTGGCGGCTTCTTTCAGCATAGGGTCGGGCTCGGTGAGCGAGAACCGCACGTAGCCTTCGCCGCACTTGCCGAAGCCGGAGCCCGGCGCGGTAAGCACCGAGATCTTGTCCAGCATGAAATAAACCGCGTCGAGCGAGGCGCATTTCACCGGCGGCCTGGCCCACACGAAGCAGCTGCCCTTGGGGTCGGGGAACTGCCAGCCG
>JBBRDG010000028.1:0-30310 GCA_038204165.1 Elusimicrobiales bacterium
AAACCTCCTGTTCGAGGAGCAGGGCCCCTCCGACCCGATGTACTTCGAGGAGAAGGACGGGGCCATCCATGTTTACCACATCACTAAAGCGGCGGCCGAAGTTTCGGCGAAGCTGCGGCCTGTCTACGAAGGGCGCAAGGCCGATTCCGCCGTGCAGGACCTGAACGTGCTCTACGTTATCTCCACCCGCGCCCGCCACGAACTTTACAACTTGTTCGTGAAAAAGGCGCGGAAAACCCCGGCTAAAGAAGCAAAGCTCTCAGATCTTTTCGAGACTTTCCGGTCCGAGAATCCTCCGGCGCATCCCGCCCGGCCTGAAGTTAGGAAGCCCGCCCCGCCCGTAGAGATAACCGCGGCGGGCATAAGGCCGGAAGGCCGTTTCGAAACTCAGAAGCCGACCTACAGCAGCTACTTCGAGACCGCCGAAGGGAATCTGGTGCATGAGATGCTGGCTCAGTTTATAGAGTTGCCCGCAGACCCCGCGGCCGGGGCCGCCGCGCAGTTCGAGCGGCTTGCGCCTAAGTATTCTTTTAAATTCGACAGGGCCAAGGTTGTTAAGAGCGTAGCGGCTTTCCTGGCCAGCCCGCAGGCCGCATCCCTCTTCGTTCCCGGCGCGCAGGTGCTGGTTGAGGCGGAATTCGTGGATAGGGACGGCGGCCTGTTCCGCATGGACCGCGTCCTGCTCGGCGGGGACGAGGTAACGGTAGTGGACTTTAAGACCGGCCTCGAGAACCCTGAAAAATACGCCGCCCAGATGAAGAACTACCTGGCCATAGCGGCCGAAGTTTACGGCAAGCCCGCCAGGGGCGTGCTGGCTTATGTAGACCTGGTTAAAGTTGTGGAGATTTCCGCATGAATATCATAGAGATCAAAAACCTTAAAAAAGATTACCCGCTGGGCGCCACTATTGTGCCCGCGCTGCGCGGGGTGGACCTGGCGGTGGCCGAGGGCGACTTCATGAGCATCATAGGCCCGTCGGGCAGCGGCAAAACCACGCTGCTGAACGTGATAGGCTGCATAGATTTCGCCACTTCCGGCAGCGTGAAGGTGGGGGACCGGGAGATCACCGCGCTAAACGACCGGCAGATTACGGATATTCGGCTGAATAAAATCGGCTTTATCTTTCAGACTTTCAACCTGATCCCGGTACTGAATATCGTGGAGAACATAGAATTCCCGCTGCTGCTTATGAAGAAGCCCGCGGCCGAGGCCCGGGCGCGCGCGGAGCAGCTTATGAAGGAGGTGGGGCTTAGCGAGCACGCCCTGCACCGGCCTTCGGAACTTTCCGGCGGGCAGCGCCAGCGCGTGGCCATAGCGCGCGCGCTGGTTACCAACCCCGACATTGTGCTGGCTGACGAGCCTACCGCAAATCTAGATTCCGTTACCGGGGGGCAGATCCTGGAGTTGATGAAGAAAATGAACGAGCTGGAAAAAACTACCTTCATCTTCTCCACCCACGACGCTAACGTGCTGAAGTACGCCCGGCGCATCGTAAAGATCAAGGACGGCCTTCTGGAACAGGAAGCCCAAGCCGCATGAAGCTGGTCCTGACCATAGCCTGGCGGAATATTTTCCGCCACAAAGGAAAAAGCCTGGTGATAGGTGCCATCCTCTTCACCGGCGCTTTCCTTATGACGCTGGGCAACGGCGTGGTTACCGGCATGGCTAAAGGCATAGAGAAGAATATCATCAACGGCTTCATGGGCGACATTGTGCTGATCAGCGACGAGCAGAAGTCGGACAATATCCTGCTGCCTATTCTCGGCGCCAGCATCGAGCCCATTACTACCTATAAAGAAATAAAAGGCGTTCTTGCCGCCCAGCCTTATATAAAGCATTATCTGCCCGTCGGCAAGAACCTGGCCATGCTGTTGGACGAGAACGCGTCCGCGCCGGGCTTCGCCTACCTGATAGGCGCCGACCTGAAAGAGTACCGGGCCATGTTCCCCGATAATTTCAAGGTTATAGAAGGGACCTACCCAGCCCAGGGCGAGCGGGCTATTCTCATCCCCACCTTCGCCCGCAACGAGTTTTACAACTATTTCAATATCTGGTTCCTGCCCCAGGGTGGCGGCATAGTGAAAGCGAATCTAAAGAAGGAAGCACTGGAGAACCTTAAAACCCTGGTGGTGAGTTCCAGCGTGGTGATGATGGGCATGACCAGCGGCATCAACGCCACCAACGACATCCGCTTTCCTATCCGGGGCATAGTGGAATACGGCGCGCTGAACCAGATTTTCGGCCATTTCTGCATAGTGGACATCGAGTCCTACCGCGAATGCCTGGGCTATTTCACCGCCGCCGACATGGCCGCGCAGGTGCCTAAGGAAGAAAAAAAACTTCTGGCCATGGAGGGGGCGGACCTGGATTCCATGTTCGGCAGCGAGGAAATGATCGGGGCGACTACCAGGCATAAGGCCATGCTGGCCGCGCCCAAGGCCGAGGTTAAGACCGCCGAGGACGGCGTGTATAACGCGGTTTTCATAAAGCTTAAGGATGGCGTGGCTTATAAGGACGCGCTGGCCGGTTTAAACAAGGCCCTTGTCAAACAAAAAGCCGGCGTAAGGGCGGTGCCGTGGAACAAGGCCTCGGGGCCTATAGGCAGCATGGCGCTCATTATTAAGGCCGCGCTGTTCCTGTTCGTAACGCTGCTATTTTGCGTGGCGGTGATTATCATTGTGAACACGCTGACCATGGCGGCGCTGGAGCGCACTTCCGAGATCGGCATGATGCGGGCCGTGGGCGCGCGCAAAGCTTTTATAGCCGGCATGTTCCTGGGCGAAACCGGCGTGCTGGCGGTGGTGTTCGGCGGAGCGGGCATAGCGGCCGGTATAATAGCGGTGCGCGTAATTCCGCTGCTCAGAATAACCACCACTAACGATATTCTGCAAATCCTTTACGGCGGAAATTATTTTCAGCCGCTCTTAAGCGTGTCCGGGGTTTTGCTGACCGCCCTGCAATTGCTGGCCGTTACCGTGGTGGCCGCCATTTACCCCATGCGGGTGGCCAGGGGCATAACCCCGCTAGACGCGGTGACCAGGGATTAATTTATGAAGCTGCTGATCCGCCTTTCTTTACGCAACCTGCTGCGCCAAAAGCGCAGGAACCTGCTGTTGGGGTCCGCTATGGCTATGGGCGTGGCCATCCTGGTGGTGGCCAACTCCTTTTCGCACGGCATCTCGGATATCATGTTCAATAGGATCATGAGCTATGTCACCGGCCATGTGGCGATCCGCTTTAACGAGCGCGGCGGCGTAATGCGCGAGATCTTCCGCGACCGGGACCGCGTGCGGGAAGCCATAAAGAACGAGCCGGGCATAGAGGAGGCCGACGAGTCGATCGCCATGTTCACGCGCGCGATCGGCAACGGGCGCTCCGAGAACGTCATCCTGATAGGCGTGGACACCAGGAAAGGCCTCGCCGAGAAGGGCAAGCGGGATGTGGAACAGTCTTTCCGGCTGACCGAAGGGAGCTGGAAAGACGTAGAGAACACCTCGCTGGAAAACCCGGTGATCCTTTCGGTGGAGAAGGCCCGCAGCCTGAACGCCAAGATGAACGACGTGCTGCGCATCCGGTTCCGCAACATGTTTGGCCAGGACCAGGCCGCCAGGCTCACCATAGTAGGGCTGATGAAGAACGATAATATCTTCATGTCACCGGCGGTCTTTCTGGAGCTGGCGAAGGAAAAAGAGCTGCTGGGTTACCGCCCCTGGGAGACGGGCAGCCTGAGCCTGAAGATAAAGGACCCGCAGAAGAACGCCGCGGCGCTGGCCGACCGTATTCACGAGCGGCTTAAGCCGGGCAACGCCTATATTCCGGCGTCTGTCGCCGGCCGGACCGGGCGCAGGGCCGTAACGCTGCTGGGCTTCAGGAGCGACGACTCGAGCAAGGCTAAGATTACCGGCCTGCTCAAGCTTTCCTCCGGCAGCCTGGAAAAAGCTTTTAAGAAAGACGGGGTTATAGTTTCCGTTACGCTGGCGCGGGAACTGGGGATTAAGGCGGGGGACTCGCTAAAACTCCGTTACGACCGCAAGTTCGACAAGGCCCCCAAAGAGGCATCCTATACGGTGAGCGCGGTCTGCGCCGGCGACTACCCGGGGTATGACTCCGTGCTGATGAACGATTCCGCCTTCTACGACCTCTACTACGAGGATATGCCCGCCGGCGCAGGCAAGACCCCTTACCCTGCTGAAAAGCTGGGCGCGTGGAAAGAGCTGGCATCGCCAGAGTGGGTGCTGCTCGACCGCACCTACAACACGGACGACTATAAGAAAAAATATCAGGAGATAAGCCGCAATAAGTGGCGGGGCACCACCATCGACGTCTCCACCATGTACGAAACGGCCAGCGACATCCTGAAGCTGGAGTATGTGCTGAAGGTTATCACCCTATCCGCCGTGCTGGTGCTTTTCTTCATTATTCTGCTGGGCGTGGTAAACACGCTGCGCATGACCATCCGCGAGCGCACCCGCGAAATAGGCACCGTGCGCGCCATCGGCATGCAGCGGGGAGACGTGCGGAACATGTTCCTGCTGGAGACCTTCTTCCTTACGCTGTTCGCGTCGCTGGCCGGGCTGCTGCTGGGCTTCCTGGTGATGTGGACGCTGGCCCTGATTCCTATCCGCATGCAGGATAATCCGCTCGGTATGCTGCTGGTGAACGGACACCTGTACTTTCTGCCTACTTTCGCGGGCATCGCCGGTAATATGCTTTTGATCATAGCCATTGCCGTGGTTACCGCCTGGTTCCCGGCGCGCCGCGCGGCCAATCTTTCCCCGGCGCAGGCCCTGGGGCATTTTACTTAAGGACAATATGAAAAAGTTTCTGCTGCTGTCCGTTCTAGCATTGCTGCCCGCCGTGCGGCTTTGCGCCGCCGAAAGCCGCGTAATCCCTATTCTTAAAGCCATAGACGCCAACTACAAGATGAAGAAAGACCTGCGGGCCGACGTGACGCTGACCCAGCAGAAGGCCGGGCAGGGCACCAAGATCATCGACATGAGCTACTTCCGCCGCGACTCCGACGACGCCTTCCTGATAGTGATGAACGCGCCTGAGAACGAGAAAGGCAACGGCTACCTGCGCGTGGGGGACAACTTCTGGATGTACCGCAAGAATACCCGCACCTTTCAGCATGTAAACCGCGACGAGAGCATAGGCGGCACGGACGCGCACAGCGGGGACTTTGAGACCAGGAAGCTGGAAGAGCTCTATGGGCCTGTCGTCTCCTCGGGTACCGAGAAATTCTCCGAGGAGATGCTAGGGAAGGTGCCGGTATACCGCTTCGAGCTCCTCGCCAAGGTTAACGACGTGGACTACCCTAAGCAGATCTATTGGACCCGCCGCGACAACAACCTGCTCCTGAAGCAAGAGTCCTATTCCCTTTCCGGCACGCTGATGCAGACCGCGTATTTTCTTAAATTTACCCAGATTGAGGGCCGCTTCATACCGGTGAAGCAGCTCTTTATCGACGAATTCGAGAAAGGTAATAAGACCATTGTGGAGCTCGCCAATATCCTGCCGGGCAAGATCGACGACAAGGTCTTCACTAAGGCGTATCTGGAGAACCTGAGCAAGTGATGACTAATAAAATTATTCTTTGCGCGCTCCTGGCATTCTGCCCTGCCGCCGCCTTCGCCGCAGACGCGGCTTCCGAGCTGGAGCTGTTCTCCAGCTCCGAAGTGGTAACGCAGGCCGCCGCCACCGCGCCCGCCCCCGCTGAAAAGAAGTCGCTGGCTATCTCCGGCAACCTTACAAGCGTTATGGAGGATATTGTTTACAGCTCCTCCACCCGGAACTCGCTGAATACTTATGTTCTGGGCAGCCTCTTCCTGGACGCCCGCCTGAAAAACGGGGTAAAAGGGTTCGCCAACCTGGAGACCACTTATATAGCCAAGACCAGGGTGACTACGGCCACGCTGCGCGAAGTGTTCCTGGATTTTAATATAGGGGACCGCGTTTATTTCCGCACCGGCAAACAGGTGCTGCAATGGGGCACCTGTTCCCTGTGGAATCCGACGGACCTGGTGAACATAGAAAAACCAACCTTTGTGCGGAAGCTTGGCTCCAGGGAGGGGGCTTACGGCCTGAAGTTCCATATTCCTTACGGCACTAAATATAATGTTTACGGTTTCCTGGATACCGGCAACGCGGCCACCGACAGCAACCTGGGCGGCGCGCTCAAGTTTGAGTTCCTCACCGGCAGAACGGAAATGTCCTTTTCCGGCTGGGGCAAGCGCGACCGCCACCCTGTGTTCGGCACCGACCTTTCCAGCCGAGTAGGGGATGTAGATGTGGCCGCCGAGGTCAGCGCGGCGCGCCGGGACAATGCTCTCTACATCAGCGACGACGGTGGAATTTTGACGGCAGGGCATAAAGAGCAGCAGTGGCCCGTAAAAGCCGCTGTCGATTTTAGAAAGGGCTTCCGGCTGGGCAACTTTAACGACAGGCTTACCGTGGGCACGGAATTTTTTTACAACCAGAACGGGTATGTTAAGAGCCCGTTCCGGGATAGTAAAATTTACGCCTTCTCCGGGCCGCTGGCCGCTACGCTTCCCGGCGGCACCAAAAGCATGTTTCTGCTGGGCAACAGTCTTTACGACCCCAACTACCTGGCCCGCTACTACGGGGCGCTGTTCACCAGCGTCAGCCGGTTCATTATCACGGACATGACGCTGAGCGTGAACTACATCCACAATTTTAATGATAACTCCGGCGCCCTAACCGCCGCCGTGAACTACCTGAACATGAACGATTTCAGCGCCGGCTGCCTGCTGCTTACGCCGCTCGGCCCAGCCAACGGCGAATACACCTTCTCCGGCGCCAAACTACTGGTGCAGCTCACCGCCGGCATTTCGTTCTGATCTATCGGCAACACAAGACTATTCACAGGCGATGCTTTAGCGGGGTAAGGTCAGCTGCGGTTCTGCCGGAAAAAGAACGATAAACGCTCTTATGTTTCCTACAGATAAAAGTGCGCTTTTATAGGAGAAAGGCGAACACGCGGGGAGCTGGCTCCCCGACGTGTTTTCAGAAGTATTACTTATGAGGCGTTGTGTTGTGGGGAACGTGTCCGCCTACAGCGCGCTGCATGAGCACTTCGTTAATGAATGTCTGATAGCCGATACCGCGGTGCCTGGCCTGGACGTGTGCCCATTTAAGCGCTATGGGGTTGAGGCGGATTTGAATGGACTTGTATTTATAAGGTCCCTTCGGGGGCCGGCCGCGTGAAGGCCTTTTGACTCCCAGTTTGGCTTCGATAGCTTTTCGCGCCATCGCAAGTTCCTTGCTGGTAATCCGGCGCGCGTTCTCAAAGGGAAATTCCTTTATTCTGCTCATATTGCCTCCTTTCTTGGCGATTTGCTTTTCTCGCGCTGATGATTCTGAAGATGTTCCCTGGTTGGCGGATGGTGAAGACAATCACCAGAACTCCCGTGTCGGATTCTCCGATCAACCATTCCCGTTTCTCAGCCGGGCTTGAATGTTTTATATCATGCGCTCTCAGCTGGAAGGGATCATCGAATGCTGTAATTGCGGTCTTGAATGGGATGCCGTGCTTGGCGGCATTAGCTTTGTCCTTTTTTATATCCCAACTGAAGTCCATAATTACAGTATATACCATAAATAGTTAGATTTCAAGGGGGGGCTAAAATACACCCTGGAGGGGAAGGCACACGTCGGGGGATGGGGAAAGACCGGTCAAACTTTTGCGACACTGGTGGTAGGTTCCTTTATTAAGGAGGAATTGGATTAACCCGGGGGGGCAGCTGGAAGAAGAAAACGCGGCCCGCCCGACGGCCGCTTGATGAGCATAGCTCCTGTGCGGCACTTGCATAGCTTCGAAGACTGCCAACTGGACCCGCGGGTCGGCCGTTTGATGCGCATAGCGCCTGATACGGCACAAGATAGTGTCCGCAGTCACATTGAAAGTGTAGTCCACGTACGCTGGCATTGTACTATACCGGCAGGGGAAGTGCGCGCGCAAATTTTTCAACCAAGGAAAAAGGGAAGGTTCTCCCGGGAAAAGACGCTATAATCGCTCTTATGTTTACTACAGATCTGGACTACGACCTAAAATATCTCCGACATCAGTACAACCCGACATGCCCTTGGCCGTCTGATACGCATAGCGCCTGATACGGCAGGGCCAGCGGCCACACGGGGTGGTCTGCTATACTATATAGGTGACCGCTGAAGAGATCCTGAAAAAACACTGGGGCTACAGCTCCTTCAAACCGCTGCAGAAAGAGGCTGTGGAGGCCGCGCTTTCCGGGCGGGACTGCCTGGTGGTGCTGCCCACCGGCGGCGGCAAGAGCCTTTGCTACCAGCTGCCGGCCGCCATGGGCAAAGGCCTGGTGCTGGTGGTGTCCCCGCTTATAGCGCTGATGGACGACCAGGTCTCCGCCGCGCGCGAAGCCGGCCTGGCCGCCGACGCCCTTCATTCCAATCTGAAAGTTGCCCCCAAACGCGAAGTCTACAAGAACCTGGCCGACGGTACCACCCAGCTCCTTTACGTAAGCCCCGAACGCCTGCTGGCCGGGGACCTGTTCGATTTGATAAGCGAACGCCTTATCCTGGCCGCCGTGGATGAGGCACACTGCGTTTCCCACTGGGGGCACGAGTTCCGCCCCGAATACCGCCGCCTCACCGAGGCGCTGGACCGCTTTCCCCACGCCGCCCGCATGGCGCTTACTGCCACGGCCACGCCCGCCGTGCAGAAGGATATTCTGGCCCAGCTGGCGCTGCGCACCCCCGAGCTGCTGATAGGCCACCCCGACCGGCCTAATTTAATTTTCCGCGCCTTCCCGCGCCGGGACCAGGTAAAACAGGTTTTAGAAGTAGTACGCCGTCACCCCGGCGAGGGCGGCATAGTTTATGCCCAAACCAGGAAGGACGTGGAGCGCCTGGCCGCCAGCCTCAAAAAAGAAGGCGTTTCCTGCGCCCCTTACCACGCCGGGTTGAACGCGGAGGAGCGCCGCAAGGCGCAGGACGATTTTGTAAACGAGCGGTTGGACGTGGTGGTGGCCACCATCGCCTTCGGCATGGGCATAGACCGCTCCAACGTGCGCTACGTGATCCACGCCAATACCCCGCGCTCGGTGGAGCATTACCAGCAGGAGAGCGGCCGCGCCGGGCGCGACGGGCTGCCCGCCGAGTGCACGCTGCTGTTCTCCGCCTCGGACCTGGCCACTCACCGCTGGCTGGCCAAAAAAGATATTTACATTACCGCCGAGCGCGCCCGCGCGCTGGACAACCAGCTAAAGGACATTGGGCGCTACGCGGTGTCCCCGGTGTGCCGCCACGGCCTCTTGGTAGAGCATTTTGGCGCGCCCTACCCCGCCGACGGGTTGCCGCAAGGCGAAGGCGGCTGCGGGGCCTGCGACGTCTGCCTGGGCGAGACCAAGGGCCTGCCGCCGGAAGAGGCCATTCTTACCGCCAAAAAAGTTTTAAGCGCCGCCTGGCGCGCCGAGGGCCGCTACGGCACCGGCTATGTGGTGAACCTGCTGCTAGGGCGGCCCAACGATCGCATGACCGCCAACGGCCACGACCTGCTTAAAGTTTTCGGCCTGCTGCAAGAGGCGGGGGAACCCGCGGTGCGCTCGTGGATAGACCAGCTTATAGTGCAGGATTACCTGGAAGTTACCGAGGAAAGCGAATACCCGCTGCTCCGCATCACCCAGGCCGGCCGTGACCTCTGCCAGGGCAAAGGCGAGGTGCGCCTGGGCCTGCCGGTGCAGGCCGCCAAGGGCAAGAAGAAAGCCAAGGCCCTCAGGAACGCCGCGCCCGGCTTTACCGAATCTGACGAAGCTCTTTTCGAGAAGCTGCGCGCCGCCCGCCGCGCGGTGGCGGACAAGGCTGGCATAGCGCCCTACGTTATCTGCCAGGACACCACCCTGCTGGAGATAGCCGCGGTAAAACCGCAGACCCCGGAGGCCCTGCTCGACATAAAAGGCATGGGCGAGAAGCGCGTAAAGAAGTACGGCCAGCTCTTCCTGGACATCATAGCGGGCAAGCCCGTCTCCGTAGAATAATTTATTATTTTGTGAGCCCGACTCCGCCTTTGCGGTAACGGGCCGTGTCCGCTATCAGTGCCGGTTGCACTTTAGCGCCCAGTGCCAGCAGGCGGTCCACGCAGACCGCCGCCTTCTTTAAATCTTTTTCTTCCACATAGAGCACCGTAAGGTTGTTCAGGGCTTTTTTATTTAAAGGGTCGGTTTCCAGCGCCTGCTCCCAGAGCACCCGAGCCTCCGCGGTACGCCCCTCGGCAAAGCGCAGGCTGCCCATGTTCACAGTCAGCATGGCGTCGCCCGGGGCCAGGCGCAGGCCCGCCTGCCACTGTTCGCCGGCTTGCGGGTAAAGACCCGCTCCGAAGTAAAGCACCCCAAGTTTGGTGCGGGCCACTACGTTGGAAGGCGAAGTGGCAACGGCGTTCTCCCAGAAGCTTGGCCGTCCGGTAAAAACGCCCAGCCGCCACGCGGACAGGCTGCCCAGCAGCACAACCAGCGCCAGCGCAGGAACGAACACGCGTTCCCGGGTGAACCTGAAAGCCCCGGCGATGAGCAGCAGTCCGATGAAAGGAACATAAACGCGGTGCTCGGCAAAATCGGTAAAAGTTAAAGGTCTGGCGAAAGAAGGTAGTAACCACAGTGTGAACCAAAGCCAGCCAAAGGTCGCCTCGCGCAGGGTGGCTTTCCCTAGGTACAGCGCGCCGCAAATCAGGGCCAGCGCGGCCAGCCCTGGCAGCAGGCTCATGTCGGCCAGCACGGGCATGGTGGAAAGGTTAAAAGGGAATAGAACCTTGCCCAAGTAAGGGAAGAAAGCCGGCAGGTTGCGGACAAGTGCCGCTAAAGCACTAAAATCCCCGCCCGGCAGCACCCCGTGCAGCGCGGCCGCGCGGGCAAGGAACCAGGCCGCGGTAATAGCGAGCCAGGCGAGCGCCGGGCGCAGCAGCGCGGGCCGCCCTTCTTCCGAAGGCCTGACCCAGAGCGCGTAGAGCGCGAACAGCGGCGGCAGCACAATGGCGCCCTCCTTGGTGAACAGCGCGCAGGCATAACACAGCAAGTGCGGCAAAAGTGAGTGCTTCTTGCCGCCCAGAAATTGTATAAAGGCGGTAAAGGAAAGCAGCGCGAATAGCGCCAGTAGCAGGTCGTTCCGGCCCGGCACCCAAGCCACCGCCTGGGAAAGCAGCGGGTGCACGCAGAAAACCAGCGCCGCCGTCAGGGCGAACCAGACCTCTTTCCCCAGCGCGCGCAGAAAAGCGTACAGCGCCATGGCCGCGCCGGCGTGCAGTACCAAATTCGTAAGGTGGTAGAAGAAGGGGGCACTCCCGCCCAGGGCCGCGTCCCAGATAAAGGAGAGCGTGAGCAGTGGCCGGTAATAGGCGCCGCTGCCGGCCCCGGCAAAGGCGTCGCGCGCGAAAGCCGCGGGGATACTGGAAAGTTTCGTCAGGAACGGCATATTGTTCAGGATCAGGCTGTCATCGTCCAGCCCGGTAAATCCGAAAAACAGCGTTCTGCCGTAAACCAGCGCCGCCGCCAGCGCTATAGCCGCGAAGGGGAACCAACTGCGTTCGGTTATGTTTTTAAGCGTGTTTTTCATCCGGGAGAGCGCCGCACGCCTAAATTGTATGATATTAAGCTGAAGCGGTTCAGCCTGGCCCAAGTCCAAGATTAAAGAGCTCTTGCTGCCGGCGCCGCAAAAACCCCGCTGTGGAATGATACCGGAAATGCTAAAATGATAGGCGTGCTTTAAATTTATAAAACAGTGTCAGTGTAAAAGGGAAACATGAAACGCTATCAGAACCTCAGCGGCAAATCCAAGGTTACCATGTACGAGCTGGCGAAAGACGTTGTTACTATTCGCTACGCCAACCAGGAAGTTTACCGCTATTCCAACCAGAGCGCCGGGATGGCTAACATCGGCAAAATGAAAGTGCTCGCCCAGGCCGGCAAAGGCCTTGAGACCTTCATTAACGCCAACGTTAAAGAAAAGTTCGCCAGGAAAGTAAGGTAAGAGCAGCGGCGTCCGGGCGAAGGCGATGGATAAGACTATCCACATTTATTCCGACGGGGCCTGCTCAGGCAACCCCGGCCCGGGAGGATGGTCGGCCGTAGTGATTTTCCCGGAAGGCTGCGTGCGCGAGCTGGGCGGCGGCGAACGCCCCAGCACTAACAACCGCATGGAGATGATGGGCGCCATAGCCGCCCTCACCGCCGTAGCGGACAGGCCCGAGCCCGTGAAACTCTTCACGGACTCGGGTCTTCTTATTAACGGCATAACGAGTTGGATCCACGGCTGGAAGCGCAAAGGCTGGCTTACCGCCGCCGGGCAGCCCGTGGTTAACCAGGACCTCTGGGAGCGCCTGGACGCCCTGGCCCAGGCCCGCAAAGGCCGCCTGACGTGGGTGCACGTGAAAGGCCACGCCGGCCAGGAGCTCAACGAGCGCTGCGACGTGATAGCGGTGGCTTTCTCCAAGGGCGGGCGGCCCGCGCTGTACAACGGCCCGGCCATAGGCTGCGGCTATTCCCTGCTGGAGCCCGAAGCCGAACACCTGCACCAGCCCAAACCCAAAAGCGCCTCCGGCTCCAAGCCGAGGTCCAAACCTAAAACCAGCGGCTATTATTTAAGCTATGTTAACGGCTGTGTTGAACGCTACTACACCTGGCCGCAATGCCAGTCCCACGTTATAGGCGTGGCCGGCGCTAAATTCAAGAAAGTACATTCCGCGGAAGAGGAACAGGAAGCTCTTAAACTCTGGGGCGCCTGAACCGGAATAGTTAAAAGCTTTATAAAAAGAGATCGCCCGCTTTAAAAGCGGGCGATTTCTTTTGCCGGGATGTACGGTTCAGCGGTAGGTGTCGAAGAAAATATTCTTTATGGTTTCTTCTTCTTCCACATAGGCCAGGTTAAGCGCCGCGCCCATGGCTTCGCTTTTTGTAACCCACTTGCCTTTCTCCTGGTCTACATACCAGTGAGTGCTGTTCTTGTTGGCCCTGTAGATTCCGGATAAGTGGATCACCGGCTCTTCTTCTTTTTCGCGTTTCTCTTCGCCGTACTCGTAGGCGCTGGTGCCGGCCGTGGCGTACATGGCGCACTTCTTTTCCAACATATATTTTATCCACTCTTCCTTAATAACGTGGTGGGTGGCCTTTTCTACCACTATGCCGGCCACCAGGCAGCCCGCGCCTATACCGGCGAAAGCGTTGTTGCCGGTGCCAATGTCCAGAGCTATCTCCATAGACTCGCCCCACATCCCTATAGGGCCGGGCACGAACTTGACCACCTTGTACATGCGCTGCAGGGACTTGATGTCCTTGCGCAGCAGGAATTTGGAGATAACCGGCCGCTGGGCCTCCACCGTTTTGTAGGCTTCGGCGCACATGCCGTTGTAGTTCTTAATGCCGTTGAGCACGGCCGCGGGATCCTTGGAAGTATAGGGGGCGCCGTTCTGCTGGAAGAGGGAAGCGTTGCCCTCGAACCGGACGTTTACGGTTTTGCCGGCCTTGGGCCCGGTGGTCCAGGTTACTATCCCTAAGTCCCCGCCTTTGTCGTTGGCGAACTGCATGTTCATGGCGAACCTGGAACCTATCTTGGCGAACTTGGAGCAGCGGTAATAAACCTTGAAGCCCTGCGTGCCGGTATTTACGTTCTGCGTTCCGGGCAGGTAGTCGAAGTCGCTACGTCCCTGCAGCCAGCCGGTCCAGTCGCCTTTGCCTGCTACGGGCGCGGGCTCCATGGCTTTTACGGCGCTCACTTCGGGGATGGGCATCGGCGCGGAGTCTTCGGACCCTGAGGCCAGGGCGGAGAAAGCTTCGGAGTTGGGCGCGTCGCGCAGGTCGGAGGGAGCCGCCGGCGCCGCCGGCATAAAGCGTCCGAAGCCGGCGAAAGCCCCGGTTATAATCAGCGTCAGGAAAATTGTGGAAACTATTTTATTCATAAATTAGTCCGCCGCGCGTTTTAGTTATTTATATTTTAATCGGTTAGCACCAAGTTGTCATGGGTATTTGGACCCATGCCGCTGATGTCCGGGCAGAAAGAAAGAGGTCAGAGGCCTAGCCATTTGGCGGCTTGCTGGCGCTTGTCTTTGGGGAGGAAGGAGCCTGCTACCGCGCAGCGCAGGGTGTAGGTCAGATCGTGGAAGGAAAGCCCCATTTTCTCCACGGCCAACAGGTATTCCTTGTTCAGGTTTGTGTCCAGGATCTCGGGGTCGTCGGAACCTATGGTGCAGCGCAGGCCTGCGGCTATGAATTTTTTAAGCGGGTGAGCTTCAATGGACGGCACCGCCCGGGTGAGGTAGTTGCTCCAGGGGTTGGTTTCCACGGTAATGCCGGCTTGCCGGATAAGTTCCATGGTGCGGCCGGAGGCGTCTTCGGCGGCTTTTACGCCGTGCCCTATGCGCGCCGGGGCCAGCGCCGCTATGGTTTCTACTATCTGGGAGTAATGACCTTCTTCGCCTGAATGTACCGTTAAGGGCAGGCTGGCTTCGTGTAATTTTCTCGCGGCTTTCGTATAAAGCGAGGACGGATATTCCTTTTCGCTGTCCGCCAGGTCGAAGCCTATAACCGTTTTTTTGTTCTGCACGGCGAACTCCGCGGTCTTTAGCGCGGAAGGCAGGCCGTAGCTGCGCGAAGCAATAACCAGCGCGCCGCAGACCACCGGGTAGGTGCGTTCGAATTTATCGATAGCCGAGGCGATTATTTCCTGCGCCTTGTTCCAATTGAGCTTCCGGGCGCCCAGCATGAAGTCCGGGCTGTAGCGCAGCTCGAGCAGGCGGATATTCTCTTTCTTATAAGCGTCTTCCAGCGCTTCCCAGGTTATGCGCTCCACGGCCTCGTAAGAGGCAAAGGAAGCCTGCGCCAGGCCGAACCTGCCGAGCACTTCTTCCAGCGAAGCGCCGGGCGCGCGCAGTTTATAAATTTTATCCAGGCCGGCGGGGTCGAAGGTGTGGAGCTTAAGGCCGTATTGCCGGGCCAGGGCCAGCACGGTGCCGGGGCGCACGCAGCCCTCGATATGGCGGTGCAGCTCCGCCTTGGGCATGGCTTTTATCTTTTCTTCGTTGGTCATAAACCGGGTGGAGCCCGGGTTTTATTTTATGTGGAGCGCGTTCAGGTACTTTTTGTAGCGGGCGTCAATTTCTTTTTTGGAAACGCCGCCCACGCGCTTGGTGCTGAAATCCTCAACGCTGAAGGAGGACAGCACGGTGCCGCAGGCCATAGCCCGGCGGATCACGTTGAAATCCTTCCAGTCGGGCGCTGCGGCCAGGTAGCCCATGAAGCCGCCGGCGAAGGTGTCGCCCGCGCCGGTAGGGTCCACAACCCTCTCCACCGGGTGGGCGGGTACGGAGAGGACGTTATCTTTGAAGAACAGCATGGCGCCGGCGTCTCCGCGCTTCACCACTATGCCGCGCGGGCCCATCTTCATGATGAGGCGGGCGGCCTTGATCAGGTTGTACTCGCCGGTCAGCTGGCGGGCCTCCTCCTCGTTGACGAAGAGCATGTCCACTTTCTTCAGCAGCTTCAGCAGCGAGGGCTTCTTGAGGCTGATCCAGTAATTCATCGTGTCGCAGGCCACCAGGCGGGGCTTGCCCATCTGGTCCAGCACCTTGCGCTGCAGGTCCGGGTCGATGTTCGCCAGGAACAGCACGCCGCACTTGCTGTGGCCGGCGTTGAGTTTGGGTTTGAAATGTTCGAAAACGTTGAGCTCGGTGGCGATGGTTGTGGCGTTCTTGAAATCCTGGTCGTACTTGCCCACCCAATGGAAGGTCTTGCCGGGCATGACCTCCAGGCCGGCCAGCGAAATGTTGCGGCGCTTGAGATAGCCGCGGTATTTATCCGGGAAATCCTGGCCCACCACACCGACGATCTGCACCGGCGAGAACTGCGAGGCGGAAAGGGAGAAGTGTACGGCGGAGCCGCCCAGGGCCCGGGTAGTGCTGCCGTGAATGGTCTCTACAGAATCCAGCGCTACCGAACCTACTACCAAAATAGTGTTCTTCATGGATCTCCGGCCGGCCTTACTTGTTTTCCGCGCGCGGGAGCGGGCGGTTCTACCTATAATATCAAAATTGCGCGGACCGGTAGTAGGCGTTCAGGCGGCCGGCAGCATGTTCTTCACCGCTTCCATTATGACAGTCATGCTTTCGGTCTTGGAGAACAGCCCGCGCACCTGCGGGTAGCGTTTAAGCTCTTCGCGGCTGTAATGAGTGAAGTGCGAGGCGGTCACCACTATTACCGGGATGGCGCGCAGGATCGGGTGTTTTTTGAATTCCGCCAGCATCTGCACGCCGGAAAGGTCGGGCATGCCGATGTCCGTGACCACGGCGTCCACGCCGCCAGCGAGGCAAAGGGACAGTCCGTGCAGACCGGTATGTCCCACGGCCACCTCGTAGAATTCGCTCAGGCATTCTTCCAGCAGGGCGGCGAACGCCTCGTTGTCTTCAACTATCACTACCTTTTGTCTGCCATCCATGTCTAAATTATATCAATTCGGGGCGGAGGCCCGGCCGGAAAGAAGAATTGCTTGTGCGGGCGCGCATACCTGTGTACAATTTTATAAGCCGGTTCGCGCATTATGAGAATAGAGATCCTGGACCCAAAACAGAGCTTGGTGGAGAAAGCGGGGGACATCCTGCTTTCAGCCGGTTCTTTGGCCGACAACCTGGTGGTTTTTCCGGGCAAGCGGCCGGCCCATTTCTTGCGGAAGTACCTGGCGGGGAAGAAAAGTTCTGCGTTCAAGGCTCCCGCTATCACGTCCATGGACGGGTTTATAGACCTGGCCGCCGAGGAGCTGGGCTTCACCCAGCCGGCCGCCTCCCAGTTGGACCTGGCCTACCTGCTTTACTATCGCCTTAAAGACCAGCTCTGCCGCGTTATCGCCCGAAACCCGGAAGAGCTCCGCCTGGATTCCATTCTGCCCTGGGCGCTAAAGATCATCGGCGACTTTGAAGAGCTTAAGATAGAGCTTAAGACCCGCAAAGACCTTTCCGCCTACGACTCAATATTGCCGGCCGACCTGAAGTCCGACGCTTTTATAAGCAGGCTGGAGAGTTTCAGCGGCCTGTACGGCGAATTCTACGAGGCCGTGGAAAAAGAAGGCCTGCTCACCCGCTCCATGAAGTACGCCGCGGTTGCCGCCAACATTTCCAGGCTGGACGCGGCGAAATACCAGAACATAGTTTTCGCCGGCTTCTTCGCGCTGACCAATTCTGAAAAGGCTGTTATCAGGCACCTGGCGGACAACGGCGCCCGGCTGCTGCTGGAGCCCGGGCCCGGCCTTGCCGCCCAGTTCTCTTTTTTAAGCTCCGGCCTGCAAGCGCAGGCGGCCGAGCGGCATTCCGTGCCGCTGAAGCTGCATTTTTATAAAGCTCCCGACGCCCACGGCGAGATCTTCCGCCTGGCCGGCGCGCTTGGTAAACCTTTACCTTCCGACGTGATCGTGCTGCCCGAGGCCGGCACGCTTTTTCCGCTGCTCGAGAACGTGCTGCCCGGGGCGGAGGACTACAATATTTCCATGGGCTACCCGCTGCTCGCCACGCCGGTCTACGCCCTGGTGGACGCGCTGGCCGACCTGCTGGACAAGAAGAGCGAGGCGGGCTATTTCGCCCCCAACTACCTTAAGTTCGTCTTCCACCCTTACGTTAAGAACGTCTACCTGGAGAAGTCCGCCGAGCCCAGCCGTGTTATCTTTCAGACCGTGGAGGAGCACCTTTCAAAGCGCTTGAACAAGTACGTGCGGCTGGACGAAATAGAGAACGACGCCGGGCTGTTGAAGGACGCCGCCGCCAAGCTCAAGGATTATGGCGCCAAAGGACTAACGCCCGCCGCGGTGAAAGCGCACCTGGAGCACATCCATGCTGCGCTGGTGCTGCCGTTCGAGGAGCTGAAAGATATAGGCGACTTTGCCGGCAAGCTGCTGGGCTTTATTTCCTTTATTTCGGAGAACAGCACCGCCCCGCTGCACCCTTATTGGGCGCCTTTCGTGGAGCGCGCCATAGAGCAGATCATGGAGCTGCGCAATTCCCGCCTGGCGCGCGAGAGCTTTGATTCATCCGCCGGTTATTTTAAATTCTTCAACGCATTTTTGCAGGGGGCAAGTTACCCTTTTCCCGGCACACCGCTCAAGGGCCTGCAGGTGTTGGGTTTTCTGGAAACGCGCGGGCTTAAATTCTCCCGGGTCTTCTTCCTGGACGCCAATGCCGATGTGCTGCCGGCGGCTAAAAAAGAGGATACCCTTCTTTCCCATTTCGTGCGCGAGGGGTTGGGCCTGCCCACCTATAAAACGCGCGAGCGCCTGGCCCGCTACTATTTCAGCGCGCTGCTCTCCGGCGCCCAAGAGGCGCATATCTTCTACAAGGATTCCGCCGACAAAGAGCGTAGCCCTTTTGTGGAGAAACTGATTTGGGACCTGGAGCGGCGGGGTGAGAAACCCGAAGAGCACGACGTGCACTTCCGCATAAAGTTCGCGCAGGCCGAGCCCGCCCCGGTAGCAAAGACCGCGGAGCTGACGGCCGCGCTTAAAGCGCGGGAGTTTTCGCCCACCGCTATAGACACCTACCTCAACTGCGGCCTGCAGTTCTATTACAAGTACGGCCTGCGCCTGAGCGAAAAGGACGAGATCTCCGACGACATAGAGCAGCGCGACATCGGCGACATTGTCCACCAGATCCTTGAGAATTTCTTCAAGACCCGCGCCGGCAAACCGCTGGAGATCCGCAAAGAGGATTACGGTCTTATTCTGGAAGAGGCCGGGCGCGTGTTCGACGAGCGCCTGAAAGGCCATGCCGCCGGTTTTGAATACCTTATTAAGCGGCAGGTGGAAAAGCGCCTGGCCGACATTCTGGACTACCACCGCGACTGCCTCGCCGGCATCACTATTCTTGACTGCGAAATCAAGCTGAAGGCCGAACTCCCCACCAGGTTCGGCACGGTAAGGCTGAAGGGCCGGGCCGACCGCGTGGACCAGCGCGGGGGCTGCGTGCATATTATCGATTATAAGACCGGCTCGGTGGCGCGCGCGCCCAACTGGCAGAAGTTCGACCTGGGCCTGCGCGAAGAGTGGGGAAAAACTCTTAAATCAACCCAGCTCCCTTTTTATCTTTTAGCCTACCTGGCCCAGAACCCCGGCGCGGAGATCCGCAACATGGAGGCCTCGCTGATGCTGTTGGGCGGGGAAAGCATAGCTGAAGAGACTCTTTTCAGGGAACGCAACAAGAAAACCCCGGAGAAAGGCGCCCTTTTCGGCACCTTCACGCAGGCCATAACGGCGCTGCTGGAAGAGATTCTTGACCCTGACCTGCCTTTTGCCCCGGCTGTTGATGAGGCTTCCTGTTCCCTTTGCCCCTTTAAAACCCTTTGCGGCCGCCAGTGGGCCGAATAAAGGACCTAGGCACGGCCTAGGCCCTAATGCCCATGCGAAAAATCCCCGGTTTGAATATAATTTAGGTAAGTCGCTAAATATCAGCCATATAAGGCAGGTAAAATGAAAAAGAGTTCAATCTTTACAGCGCTGTCCTTTCTTACCGTTTTCTCCTCCGGGGCCTTCGCCCTTGATCTTAACAACCCCCTTCCCAACTGGGTAGACGCCCGCCGCGAAAAAGCGGACGGCAAAGCGCCCATGATGGCTCCCGGCCTTAAAGCCGCGCCTCCCGTAGACTTCCGCCTGCCCGCCGAATACGAACCGGCCAGCGCCGTGGTCCTTGGCTGGGCGGGTTATACTTCCATGCTTTCCGGCATCGCCAGAGCCGCCGCCGGGCCGGGCCACGCGCAGGTGTGGGCGCTGTCCGGCCCCGCCTCCATCCCCGGCGTGCCCGCCGCCAGCTACACCAAACTGAATATTCCCCTGGACACCGTCTGGGTGCGCGACTACGGTCCCTTCGGCGTTTCCGCCGGGCAGGGCACCGCCGGCATAGTAGACACCGTTTACCGCCACTACCAGTACCGCCGCAACGACGACGCCGCCCCCGCCAACCTCGGTAAGGCCAAGAAGATAGAAGTGTACGGCATGCCCATCATTCTGGACGGCGGCAACGTCATGGTTGACTCCAAGGGCAACCTGTTCATGACCAAGCGGACCTACCTCTGGAACTCCGACAAGAGCGAGGCCGCGGTGAACGCCGCCCTGAAGACCTATTTCAACGTGAAGAACATCAACGTCTTCGAATACTCCGGCTACCCCGGCGAACCCGCCGACGGCACCGGCCACATCGACATGTTCATGAAGCTGCTGAACGACCACACCGTGCTGATAGCTACCGCCGAGACCGAACCCTTCAAATCCAACTCGGAGAAGGCCATGGCCTTCTTTAAGAACCGCAAGGCCGCCGACGGCGAGATGTTCAAGATCATACCGGTAAAAGCCTGGTCCGAGGGCGGTACCTGGTATACTTACACCAATTCGCTGATAGTGAATAATGTCGCTATAATACCTTCCTATTCCGGCCACCTTAACGAGGAAGCCGCGGCTAAGGCCGCCTACGAAGCAGGCATCTCCGGCGTTACCGTAGTGCCGGTGCCCTCCGATGACAGCATCACCGCCGGCGGCTCTATCCATTGCACCACCCAGCTTATCCCTTCGCTGCCCAAGATGCTTAAGGCTAACGAAGTGTTCACCGCGGCGCCCGAGTTCCAGACCATGGACGTGAGCGCTCCCGTGAGCCCGCTGCGCAGCAGCGGCAACGGCGACGCCGTAGACCAGCTGGTGAACAGCCTGTAAGCTGTACCGCCTTAATAAAGAACCGCCGGCAAAACCGGCGGTTTTTTTATTGCCCGTCCTGAGCCAGTCTTTTGCCGTTACAAGGTTTACGTGAAGCTCTCGCCCCGCGGGGAATGATAGGGGTTCAGCCGCGTCCGGTGAAGCGGAACGCGGCTAAAGCGCCTTTGGCAAGGTGGCGCAGTTCCCTGAAACTGCGTATGGCCATGAACTTCCTCGCGATGTAGGCCGGCCTGAAATAAAAATTGCGGAAAATGCGGGCCCGCAAAACCGCCAGTTCTTCTCCGGTAAATGTCGAGGTGTTCCAGGGCACCGATTTCCCGAAAAAAACATAAGAGTCCCAGCCAAGGCCGTCCAGTTTTCCCTCTGCCCTCATCTCTTCGTAAAGCGCGGTCCCCTGGTACGGAGTCCACCCTCGAATCGCAGTCCCAGGTCAGCGCCGGGGGTTTCGCTTTCAGATAAGCGCAGAATTCCTCTACCCGTTCGCTGCGAAGCGTAAAGGTATCGTCCTCCACGGTTAGGTGCTCGTAGCCGAACTGGACTATGTCATCTATCTCTTCGAAGATCTTGCCCATCGAAAAAAAACGTACCTGACCGGAGTTGATGACCGAGGGGCGCAGAAAGTGCATTTATGTGGATAGCCCCGAGAGGTGAAAATGTTTGTGGCCCGGGCGAGCACGCCCGGGGTCATTACGCTCACTCCGACCAGCGCCGGGCGCTTTTCCCGGAGCATTCGCTCAAGACTCCCCGGCTGTTCCACTTCCATATCAGCTATTTCCACCTTATGGCCGGCGCGGGCCAGCCAGGCCGCCAGATATAGCAGGTTCACCGGGGCCTGGGCGGTACCGATAGACTTGAAGAAGGGCATCGACTTGTCCGCGGGCCGTACCAGCAGTATTAAATCTCGTTTTTACATAGCTACTCTAGTAATTTTATTTCAAGCATTCAGAAGGCTTTCTCCGGGAGAGACGTGAACCGTGCAAAACGCGCCCTGCCACAAGGTTAAAAGAATAATTTTCACGCTTAGCCCGGCGGTCAGGAGCCCGGCGATGGGGGGGCATGCGAAAATACATGGAAAAGCCCCGCTTTTGTTATTATAGCGGTAGGTGAAGCGCGCGCGCAAATTTTACAACTAAGGAAAAAGGAAGATTCGGCCGGGAATAGAAGCGATAATCGCTTTTATGTTCCGTGCCGATATTCACGCGCCCTGGCCGTTGAATGCTTCCCTGTTAAGTCGGAGGCGCCGTGGTTAGCTATAAATAGTAAAATAGCGGTATCGCAAAAGCCGGAGCGGGAGCGGCGGATGGATGTGAAATTCTATATTTCCGGCTCCGGGCGAGACTTATGAATAGACCTGGGGCGGTTGCATGTATGAGAGCCAAAAAAAAATCCCGGACGGAGTTTTCCCCTGTAAAGTCCGGCACCTGCAGTTGGTGCGGCGAGATAACCCGCGATTTTAATTTCAATAAAGCCTGCCTCGCGGCCCGCGCGGGCGTCAAAGAGGTTTTGTGACGCGCGGCCTTTGTTACGCCATACCTATGGCGGGGCGCGGGCTCCGTTTCGCCCGGGCGGGCGCGAAGGTGCCTAAATACATGCTGCGCGCCGGCGGCCGCACGCTGTTTGAGCATTCCCTGTTCTCGCTGCCGCTGGGTCTCGCCGAAAAAGTGATTCTTATAGCGCTTCGGGAGCATGAAAAGGAATTCGGGCTCAGCGCTTTTATTAAAGAAAAGCTCGGCTCCGCCGTGCCCTGGGAACTGGTCTTGCTGGACGCGCCCACGCGCGGCCAAGCCGAGACCGTGCTCGCTGTTAAGGGCCTGGTGCCTTCGGAAAGCGGGTTGGCCATCTATAATATTGACACCTGTTTTGCCTCCACGACGCTAACCGCCAGGCTGTCCGACCAGGGGGCCAGGCGCGACGGAGTGATAGGGGCTTTCAAACTGGCCGCTAAAGATCCCAAATGGAGCTTTGCGAAGACCGGGCCAGACGGCGCGGTAACCGAAACGGCCGAAAAAATTCAGATTTCGGATAACGCGCTGACCGGGCTTTATCATTTCAGCCGCGCCGCAGATTTTTTTGAAACGGCGGAATTGGCGATGCGGGGCGGGGAACTGACGCGGGGGGAATATTACGTTGCGCCGCTCTACAACAGGCTGATAGCCGCCGGCCGTAGTTTTGTGCTGGACACCGCTGAAAAACTTATCCCGCTCGGCACCCCCGAGGATGTGGCCGCCCTCGACCGGGCGTCCGGAGGGCGGCCGTGACGGGCAAACCTCCCCTCTTCTCCATGGTGGCGCCCTGCTATAACGAGGAGCGCAACCTCCGCCCGCTGGTGGAGGCGTTCTCGGCCGTCCGGGAAAAAATGCCCGGCGGGAGCGGGCTGGAACTTATCCTGGTGGACAACGGTTCCTCGGACGATACGGCCGCAGAGCTGGCCCGGCTGCTGCCGCTTTACGGCTTTGGCAGGAGCCTGCGCGTGGAAGTGAACAGGGGATACGGCTTCGGTATCCTGAGCGGACTGGCGGCCTCCGGGGAATACGTGGGTTGGACGCACGCCGACCTGCAGTTCGACCCGAGCGGCGTGGCCAACCTGGAAAGGAAGCATGGCGAATCCACTTGGAACCGGGGCTTCAGGGACAGGCTGCGACTTTCGCTGCGCACCATAATATCCAGCTTCCGGATCCGGGCCGGGCTGAGACAGCGCACATGAAAAATCTGATTAGCTATGTTTTATATTTTTTTATCAGCGCCGCGTTCCTGATCAACGCCTGGTTCCTTATCGCCGAGTTCTGCGGCTGGCTAAAGCGGGGCACAGTCAAAAGCCGCCTCGTGCTGCTGCTGTTGCTGGCGGCGACGTTCGCCGCGGCGCAGTTCTCCTGCCGCGGCCTGGCCCCGCGCGGCGGCTACGACAACGACCACGATTTTAATTACCTAAGCATGAGCTTTTTCAACCCCGGCACCGCAGGTATGGTGATGTCGGTCAAGGAGGCTTCGCCCCTTATCTTCAGTTCGCTGGGCGATTTGGCCTCAGGCTTTTCACTTAGCGCGGTGCCGGCCAGGAACAAACTGCTCATGTTCCTGTCGGCGGTCCTGCTGTTCGCCTGCCTCCGGAGGCTTGGCCTGGGCTTCACAGCGTCGTTCTTCGGTTTCGCGCTCTACTATTTTAATTTCCTGGCGCTGCTCAACGGCAACACGTTCTCCACTACGCCCGCCAACATGATGCTCTTGTTCTCCGCCCTGTTCGCCACGGCCAACTTTGAGAACAGGCGCCGCGACTTTAAGGGGTTGTTATGGGCGCTGGCAGCTTTCTTCCTGGTCTGGACCGGCCGCTACGAACTAGCCTTTCTGCCGGCGGTGCTGCTTCTGTTCTCGCTGCTGCGCCCTGACGGCGCCCTGCGCGGGCTCCTGGCGCGGCCCGGGGGCCGAGGCGGGGCCTGGGTTCTACTGGGTGCTGCCGCCGTTCTCTGCGCGGCCTGGGGTGTCCGGCTGATAGCGAACCTGCAGTACAACGGCCCCGCTCCCCGGGAGGCCGTCCTGCTGGCCGGGCATTTGCGCTACCAGCTTATAGAAGGCAACCTGGGGGTTCTTCTGCCGCGCGCGGCCGCCCTGATCCCGTACCTGGCTGCCGGAGCTTTAGTGCTGACGTTCCTCGGCGCCTGGTTCTCCACCCGGCGTGCAGAACGGCTAATCCTCTGGATGGCGACGCTGCTGTGGGCGCTCTTCTTCTCATCCATCTTTATTCTGCAAGACCAGTATCCGCTGCAGTTCATGCGCCACAGGCTTTATTTCTTTGTCCCATTCGTCTTCCTTTTTGCCTCTGCCGCGGAAACTTGTTCGGCGCGTTTGGCAGGCAGGATATTTAGGCCTGCAGGGTGGGCGCTGTTGGCCTGCTTCTGCGTCCTTTATCTCGGAGCCAACGCGAAGGCGGCGCGCGCTCTGGAACCGGAGAAAAGGACCAACGATCACGAATGGGCCCTGCTACTGGACGCCCAGAGGAACTGGCCGGTCGGCTGCATGCTGGTCTTGCCGGAATATGACAGGCACCATCGCCGCGACTTAGTGAAGAAGTATTTCCCGCTACTGGGCGGAGACTGCTTCGGCAAGACGCCTGAATGCGTTATCAAGTACCTGCCTGCGTACAGGCAGATATTCAGCGATTCCGGCGCAGTGTCGGGCTACGGGCCCGGTTCGCCGTCCTACGCGCCCCCTGGCTCACGCGTTTTCCGGGAAGCGCTCTTTACTCACAAGTTCTATACCACCTTTAATTCAGAAACGCGGGAGGAGCCGCCGGTGAGGACCGGGTTTTACTACGCCGAAGGCCCCAGGGATAAGGCCTGGCTGCTGGACCGCGAGGCCGTCTGCGCTATAAAGTGCGGTTCGTACGGTGAGGCCGAAGCCGGCCTGCGCGAAGCGCTGAAATTGGACCCGACTTGCGCCATCTGTGCCGTTAACCTGGAGGCAAGTCTTGTCTTCGCCGGCAAAGAGCCTTCGCTGCGGAGCGCGTCAGGCGGAGATCTCGCTATGCTTACTGACGTCCTGGCAAGCGCGGCCGCCGGGGACGATGTCCGGGCCAAAACCGGGCTGCAAGCTTTCATCGCCAGGAACCGGGAAGGGGATTGCCTGACCATGGCCTACGCGTACCGGACCGCCCTGGAGGTAAAGTCGGGCAGGGGCCAGCGCAAGTGAGATGATCTTCCGCTAGCAGCTCTTGCTACCGGGTGTGTTTAAAGGCGGAGGCGGGATAGATATTTATGGACCGGAATCCGAGCGTGGAAATCAGGAAGCCCGGCTTTCTGACCTTGGTCAGGTCCTTTTCTTTTACGCCGGTCAGGAAAGGCAGTATGGCTGCTGTCCTGAGCACGCCGCTGGCCACCAGCAACTGAATGAAATGCTCCCCGGGCAGCAGCGTATACAGAAGTCCGCCGGTCAGCGCCCCGGCGAACTGGCCTAGGCAGGCCGTGAACCCGAACAGGGCGTTATTCCTGGTGCGGTGCCGGACCCCGTTGAGTTCATAAATAAAATTATTGGTGCCTATTCCGTAAGCCGCCCAGATGATCCCCGAAAAAAGTTCCACGCAGACCAGCCAGCCGAAGGAGGGGGCGACCGCCCAGAGCAGGGGGATAAGAGGGATAGCCAGGAAGGCCAGGCGGAGCACGCGCACGCTGCCGAAGGTGTCGGCCAGAATTCCCCACCTGCGCATGACCATATAGGTCATCAGCTGCCCCGCGGTCATAATGATTATGTATTTAAAATAGCCGTAGTGAAGATGCTTCAGCACGTAGACGCTGAAAAACGGGGCCACCAGGAACGAGGAGAACATTACGGCGAAGATAGTGAAGAGGAACGGACGCAGGGCGGGGTCGGCGGCGGTCTCGCTGGTTGTTCCTTCTGCGCGGTGTTCCTTCTCCGGCAGATGGCGGCCCGAGGCCGGTTCGTACATGCGGCCTATATAATGGAAGGAGAGCAGCCGGAATATCCCGGCGGCGGCGAAAAGGGCGGAGAAAGCGCCCAGGCCCGGGTAGAAATTGAGCACTCTGGCCGCGGTCAGGCTGGCCGCGAAAAAAGTCACGCCTACTATCTGGTTGCGAAAACCGAAAAAAGAACCTCGCTTGCCGCGGGGGATATATTCTCCCATCAGCGTAGCCCAGGGCGGGCCGGCCATGTTTCCGGCCGTAGTATAGAGGATAAGCGCGGCAGCCAGGCAGACCAAGGCCCAGGGCGCCGGAAGCAGTACGGCCGCGGCCGTGATAAAAAGAGAAAGAGCTTGTATCAGCACGTCTATACGTACGGCCCTTTGGCAGCTCCCCAGGCGGCGCACCATGCCTTCGTTCAGGAGCTGCGCTCCGGAAGCCACCAGCGGCGGCGCGGCGCGCAGAAAACCTATTACGGGGGTGGACGCGCCCAGCGCCAGGGCGAAAGGAACCACGTACGGCTCTACAAAACCGCTCATGCCGGCCCAGGCCAGGCCGTCTTTAATAGAGGCCTCAACGCTGGCGCGTACCTTGTTCCTCGTCATTCTTTTATTATAGCGGTAGCCAAGGCGGGGTGGCAACTTTTATGCGCCGTCCGCCGGGTTCCTTCGGCGGCTCGGGTCCGGAATTTTAAGGAATTAAGTAATGCTGCCCCTGGGTTCCCTGTTGCAATTTTATTTGAGGGCTCATTTCCCGGCAATAGCGCGGAAGATTGAGGCCGCGCCGGCCATGAAGCGCGTGTAGTCGCGCGGGAAAAGGAAGCCTTGTTTAAATACTATCAGGCAATCGTGCCCGCCCTGCGCGTACCAGGCCCCTTCGAGCCGGTCGAAAGCGGCCATTAAGTCTGACGTGAACAGCTCTTCCACGGCTTGCCTGTCAGGACCGGAAAGATAATATTTTCTGGAGAACTCCTGGTCCCAGGCCGGGTTGATGTCCTTGCCGTCAAAAACATTCCCTAATCGGTCAGGCCACCCCTCTGGGCGCAACTCGAAAACCGGCAGGCCCCGGCCCTCTAACTTATAGAACCCTATGGTGAACTGGCGGTCATTGGCGCTGCGCGGCGCTACGTTAAAATAGTCATAATTGAAGTAGAGCGCGCCAGGCATGGCGGAAATATCCTTAATAATATTGGTTACTAACCCTACGCTCCCGCGGCCAAACAGCTTAAGGGCGGGCTCGGCAGGCGTCAGTTCCGGAGCGTATTGGGTAAATCTGTTGAGGTTTGTCTGGAACGCTACCGGCCTAATTTCCGGCGGTTCGGAGTTCTTCGGCAGTTTGATATACAAGCTGCCCTCGCCTTCAGGTAGCCCCGGTTCTGCGGTTTTCCTGCTGGTAGCCCGGATGGTGGAAATGGCTATACCGAGAATAACGGCGCCGAGCGCCGACATAAGCAACTGAAGCCCGCTGAGGGAGGAGTACCAGTTATATAGCATAGTTGATATCTGAACTATAACATTTTACATCTTTCTGGCATTGGGGCTGCATCTGCCAGGAGGCGCAATTTAAAGAAGCGTGCAACTTGAGCTCGACGGAATCTCCGGTGCGCGGAGGCGATTGTTATATAATTGAGGCATGAAAGAGTCTATACTGGTTATTGTTAAACCTGACGGGATGGTGAAAGGGCTGGCGGGTTATGTGCTGACGCGTCTGGAGGCTACCGGTCTGCAGATGGTGGCCGCCCGCCTGGCCAAGGTCACCAAGGAACTGGCCGAGGCGCATTACTACCACCTGCGTGAAAAGCCATTTTACGACGAACTTATCCGCTTTATCATGGGCGAGTTCGATGCCAATCAGGATAATGTTCTGGCCTTCGCCTTTACCGGGGAAGACATCGTAATGAAAGCCCGCAAGATAGCAGGCGCCACAAACCCGGAAGAGGCCGACTACCGCACCATACGCGGCAGCCTGGGCCGCGTGACTACCAAAGGTATCTTCGAGAACGTGGTGCACGTCTCCTCGGACCCCATCGAGGGCGAGCGCGAGATCAAGCTGTGGTTCCGCCCCGAGGAGCTGACCGTGGACCTGTTCCCTTCCAGGCTTTCCGGCGACCGCAAAGTCTGGGCCGAACCTGGAGGTCCCAAGACACGCACAGCCCCCTGGCCCGAGGAATATAAATAACGGCGAGGTCAGGCCACGCGCTCTCCGGCATCCAGCCTGATAACGGCGTTTCTTACTGAGAGTGGAGACTTTTCCAGACCTTGGTCGGCTATGGCTTTCACCAGCGGGGCTACCTGCAGGCTGTAGCGTTTTGAAATATTGAGCGGATCCATGCCCGGCCAGCCCCAGAGCGCCGTGTGGTAGATCCCTTTTATAACGTAATAGGGATTGTTCATGTGAGTTGGTCTCATTGTTTCTATCGGGGCATGGTTAACCGGGTTAGCTACCAGGTCGACCAGCACCGAGCCTGGTTTGAGCAGGCTCAACATGGATTCGGTCACAAAGGGCGTCTCTTTTTCCACATCCCTGCGGAAAGGCCTGTTGACGGCGTCTACCAGGATGTCCGTGCCTGGCAGGTGCCTGTCCATCCGTATGTAGTGCCGGCGGTTGAGTATTTCTACGCTTGCCAATTTGTCCACGGCTACGCGGATGGCGCCCTGCGCTACATTGCCGTAGCCCATTATTTTAACTTTGGCCTTGGCCGGGTCCTTGCCCCAAAGCTTGAAGCCATATTCCATTCCAATGCGACCGGTCTCCTGCACCGCCTCCACCATGCGCCGGCCCAGCGCGTCCTTTATATTCTCGAGCGGGATGGCTATCACTTTTTGCCTTATAAGGCCTCGCTCCAGGACCGGGGCGCAGCGCAGGTGCATCATGCTCATCAGGATGGCGCCGGGCTTGAGCAGCCTCACTTCCTCGGGTACCGGTTCCTTAATGCGCACTACCAGGTCCGCGGCGTAAACTTTATCTTTGCGGGTTACCTGGCAGCCGGCGGCGGTATATTGCCCGTCAAGAATGCCGACACCCAGGCCCGCGCCGGCCTCAACCAGGACCTCGTGGCGGTGGGCTATGGACTTGAGTTCCTCCGGGTGGAGGATGACCCTTTTTTCCAGGGGTCTGTTTTCTGCCGGAATACCTATTTTCATGCTTCCGCCCTGGTCATCGCCTGTTCTATATAAGGCGGAAGATTGTTGATCCCGTGCCTGGCTATGTCCGTCAGCACCGGTTGTATCTGTATGCTGAAGCGCCTGGTGACGTTAACCGGGTCCAGGCCGCTCCAGCCCCAGCAGGCGGCGTGGGTGACGCCGCTCTCTAAGTAGGAAATATCTGAAAGCGTAGTGGGGCGCATGGTCTCTATCGGGTATTGGCCGGCCGGGTTGGCCACCAGCCCGATAACTGCGGCATGCGGATTCATCAGCCTGAGCATGCCGCGGGTTACCAGGAAAACCTTGCCGCGCAGCTCCGCCGGCCAGGAAAGGCCGTCCACCAGAATGTCGGTGCCGGGCAGGTATTTGTCCATTTGGTTCATCTCGCGCTTATTGAGCAGGATGACGCGCGCCTGGGCGCGTGAAGCCGCCTGTATGGCGCCTATGGCTATTTTACCGCAGCCCATGATCTTTACGGTCGCCTTGGCCGGGCTGCGGCCCCAAAGTTCCAGGGCTTTAGTCATGCCGGAATATCCCACCTCGTGCAGGTCCTCTATTATGCGTTCGCCGAGGTGGTCCTTAACCCGTTCCATCGCTATGGCGTTTATCCCCATACGCCGCAGCAGGCGGGCCAGGTTCAGCCTGTTGTAAAGGTGCATCATCGAAAACATGGTGCTGCCAGGGCGCATCAGCTTGAGTTCCGTCTCATTAGGCTCGCGCAGCTTTACCACCAGCGGGCAGGCATACACGGTTTCCTTCGACGAGATGTGGGCGCCCGCCTGCCGGTATTCATCGTCGCTTATGCCAACCCCCTCGCCCGCGCCGCGCTCCACGAACACCTGCTTCCTGCGCGCGAGGTCCATCAGCTCTTCCGGGCGCAGAGCTACGCGCTTTTCGCCGCGGCGGGCGTCCAGGGCCAGGCCTATTCTCACAACCCGGCCCCCTTTATCTTCTCCAGCGCTTCGCGCGAGCTTATAAAGGCGCCGTACCGCTTGCAGATGAACAGCGCGGCTTTTATTTTAAGGCGCATTTTCCAGGAAGCGAAATCGTAAGTGT
>JBBRDG010000029.1:0-30011 GCA_038204165.1 Elusimicrobiales bacterium
CTTGCGGTCAAGCGGAGAAGTGGATTCCGCCTCTTCATACATCGGAGCGTCTTTCGCGGCGCCCGAGATTTGCACGGACTCTACCGGGGTCCCGGGCATCTGGGCCTGCGGCATGGAGCTCGGGGGCGGGGCATCGGAGCTTTCCAGTATGGGCCCCCCCTCCTCGCTGCCAGGCCCCTGCAGGTCCTGCGCGAAATTCCTGTCGGCGGCTGGCGCGTTTTGGGCGAAGAGCCCGGCAACAGGAAACAACAGCTGCTCGACAGTAAGCGTCAAGGTAAGGCAAATTTTTAAAAATTTCATAACTCCTCCGTACCTGCTCTCTTTATAATACCTAAATGCGGGCCCGACCGGAAGCACCCGTTACATCCCTTTCTTAAACTTCTTGCCTTTGCATTCGCCAAGTATATAATCGGTGCCCACCTTGGTGATCTTGGCCCCGTAAATGGTCTGGCCGGCATAATACATCTCGCCGTTTATAATGACCGCTTTGCCCACTATCCCCTGCAGCACAAGTCTGGACTCGCAGGATTCTTTTTTCTCAACCTTGGTCCTTTCCCTTTTCTGCCGGCTCTCATCCTCTTTCCTCTGCATTTCCACTTCTTTTATGCGGCTGTAATCCGCTGGGGAAAGAGTCGGATCCCTGTCGCTTTTTGGGTCAAAATAGGAGTTTTTTTTGGTCTGCGTAGAAGCGGACACGTCCGGGGACGCTGCGGGCTGGGCAGGAGCCACGGACGCTGCGGCCGTGGAAACCGCGGCGGCAGGGGCGGGCCTGGGAGTTGACCCCGGGGCATCCTGCACGGCGTTGCCCGCCGCAGGATAAGTAGTAACGGCCGCAGGCTGGGCCGCGGGAACGGGAGTGGAATATAGTATTTGCGAGGTCTCGTGAGTCTTATCCGCCGAGGGGAAGATATTGGCGGAAACGGGCGCCTGCGTCAACTCGGCCGAAGACTGCTGCTTGCTCTTCATCCACCAGTTGTAGAAAAGGAAGGACGGCACCGCAAGGACCGCGACCAGCAACATCCAGCCGAGCAGGGAGGAGAGGCTTTTCATATTAAACTCCTCCCCCGGAGAATTTCGGGAAGATAGTAGACAGTTTAAAAGTGACCTTTACCCTGCCAGAGTTCGCGGCGTCGCGGCGCATATTAAGATCCGTAAAGCGGATAAGGATGGGCGAATTCTCTATGTCGGCGATCCATTTGCCCAGCGTGGAATAATTTGTACTCACGGAAACTTCTCGCGAAACAAGCACAAAATTGCCGACCTCGGTCTCCCGCTGCGCCCCCATTCCCTCGAAAGAAATGCCATAAGTCCGGGCGGAATTAGTGATAATATAATTAAGCCACTCGTCCTTGTCCTTGATAAGCGGCAGGCGGCGCTGCAGGGCAGAAAGCCTGGTCTTGGCGTCCTCATATTCCCCGGCGTGGAGCGCTATAACCTCAAGGCTCTGCATATGCACCCTGGTGGCGGAGAGTTTGGTGCTGAGCGGGCTAAAAACGGCCGCATAAAGGATTATCAGCGTCGGGACGGCGACAATAAGCGGCTTCTTGAACGGCTCAATGCCCTTCTCGGAATAAATCATGCGGATATTATCCAGCATGTCCTTAAAGAAGGACAGCAGTTTTTGAACTAGGGCCGCTAGGGGCGGAGGCATATCGTCATTTCCTTTTTGAAGTGCACATTACAGAAAAACTGCTGGGCTTGCTCCTGCCCATTTCATTGCCGGCGGTCTGTGTCCCTATCGTAGAGGACCTCCCCTCGGAATCGGTCGTGCTGTCTATACTGCCGGCCGGCGCAAAGAAAACCTTAAATTCCGGGGAGGTCTTGAGCCCTTTAATAAAGGAGTCTACCACACGAATTTTAAGCTCTCCTTTCAGCATGGTTTCCCCGTTTAGCCTGAGGTCCTTAGCGCTACCCTGGGCTTCCACTACCGAAAAGGGGTTAGAATACTGTAGTTCCCCCACCCAGAGATCCGGAGGAATGCTATCCGCTATGGCCGACAGTTTGGGAGCGAACATATCCGTATCGGTAACAAGCGATGAAAGTATCCTCACGTTGTCCTGCATGCGCGTAATCTTGGTTTTTATAGCTTCGGCATCGTTGCCCTGAAGATCTGGCATATTGCCGACTTTGGCATCTAGAGAGGCCACGGTGGAATTAATCAGGGAAAGGCGCACCTGGGTTATAAGGGAAAGCAGCAGCAGGAAGCCGCCCAGGATAAAAGTAATATTCCAGACATAGGACTGCACCTGTTTTTCCAGCCGGACAGCTGTACTGATCCCGGAGATATCCAGCACCATCTTGCCTGGAACACGCTCGCGCAGCGTAGCGCCCATCGCGAACAAGGCCGAGGCACCGTTATCCTTAAGTGAGCAGGCGCCCGCCGCGTCCCAGACCTCAACGGCGATGGGGGCCGCTTCCTTCTCTGCCAGCGGCTTCCAGACGTCGGAACTGTCGCCGGAGAGCATAATGGTCTTATAATCCTTACCGCCCACATAACGGTCCACAAACTGCACAGCTCCCTTCACGTCCAGACGGCGGCGCTCGCTCATCGTGCCGGAAGCTTCAGAATCGGTTTCGCGGTAGAGCACGGGGTAGCCGCCGTGGGAAAATAGCATCAGCGTAGTGCTGTCGGAAAAATGGATATAACCCTTGGCATCGTGGTTCGTCTGATCCATGAAGCCAAAGAGCCGCTCCAGGGAGACGGAATTTATCTCTACGGCCGAGAGCTCGAGCCCTAGGGACTTGAGCGTATTAATGATGAACTCCACGCTCTTACGCTGGGTGAGGCCGAACAGCACGCCCATTTTCTTGCCGTCTTCGGTGGGAACCACGTTATAATCGTAAACAACTTCCTCGAATGAAACCGGGATGTACTTCTTGGACTCTAGAGGGATGGACCGGCTCCAGAAACGGCGCTCCACGGAAGGCATCAGGAAGTAGCGCAGGATGGAGAATTGAGAGGAAAGGGTAACAACCACGGAAGAGGAGCCCCAGCTTACCTTTTTAACAGCCTGCTTCAGCGGGCCTATCCAGGAGGCTTTCTCATTGAAAAATTCGTTATTGAGGGAAAGCGGACGCAGCATCCCCTCCTTCACCACAAAACCGGTGGGGAATTTGACGAGGTGCTCGGACTCCGGCTTGGAGTTCTTCCCTATCTTAGTCTGGGCAATGCATATTTCCTTTGGCGAAATATAAATGCCCAGTATGTTTTTTCCTGCCGTTGTAGCCATAACTTTTTAATTTTACAATAATACGAGCGTATTTTATCTATTCTTTGCCTGACATTTTAATTTCCACAATGCTTTTAGGGGTCTCAGACACTTTGGACTGTATGTCCATTCGTGACTTGGAGACCTTATATTTATCGGACAGGCGGGAGGCCACGTAGTTAACCCTGTTCTCGGCCATAGCATCCGCATTGGCCTCTCCGGAATAAGCGTAACCGATAAGTGAGATACTGGCCATCGGATAATATCCAAGTGTCTCAGCAACCTGGGCCAGCTTTTTCTCGCTGTTGGCAGTGATGCTGGCGGTGTTCTCCTTAAAGTAAATCTTGTAGCTGAGCTGCGTAGAAGACTCTCCGGGCGCCGCTTCTGCCTTCTGTTGTTTCTCCTCGCCGGTCTCGGCAGCCTTTGCCTTGGCGGCGCGGGACTTCTTGAGCGCCGCCCTCTTGGCGGCCAGAGCTTTAGCTTTCGCCGCCTTCTGGGCCGCGGCCCGGTTTAACAGTTTGCCGGACGAAGAGCCCGAAGTCCCCTTGGAGCCCATGGTCTTCGTCTTTAGGCCTGATGGCAGCACGGTCTCTTTCGGGGCGGCCTTCTTCTGCGAGGGCCTTGCCTGGGCCGCTTTCTCCTCTGCGGCGGTAGGGCGCACCACCAGGTAACGGCTAAGCGAGGTGTCGCGGCCTTCCACATCGGTGGCCGTAATGCTGAACATGTATCTGCCTGAAGGGTACGGAGCGCCGAAGAACTTTTTACGGCCGTTCCAGTAGCTCTGGTTATACTGGGGCCCGGAACCTGAAATATCCTGCAGCAGCAGGCGGCTGCCGTCGGCCTGTACCTCGTAGATCTGAAACTTCCAGGAAGGCTGACCTATCGGGGACTCGAAAGCCGAGAATTCCACGATGGCGCCCTCATTGTCCTGCACAGAAATGGCCGTGGGATAAATGCCGAGCGAGACCTTGGGGCCCTTGGTCTGCAGGTCTTCAAGGTCCTTAAGCCTTGGAGCTTTGTCATAATCAAATATAATTATCATTCCCTTAATTGCCGTAAGCTCTTTAGGGAAGCGGGCATCCGCTCCGGTCAGATTAACTTCCAGCCTTGACTTGGAGATGCCGCGCGATTCAAAATAGGAATTCATCGCAATGGCTCGCCGGATACTGTTGATCTTGACGTCGCCTTCGGCTGAACCTTCCGGCAGCAGCAGGCAGTTGGCCTTGCCCAGGGTGAACAGCAGTCCGGAAAGAGCGGCCAGTGTTTTTTGCGTACCCGGTCTGAAAGAACTGTCCGAAGCAAAGAAATAGTTGGGGTCCAAAGTAATCGCTCTGGGCATCGCGCCGGCCATATAGACCCTTACAGCGTCCCCCCGCCCGAGCTCCAGCAGCAGGTCGCGGCGCATCTGGGTGATCTTGGCAGATATCTTGTCGGCTACCCGCTCTTGCTGCGCCTGTCTGTCTGACAGTTTCTCCTGGTCGGCGGACTCTTCGTCCGCTGCATAATCTTCGCGTACCGAGGCCTTGGACGCGGGGCGTTCCGGGGATTCTCTCTTAGGCCCCGAAACCTCGTTAAGCGTCTCGGGGCCGGCGCTCCCGCCTCTTATAGTGTTAACGCCGGTGTTCATGCGCAGAGTTATTTTAGAAATGTATTCGTTAGCCAACGCCTTCTCGGCGGGCGTCCCCTTCACGAGGATATCCATGAAGCGGTCCATGGCCTCGCTGTCCTGGCCCTCGTGGTAAAGGCGTATTGCCTGGTCCATAGAACGGCTAACCCCGCTCCTGGCGGCCTGCGCGGCAAGAGGAACGGACAGCGGTCCTGAGTAAACCAAGGCCAGTAGCAGCATCAACCCGGGCAGCGCAAATTTTACCGCGTTCATTTTTTTCATCTCAACGCTCCGCAAAATCGGTTTAGTCTCCCGCCTTTATATTTAACACTTTTCAGTTTGCTTAAATATTGCGGGATTGTTACGAAACTATGTTAGTGCCGTATCAAGGCCTATGGCCCACAGACGGCCGAAACTATGTTAGTGCCGTATCAAGGCCTATGGCCCACAGACGGCGTCAGTTCCCCAGCGCTTTAAGGCGCGCGGCCACGGCCGCGTTCTCCGGTTCAAGCTGCAGAAAAGTCCCCCACTCCTCGCGCGCGCACTTCAGGTCTCCCTGCTTTTCGCAGATAACGGCCAACCCGTAGCGCGCCGCATTATCGTCGTGGTTCTTAATGAGCGACGCGGCCAGGTCCCTGCGGGCCTCATCCAGGCGGCCGGCTTTGAACAGCAGCCTGGCCCTGAGCGCGAGCGCTTTCTCGCTCTGCTGGTCCCGGGCCAGCAGAGCGTCGGCCGCGGCCAGCGCGCCGGCAGGTACGGCCGGAGCTTCCAGCGAGCGCGCCAGCGCCGAGTAGGCGGCGAGCCAGTCCAGTGTCGGCTCTTTTGTTATGCCCAGTTGACGGGCGATGCCGGCCAGGTTGGCGGCCAGCATGGCGTTTTCAGGAGCCGCCTTTACGCCGCTGGCGTAGGCGGCGCGGGCGGCCTCAAGGTCTTTGGCGAGCATTAAGAAATAGCCGAGCGCGTTCCAGACATTCCCGTCATACGGGAACACCCTGACCGCTTCGGAAAGATCGAGAGCGGCGACCTTGGCGACGGCGGCCTTGTCCGGAGCCGCGAAATAAATTTCAGCCAGGGCCTGCCAGGTAGTGCGGCTGAGCGGGTTTATCACCGAGGAAGTCTGCAGATATTTAAGCGCCTCCTCATTGCGTCCGAGGCGGCGGAGCACTATCGCCAGGTTAAAATAAATCTCGTCGTAACCGGCGTTGGAATTAAGGGCCTCCCGATAAGCCCACACGCCTTTCCCCAGCTCTCCGGAGCGCACATAGGCGTTGCCCATCTCGTAATTACTGTTAACCTCGCGCGGCTGTGCTTTCCAGGCCGTCAGCAGTTCCTCCGCGGCGGCGGCGGAATTCCCGGTCCTCATGATTCGGAAACCGTTAAAATAGTGAAATTCGCGCATAAACTGACGGTGCCAGAACCAGCCGCAGGCCAGGCAACAGGCCAGCAGCGCCCAGACGGCCGCCGCGGCTGCGCGGGGCCTCTTCCACGGCGGGTAAGCCTCCGTGCCCGCAGTCTTCAGCGCCAGTGAGCCCGCCAGCCACCAGAAAGCCAGGGCTGGCACGGCGAAATGCAGCGAGACGTTTAGCATGTTGTCTGCTAGCATCCCGGCCAGCCCCGCAGCAAGCGGCACGGCCTCGTAGCGGGCACCTGCCGGGGCGGAACGGTAAAACCGCAGGAATCCAAGGAAGAGAACAGCGAGGAACCAGAGGTAGATACCCAGGCCCAGCAGGCCGGCCTGCGACCATTGCTCCAGAAATTCGTTGTGCGCGTTATTGGCGTGCGTGCGCAGCGCGCGCATCACCGGATAATTAAGAATCAACCGGCCCTGGTAAAACGGGTAAAAGAGTTCGAACTGGCCCCAGCCGTTGCCCAACAGCGGGTTCTCACGCCCCATTTGCCAGGCGCTGCTCCACATAAGCAGACGCTGGTGGAAGGAGGCATATACCTTCCCGGAGTCGCCGGAAAGGCTTACCGCTGCCGGGGACCTTATACCGGAAGCGGCCTCGGTGACGCGCTCGGAGAGGCCGGAACTGAAAGGTTTGAGGTTGTCGGCCGGCCAGAGAACCATCAGCAGCAGCGCCATGCCGAAGAAGGGATAAAGGAATTTCTTATTGGCCCTTAACTTCTCCCGGTGGGAAGCGAAAGCAAAGAGAAATGCAAAAGCGGCAGCGGCGCCCAGCCAGGACGAGCGGGTCATGCTGCACATCAGCATGCCGCCGTACGAAAGGAAGACAAGCCCGTAAAAATAACGCTTCACTCGGGTTTCCGCCTTCATCAACAGCGAAGCGGCCAGCGGCAGAAAAAGCACCACGTAGGAAGAGATAAAGTTGGGATTGCCGAAAGTGGAAACGGAACGATTGCCATACGGATTCACCAATTTAGACCAGATTATCTCATAGTGAAAATATTCCAGGATGCCATAAAGCGAGGCTATGGTGCCGGCCGAAAGCGCCAGGTGGAGTATATCCTCCTGCCGGCAGCGCCGCACAAGCAGGTAGACTGCGGCGAAGCCCGAAGCCCAGAGCAACAGGCCATAAGGATCAAGCAGACGGTCGAGCAGTCCGTCTCCTGCGGGCTGAGCGCGCAGCAGCGGAAAAAGCAACCACAACAAGCCCCAGCAGATGATCAGCGCGAGCCATTTACCGACAGGGATCTCGCCGTCGTCGGCGAATGGCAGAGAAAGGGAAAGGTAGAAAACCGCCAGGCAATTGACCAGGAAGAAAACGCCGGCCTTAAGGCCCTCGGAGGCCATGGCCGGGTGGAAGAAAGAGGCGTGCCCGGCCCAGGACCAAGCAAAGGAAAGCGCGTATACCGTAGCCAGCGCGGCGAGCGGCTTGGAAAGCGCCGTGCGCGGCAGCAGCCATTTCCCGCTCTTTAGCGAGCCGTAGAGGAACAGCGCGACCGCGGCGGTAAGGGAAATATTCAGCAGGGTGATCTGGAGATAATAAGGGTTACGCGTAAGGCCGGTAAAAAAGATAAGCGGCGAGACAAAGAACGCGGCTGTCAGCAGTATAGCCAGCACAGCGCGGTTAACGGGCTTGTCTTTCTCCAGGTCTGCCATCCCGCCTACCTTAGGCCCGGCGCGGGCCTGGGAACGGCGGGAACCCTGCTCTGCACAATGGCGAGGTTGCGCCTGGCCTGTTCGAAGTCCGGGTTGAGGGCCAGGGCCTTGCGGTAATTCTCGGCAGCCTTCGCGAATTTCCCGAGCGCGAACTCAGCGTTGGCCAGGTTGGTATAAGCCTCGGGCGTCGCGTGCAGGTGCCCGGGGACGAAACATTTCCAGGCGTATAGGTCGTGCTGGTACTCACGCTCGGCCGCGGCGAAATCCTTGCGCTGGATATCGATCTGGGCCTTGCGGTAATAATTAAGGGGATAGACGGGGTCCAGCTTCTCGTACACGTTAAACCTGGCCATGGCCTTGTCGAGGTAAACGGCGGCCTCCTGCGGCTTGCCGGCGCGCATCAGGTAGTCGTACATCTTTATATAGAGCGTGCCCACCTGGTGGTGCATCTGCACGTAGTTGGGGGCCATCGAGCGCACAGCCTCGTAAGCGGCCATCGCGCGCTCAAAATCGTCCCGGGGCTGGTTATCCGTATCCCCCCACTCCGGGTGGTATGATTTATCCATGTTGAGCCGGTCGTTAAAAACGTTGCCGGTAAAATAATACGGCATGATGAAATACTTATTAAGCTTGTTCACTTTCTGATAGTAAGTAATGGCTTCTTCCCATTTGCCCTGTTTCGAGAAGAAAATAGCCATATTATGGTTCACGTCGCCCTTGAACCAGCCCCAGAAGTAGTACATCGGCAGCAGCGTCAGCAGCACCACAACGGGCACGGCCGCGGAAACGCCTTTAAGCATTACGCCGGCGAAGGCGTAGATAAAGAAACCCACGCAGCCCAACAGCAGCAGCCAGGAGATGTACCACTGCAGAATCTCGCCGCCAGCCACGTAGTTATTTAGCGGGCCCTGCAGCTGGGCAAACTCGGTTACTATCAGGAAAGCCGCGTAAAGCAGGCCGACCATCCCGGCGAAGCGCGCCGTCCACATGGTCCAGGTAAAGAGGGCGGAAGGCTCCGCGCTTTCCTTCACCAAAGCAGGCTTGGATTCTTCTTTGTAATGGAGTTCCCACAAGGCGTGCCCGCGGGCCAGGTTAACTATCACGCCAGGCAGCAAGCCCAGAAAGATACCCGAAGAGACGAAGCGCATGCTGACGTCGGTAAAATTATGAGCCAGCATGGCCAGCAGGGCGGTAAGATACCCGAGCAAATCATAAGCCACGGGCGGCGGCCGCGCCCCTTTGAGGTTTTCGGTAAGGGCATTAAGGCCCCGCAGGCCCACCACAGTAACGAAAGCTATAAGCCAGAGATACAAGCCGAAACCTATAACGCCGTTGTCCATCAACTGCTCAAGGTGCTCTTGCTCGGCGTGGTCGGTCTCGGTGTTATGCTTGCCCTCGATATGAAATATAATGGGCCGGCGGTAAGCCGGGTAGATTACCTTAAAGCTGCCTACGCCCAGCCCGGTGAGCGGCCGGGACTCCACCATTTCCCAGGTGGAAAGCCAGGTGCTTACGCGAAAACTGTACGAAGCGGGGTTCCCAAGAAAGTAGATGATGAAGAGAGCCGAGATCGGGAGGATGGAAGCCAGGCCCAGGAAAGCACTGCGGCTTATTTTAAGACTGTCCCGCATGAAGAAGTAGCCGTAGAAGACTATAAAGATGAAGGAAGAAATGCCGAACCCAAGTAAAGCGCCCTTGGTGGCCGTGCCATAAAGACAAAGCAGGTCCATGAAGATCAGCGGCAACAGCAGCACGGACCGCTTCTTGAGGTACTGTGTGAAGATTATCGGGAAGATCAGCACCAGGAAGTTGCCGAAGAAATTCGGGTTACCGAACGTGGAAAATACCCTCTTGGAGAAAGCCCCGCGCCAAATGAACGGGTCCAGGCCAGGTCCCACGTCCTTGGGCGGAAAAAAGCGGGTATCGAAGAATTGCACCACCCCGTAAAGGATGGTTATGTACGCTGCGATGAGCAGGATTTTGGTAAGGCGGTCCACCGCCTCGGAAGTGAATTCCCTTATAATTATAAGGGTGACAGACATGTAAAGTATGTAGCGGACAAAGTCGTCCACGCAGGAGCCCTTATAAGGCGCGTTGCTGAAAGAAACGAAAACGTACAGCAGGTAGGCGAAGAACGGCGCCATGAAGACGAAGTCCTCGCGGCGGAAAGCCTTGCGCCCCTCGAGAACCAGCAGGGAGACCCACAGCCCCAGCATGCCGATGCCGCCCATCTGCAGCAGCGTAATTTTGACCTGCGCGGAATCGTAGGTGCGCAGGTAGAAGGTATCGGAGATGAGAAGGTAAAGGATGGGCAGCCACCACCAGATGGCTTTGCGGGCGAAACTTACTCCGGGAGCGAAACTAGCCTCATCGTAATCAGAAACCGGAAGGATGTTTTTCTTGGCCATGATAAAGGGAAGGCGGTGCACGTAAAACGCTAAAAGATACCGAGCCCCTGATCTCCCGAAAAAATTTAGCCGAGGAAGGGACTTGAACCCTCAACCTGTCGCTTACGAAGCGAATGCTCTACCAATTGAGCTACCTCGGCGAATAACTACGATATATATATTAGTAAATTAGAGAGAATTTGCAAAATCCTAATTGCAGGAAATAGCGGCCGGGAGCCCGGCCCGGAAAATAAGCTAAAATTCACGGATGGAAAATTTAAACGCCCTGCTTGAAAAAACCGGCGCGCTGGTGTGGGGCGCCCCCCTTATCATCTTGCTGTTCGGCACGCATATCTTCCTTACGTTCAGGCTGGGTATCATACAGCGCCACCTGGTTAAGGCCATAAAAATTTCCTTCAGCCGTAAAAAAGAAGGCGAGGGCGAGATTTCACAGTTCGGCGCGCTTACTACGGCGCTGGCCGCGACCATCGGGACAGGCAACATAGTAGGCGTGGCCACGGCCGTAGCGGCCGGGGGCCCCGGTGCTGTGCTGTGGATGTGGCTTACCGGCGTATTCGGCATAGCCACCAAATACGGCGAGGCGCTGCTCTCGGTGAAATACCGCGTAACCCTCCCCAACGGCGAGATCGCAGGCGGCCCGATGTACGTCCTCGAGCGCGGCCTTAACGCCAAATGGCTGGGGGTGCTCTTCGCCCTGTTCACCGCCGTGGCGGCCTTCGGCATCGGCAACATGGTGCAGGCTAATTCCATAGCGCAGATGCTAAAGGGCACCTTCGGCCTGTCCACGTGGCTAAGCGGCGCCGTAATGACCGTCCTTACCGGCGTGGTAATACTCGGCGGCATAAAATCCATAGCCAAAACCTGCGAGAAACTGGTCCCCTTCATGGCGGTGTTCTATGTACTCGGCTGCGGGATTATTCTGCTGCTTAACTGGGATAAGCTGCCGGGCGCGGTAAGCCTGATACTTTCCTCCGCCTTCTCCGGGCAGGCCGCCGTGGGCGGCTTTATAGGCGCGGGCGCAAAAGAGGCCATGCGCTACGGTATAGCGCGCGGGCTTTTTTCCAACGAGTCGGGGCTGGGTTCGGCCCCCATAGTGGCCGCCGCCGCCCAGACCCGGAACCCGGTACGGCAGGCGCTGGTCTCCTGCACGGGCACTTTCTGGGACACCGTGGTAGTGTGCCTTATAACGGGCCTTGTAATTGTAAGCGCCGGGGACTGGCAGAGCGGGCTAAAAGGCGCGGAGCTTACCCGCAGCGCTTTCTCACATATCCCTTACGTCGGGCCGGCCGTGTTGAGCTTTGGACTGCTCACCTTCGTATTCTCCACCATTCTCGGCTGGGAATACTATGGCGAGAAAGCCGCGGAGTACCTTTTCGGGGTGAAGTCCGTAATGCCCTACAGGTACCTCTGGATAGCCGCCGTAATGGTGGGCTCCGTTGCCGCCCTGCCGGCGGTTTGGAACTTCGCGGACATCTTTAACGGCCTGATGGCGGTGCCGAACCTGATTTCGCTGCTGCTGCTCGCCCCCGTTATAGCCGCCGAAACCCGCAAATACATAAACGAACCTTAAACCGCAACGCCCTTAAAGAAAAAACCGGAGGAAAACCTCCGGTCTTCCTTCCCCCCGCCTGTTCAGGCCAGGGTGTTCAGCGTCTCCGAGATGCCTTTGCGGATTTCGAACCAGTAGTCCAGCGCGGCGGCGTTCTTGTCCGCCTCAAAGGCCTTGATCCACTTCTCCAGCTCCGGGGATTTGTCGCCGTCCGTGTCGCGGCGGCGCTTCATGGCGGAGAAGACAAAGTCTATATCCCGCTCCGACTCCCAGAACACGGCCACGTTACGGCTGTTGATGCGGCCGGCGGTGGCCTTTACCAGGTCCACGAACTGCGCCGAATTTCCCCAGATATGCTCCACAATCTCCGGGGCCATCTCTTCGGCCCAGCCGCGGTGAAAGCGGCAGATGCCCAGGTTGTCGATGATAAGTTCCTGCACCATGCGGTTGGCGTTTAGCCGGCCCAGCTGCCGGGGCGGCACAAAGTCGAAGCCATAATACATATAGTACTTACCCATTATCGGCATCGGGCTGAGCGCGCCGGAGTTCCAGTACTGGTTGGGCACCATCCAGCCGTTACGGGCGTTGGCGTTGCAGACAAGGCGCTTGCCTATCTCCGGGTTCTTCTCGCGCGAAAGTCTGCGGGCCAGCTTCCGGGGCCCCAGCGAAAGGTCCAGCGGCCCGCCGGGTTTAAGGATAGAATCTATAAGCGCCACGCCCAGTTCCGCGTTGTGCGCCGAGTCCGCTACCACGTCGAACCCTTCCAGTTTCCAGCGGGGCCGGGCGACCACGCCCAGGTCTTCGGGCTTAAGGAGTTCGTCGTCCAGGCATTCCATCAGCCAGCTCAGCACGCCGCCCACGGAGATAGCGTCGAAGCCCGCCGCGTCGGCGCGGTGGTTAAGGCGCTCGGCCGCGCGCTGGTCGAAGATGCCGCACAGCGGGCCCATGGTCTGATAGGGCTCGTAGTCTTTTTTAAATTCGCCGTTTAGTTTTTTGCAGACGGCCGCGCAGGGCTCGCCGCAGGTGCGCTGCTGCTTGCCGGCGATGGTCTCGGTATTGAACTGTTTAAGGTAGTGGTCTGTGATCAAGGTCTTGTTCATGGCCAGGCGCTGCTCCTCGGGCCACAGGGCGGTTTTATAGTTGAAGGCCATGATCTTGCCGTTCAGCGTTGAGTAATTCACGCCGAAGGTGCCGCCGGTGTTGAACTTGGGATCGAAGCGGTACTTGGTGGTAGCCTCGAAGTCCTTGGCGGCCACCTTCTGCTCGTAGCGGCCCCGGAACCACTCGTCGGCCACGGTGCGGTCGCGGAAATCCTCGTCGAGGCAGGTGCCGCCGTAGATCACGGCGCAGATGCCGTGCTCCCGGAACAGCTTGCTGCCGAACCCGCCGCGCCCGGCCCAGCAGTCGGCGTGGGTGGACTTGCCGTCTAAGTAAGGGGCGGAGACTATGGCGCCGAAATCGGTGAGCTCGGCGGCGGGGCCCACGGCCAGCACGCGCGGCGTCTGCGCGAATTCATGCCCCCACCTGCCGTAAACGTAATCCATCATGGAGTACACGCCGCCCGGCGCGCTATCCCAGATGTGGTGCGCGTGCACGGGCACCACTTCCACCTGCACTTCCTCGCCGTGTTCGCGGTTGAGCACCAGCACTGAAGGCGTGGGCGCCCTGCCCCGCAGGGAAACCATGTTTATGCCCAGGTCGTCAAAGATAAGCCCGGCGCCGCCCATGGCGGAAATATAGAAGCCCCCCCAGCAGGGCGAGTGACCGGTGAACATCAGGCGGTTGGAACCGGGGAAGATCGAGCCGGCCAGGAGCCCCGTGCCGAAGTTTAGCACGCTCTGCTTACCGGCCTCGCGCCCTACCAGGTGCAGCCCCAGATCTACGGGGCCCCAGAACGGGCCTACCGGGAAACGCTCTACGCGGTAGAAAGAAGAAGCCGCGTCGACGTGCAGAACCTTTAAATGTTTATCCATATGCTCAACCTCCGGGCAATAGCTCGTGCGCCTGCACCCTGGCCCCGTCGGGGACCTTGAAAATTTTATACTCGGCCGGCGGGATAAATCTCCCGTCCACGGTCACTACCGTCTGGGCCGGCTCCCGCCCCATTCGCCGGAGCAGCTCCGCCAGCGTGCCTTTTTTTGCCGGCGCTACCGGCTGGTCGTTGAAGTATATCACTCAGGGCAATTCTACCTTTTACCGCGCCCGGCGAAAAGCGGATTGCGCGGCACGGCGCAAAGTGATATTATTTCGAATTCTCTGTAAATCGGGAGGGCTATGAAAGCTTTATTCAGAAAGAAATCCCTGCAGGCGCTTATGGCGCAGGCCGAAGAAAAGGAACATTCGCTCAAGCGTACGCTGGGCGCCATGAACCTTACGCTGCTGGGCGTGGGCGGCATTATAGGCGCGGGCATCTTCGTGCTTACCGGCCAGGCCGCGGCGCAGTACGCAGGGCCGGCCATTGTGCTTTCCTTTATTATCTCGGCAGTGGGCTGCGCGTTCGCGGGCCTGTGCTACGCCGAGTTCGCCTCCATGATCCCCATAGCGGGCTCCGCCTACACCTATTCCTACGCCACCATCGGCGAGCTGCTGGCCTGGATTATAGGCTGGGACCTGATCCTGGAATACCTGTTCGGCGCGGCCACGGTCTCCGTTGGCTGGTCCGGCTACGTTACCAGCTTCCTCCGGGACTTCGGCGTAAACATTCCGTACGCCCTTTCCACCGCCCCCTTCTCCTTCGACCACGCGGCGGGCTGGGCCACTACCGGCGCCATCATTAATTTGCCCGCCGTGTTGATAGTAGCCGCGGTAACGGGCCTGCTGGTGATAGGCATTAGCGAATCGGCCACCGTTAACGACATCGCCGTAGTTATTAAGGTAATAGTAGTAATACTCTTTATAGTCTTCGGCGCGGCCTACGTTAACTCCGCCAACTGGCACCCTTTCATTCCGGCAAATACGGGAACGTTCGGGCAATTCGGCTGGAGCGGCATAGCGCGCGGGGCCGGCGTAATCTTCTTCGCTTACATAGGTTTCGACGCGGTGAGCACCGCGGCGCAAGAGGCAAAAAACCCACAGCGCGACATGCCTATCGGCATCCTGTCTTCGCTGGCCGTCTGCACGATACTTTATATCCTGGTAGCGCTGGTGCTTACCGGCATAGTTAAATACGACCAGCTGCTGGTGCCGGACCCCATCGCCGTAGGCGTGAACGCCGCCGGCGAGGGCCTGTTCTGGCTTAGGAAATTCATCAAGATAGGCGCTATAGCCGGGCTCTCTTCCGTTATGCTGGTGCTGCTGCTGGGCCAGCCGCGCATCTTCTATTCCATGTCCATGGACGGGCTGCTTCCCCCCATTTTCTCCAGGGTGCACCCGCGCTTCCGCACGCCGCATATCACCACCATGGTGACCGGCGCGGTGGCCGCGTTGCTGGGCGGGCTGTTCCCCATCGGCGCCCTGGGCGAGATGGTGTCCATCGGCACGCTGCTTGCCTTCGCCATAGTGTGCGTCAGCATCATCGTATTACGGCGCACGCACCCCGAGCTGAACCGGCCGTTTAAGACCCCGCTTGTGCCGCTGGTGCCGGCGCTGGGCGCCATAGTCTGCCTGGCGCAGATGTGCTTCCTCCCGTGGGCCACCTGGCTGCGGCTGATAATCTGGATGGCCATCGGCACGGCCATCTACTTCTTCTACGGCCGGCACCACAGCCGGTTGGCCGAAGCCAAACAGGATAACTGGAACAAAGCTTAGCCTGTTAAAGACAAAAAGAGAGGCCGCCGGGTTTAAAACCGGCGGCCTCGCTTTTTTAGTGACTTAACTTACTTACCGGCGAGCGTCTTCATGGAGAACAGCTTGTCGGTGGCGCCCTTAATGCCATTGGTGACGTCGGCCACCATTTTGGGGTCCCAGTCTTTCTTCTCTACGCGCAGGAACGAGGTCTTGTCCACGCGGTTGTCGAAGCGGCCGATAGGGAGGTGGTATTTCTTATCCTGGGCGGCTACGGTAATGGTGCCGGGGACTTCGGAGTTCTTCTCCAGGTAGTCCATGTCGTCACAGCCGTAGTCGTTCAGCATCACTTCCATCGGCACGCCGTGGTGCAGAATGGAACCGGGGTCATTAGGGTTAGTGCGGGCGGTATTCTTGCGGCGGCTTTCCTCGGGGGTCACCCAGACGTAGAGAATAACGGCCTTCTTCAGGATTTCGGGGTCCAGTTCCCTGAGGGAATACTGGTAACCGAGCGGGTCCTGCAGCGGGTAGGCTGATTTGTCGGGACCGCCGCGGGCGGCCTCTATCACGATGGTCTTACCCTCGAAGGATTCGGGGTAGGCGGCGTGCTTCTCGTCCAGCATAGCGCGGGCCTCTTTTTCAAGAGCGGCCGACACAGCGGTCCAGGCGGCCTTGTCGAGCGTGGCCAGGCGCGGAGTTATCTTCGCCTTTTCGCCGGCCTTGTCTATGCGGCGCATAAGGAGGTCGGCGGCGGAATCGGCTTTCACTACGTTCTTGCCCATCAGGTCGCGGTAGTCCTCGTTCAGCAGGTGGATTAGCGTGCCCCAATCATAGGTGTTAATGAAGGGCTTGTCGCCGGCTTTAAAGAACAGGCGGGTCTTGCCGAGCTTAACAAGCTCGTCGTCGGCGCGGCGCATCATGTGCACGTAAGGAAAGTCGTCCAGCTGGAGGTTCGCGCCTATATGGAACTCCTGCTTGAGCCGCTGGGGCTCAACGTTGGCAAGGAAACGCCTCACTTCTGATTTACCGGAAGCCGGCAGAGCCAGCAGCAGCACTATATCGAATGTTTCGCTCATGATTCCTCCATAACTAAAGTATCTGTTAATTCTAAATTAAATACGTTGCTCTTTCAAGCCGTTTGTAGAAGCCGGTTTATTTATATAATTTAACTAATGCCTACCAATCTGCAAATCATGTGGCTAGTCTTCGCCGTAACGGCCTCGGCGCTTTTTATCGCCGACATAAAACTTTCAGCCGGCAGGGTCCACGAGATAACCCGCAAAGAAGCCCTGATGCTCTGCGGCTTCTGGGTAATAGTGGCGACCATGTTCGGCTTCCTCACCGGCCACATGCTGGGCTTCGAGAAGATGCTGGAGTTCTTCACCGCCTACGTCATCGAATATTCCCTCTCGATGGACAACATGTTCGTGTTCATCATGATCTTCGCCTATTTCGGCATCCCCAAGAAATACCAGCCCAAGATCCTCACCTGGGGCATACTAGGGGCGGTGTTCATGCGGTTGATCCTTATTTTCACCGGGGTCAAACTGATCCACACTTTCGAGTGGCTCATCTATGTGTTCGGCGGCGTGCTTATCCTGACCGCCATAAAGATGATGGTGCAGAAAGAGGGCGATATGGACCCGGGCGCCAACCCGGTGCTTAAGCTGCTGGCAAAGATAATCCCCATAGACAAAGAAGGCACCAACGGGGATTTCTTCGTTAAGCGCAATATCTGGCACGCCACCCCCCTCTTCGCCACGCTGGTGGTGATAGAGACTTCCGATCTGATCTTCGCCGTGGACTCCATCCCGGCGGTGCTCGCCGTCTCCACGGACAAGTTTATAGTGTACACCTCCAATGTCTTCGCCGTGGTGGGGCTACGCTCGCTGTTCTTCCTGCTCTCCTCCGTAATGGACCTGTTCCGCTACCTTAAAGCCGGCGTTTCCATAATCCTGTTCTACGTGGGAATAAAGATGCTGATTTCCGGCTACTATAAGATCCCCGCGCTGCTCTCTCTCGGCGTGATCCTCGGCATCCTGGCCGCCGCCATGCTGCTGTCCGTGATAATTAAGAACCCGCCGCAGCAAGAACCCCCGCCCGAACCGCACAAGCCTTGAACGCGCGCTTAAAGACCCCGGGAAGCCGGGGTCTTTTCATTGGTTTATAAAGGGTATAATCCCCGCAGAGGTAAATATGAATACAACTCCCCCCGCCGGGCCCCGCGCCTGGCATAAACTGGCTAGCGAGGAAGCGTTAAAGGAACTGGGCTCTTCCCCGGCTGGGCTTGGCGCCGCCGAGGCCGAGCTGCGGCTGAAAAAGCACGGGCCTAACGCCCTCGAGGTAAAGAAGAAACGCGGCGCGCTGTCAATGTTCTTCGGCCAGTTCAAAGATTTCATGATAGTGGTCCTGATAGCGGCGGCGGCAGTTTCCGGGCTAATGGGTGAAACGCTGGACGCGGCCGTGATAGGGGCGATTGTAGCGCTTAACGCCATAATGGGCTTTGTCCAGGAATACCGCGCGCAGAAAGCCATGGAGGCGCTAAAGAGGATGGCCGCGCCCTCCGCTTCGGTGATAAGGGACGGGGTGGCAGCCTCCGTCCCGGCCGGGACCCTGGTCCCCGGCGATATAGTGGTACTTGAAGCCGGCTCTGTAGTACCGGCGGACCTGCGCCTTATAGAAGCGGCCTCGCTTAAGACGGAGGAGGCCGCGCTTACCGGGGAATCCCTTTCCGTAGAGAAGCAGGCCGGCCCGGTCGCCGGAGAGGACCTGCAGCTGGGCGACAGGCTGAACATGGCGTACAGCGGCACGTCGGTGTCTTACGGCAGGGGCCGGGGCGTGGTGACGGCCACCGGCATGAGCACCGAGCTCGGCAAAATAGCCGGCATGCTGCAGGACGAGGAAGAGGTTGAAACGCCCCTCCAGAAACGGCTTACCGCCTTCGGCAAGAAGCTGGCCTGGGCGGTGTTGGCCATCTGCGCCGCGGTGTTCGGCTTTGGCCTGCTGCGCGGCGAGCCGCCCGTACTGATGTTCCTTACGGCGGTGTCGCTGGCGGTGGCGGCTATTCCGGAAGCGCTGCCCGCCGTAATGAGCATAGCCCTGGCCATGGGCGCAAAAAAGATGGCGAAGCAGAACGCCCTTATCCGCAAACTGCTGGCCGTGGAAACGCTGGGCTCGGTAACCTATATATGCACGGACAAGACCGGCACGCTCACGCAGAACAAAATGACGGTGGAGGAACTTTACCTGGACGGCGCGCTGCTCAAAGCCGGGCAGCCCCCCCCGCAGCCCGAGCTCTACGCGCGGCTGCTGGCGGGTTTCGCCCTTAACAACGACTCCCTCCCCAAAGACGCCGGCTGGTCAGGCGACCCGACGGAAACGGCTCTTTGCGCGCTGGCCGCGGCCGGCGGTCAGGAGAAGCGGGGCCTTGACGCCGCGCACCCGCGCGCGGCCGAGCTGCCCTTCGATTCGGAGCGCAAGCGCATGACCACCTTCCACTCCGGCCAGCTGGCCGGCTGGGCCGGCGGGGCTTACTTTTCGGTAACCAAAGGCGCGGCAGAGGGCCTGCTTGAAAACTCCGCGCTGCTTATGACTGCCGCGGGCACCAGCCTGGACGGGAAGGAGAAGATCCGCGCCGCGGCGGAGGAGATGGCCTCCAGGGGGCTGCGCGTACTGGGCCTGGCCGCCAGGCAGTGGGACGCCGTCCCCGCAACGCCTACGCCGGGCGAAGCGGAGAAAGACCTTGTCTATATCGGGCTGGCCGGCATAGCCGACCCGCCCAGGGAAGAGGCCAGGGCCGCCGTAGCGGAATGCCGCGAGGCGGGCATAGTGACGGTTATGATAACCGGCGACCACCCGGTTACGGCCCGCAATATAGCAGAGCGGCTGGGAATAATTCAGCCGGGCGACGCGGGGGCCATGCTGACCGGCGCCGAGCTCGGAAAACTTTCGGAGCAAGACTTCGCGGCGAAGGTAGAACAGATAAGAGTTTACGCGCGGGTAGCCCCGGCCCAAAAACTGCGCATCGTAAAAGCCCTGCAGGCGCGCGGCCATTTTGCCGCCATGACCGGCGACGGGGTAAACGACGCCCCCGCGCTCAAGCGGGCGGACATCGGCATAGCCATGGGAATAACAGGCACCGACGTCTCCAAGGAAGCGGCCCACATGATACTGCTGGACGATAACTTCGCCACCATCGTCAAGGCGGTGGCCGGCGGGCGCCGTATCTACGACAATATCCGGCGTTTTGTGCGGTATGTACTTACCTGCAACTCGGGAGAGATCTGGACCATTTTCCTGGCGCCCTTCCTGGGGCTGCCTATCCCGCTGCTGCCCATACAGATACTGTGGATAAACCTGGTTACGGACGGCCTGCCGGGCCTGGCGCTCGCCGCCGAGGCCGCCGAGCCTGATATCATGAAAAGACCTCCCCGCGCTCCGGGCGAAAGCCTGTTCGCCGGAGGGCTGGGGACGCATGTTATCTGGGTGGGATTGCTTATTGGTTTTGTCTGCATAGGCACGCAGGCCTGGGCTATCAGGACGGGGGCGCATTGGCAGACCATAGTCTTTACCGTGCTGTGCCTGAGCCAGTTGGGCCACGCGCTGGCGGTGCGCTCGGAACGGCGCTCGCTTTTTCAGATAGGGATACTTTCCAACAAACCCCTGTTCTATTCGGTATTGCTCACGGTGGCCCTGCAGCTGGGGGCCATTTACCTGCCCTGGTGTAACACAATATTCAGTACGGCCCCGCTCCCCCCGCTGGAGCTGGCGGCGGCTTTCGCGCTGTCTACGCTGGTGTTCCTGGCCGTTGAAGCCGAGAAGCTCTGCAGAAGGCGGGGCTGGCTCTGAAGCCGCCCCGTAAATAAAAAAGCCCCGGTTTTGCCGGGGCTCTTTTATTTGTGCTGGGTAAGCTTACTTGGTGGCCGCGGGGGCGGCGGCCGGTTTGGCTTCCGCGGGCTTGGCGGCGGCTTTAACGGGCTCTTTCTTAGCGGCCGGTTTGGCAGCTGCGGGTTTAGCAGCAGCCGGTTTTACGACTGCGGGCTTAGAGGCGTCGGCAGCCGGTTCTTTCATTATCTCAAGCAGTTCCACTTCGAACACCAGCGTAGCGCCGCCGGGGATGGCCCCGCCCGCGCCCTGGTCGCCGTAAGCGGTGTCGGAGGGGCAGACCAGCTTGGCCTTGCCGCCAACCTTTATCTTCTGCACGCCTTCGGTCCAGCAGGGGATAACGCCGGAAAGAGGGAATTCGGCGGGAGTGCCGCGGTCTACGGAAGAGTCGAACACTTTACCGTCGGGGAAAGTGCCGTGGTAGTGAACCTTCACCATGTCGGTAGCCTTGGGCATAACGCCGGTGCCTTCCTTCATGGGAATCATAACCACGCCGGAGGGCAGCTTTACCGCGCCGGGCTCTTTGGACATTTTCTCAAGGAAAGGCTTGGCGGCTTCCTTCTGCTTGGCCACAATGCCTTCCTGCTTCTTGCCCAGGTACTCGTTCAGCTTGTTGCCGTAAGATTCGTCAACCTTTTCCTTGGCTCCGGCCAGGGTATCGGAAAAACCCATTACAATGTACTTGGTTTCTTCCGGGGTAAAATTAAACTGCTTAATCTTGGAGCTTACGGCTTTGCCCAGGAAATAAAGTGTTTTCTGGTCTTCGTTCATGTTGTCATCCTTTGCTATAGCTGTGCCGGCTATGAAGCAGGCAAAAACTGCAAGTAATATCTTCTTCATTTGGTTTCCTCCTGAACTATCAAGACAATCTTACTAAAAAAAGAGAAGAAAAAAAATCCCGCCCGCTTCCTACGCCAGCCCTGGCCATAACTTTAAAAAAAATCTTCCAGCCAGTGGAATGCTTTCTTTAATATCCCCCCACGCCTGAAAGGCGAGGGCAGGTCCGTGTTCCAGGTTTTCAGGTGCGGGTAGCAGACTAACGAGACGGCTCCCAGGTAAGACTGCGTTGTGTACTCGTCCGGGCAGTCCAGGATATCCCTTATAGGTACGGCCATGCGCACCCGCGGCACTTCCAGCAACTCCTTCGCGGCTTCCGGCATGCCTTTCAGCAGCGCACCGCCGCCGGCCAGCACGGCGCCGCCCGGCAGATCAGCATACTCGGACTTCTGCACCGCCTGAAAAATAGTCTCGTAAAATTCCTCAATTCGCGGCTGTATAATCTTCAGCAATTCGCGCGGCTGAACCTCTCTTTTGTCACGCTTATCCATCCCCGTAACGCTTATGATCTGGTCGGGGTCCACAAGGCTTGAAAGCACCGCCCCGTACTTTTCTTTTAGTTCCTTAGCTCTGGGAATAGTGGTGGTAAGACCGTAGGCCAAGTCCCGCGTAACATTATCCCCACCCAGCGGCAGCTCTTTCGAAAAGTGTATAGCGCCGTTGGCGTAGATCCCCAGCGAAGTAGTCTGGCCGCCGATATCTATAAGCACCGTTCCAAGTTCCTTTTCCTCATCGGAGATAACCAGCTCCCCCATGGCAAGCAGGGTGTAGATGGGGTCTTCGGTCAGCCTTAGGCCGGCGGCGCTTACGGCTTTAAGCAGGTTAGTTATTGCCGTGGAAGAAGCCAGCACTATGTGCACGTCCACCTCCAGCAGCGCGCCCTCCATCCCTATCGGGTTAGGCACCCCGGCAAGCCGGTCTAAGGAGAATTTCTGCGGTATCACGTGAAGGATATTCAGCCCGGGCCCGACCTGGAACGTTTTAGCGTTCTCAATAACGTCGGTAACGTCCTCGGCCATAATTTCCTGGTCCGTGCGCGCAATGTTGCACCGTCCCCTGCTCTCAAGGGACTGCAGATGCGGACCGCGCACGCCCAGCAGCACTTCGGAAACCACCTGATTAGCTTTGCGCTCAGCCGCATCCACTGCGGTCTCAATAGCGCGGGCTACTTCTTCTATATTTATAACCATCCCTGTCTTAAGGCCTTTACATTCGGCAAAGCCGCCGCCAAGAACGCGTATTTTCCCAAGTGTGCCGTCACATTCGGCAATAATGCAGGTAACCCTGCCCGAACCTATATCCAGCGCGGTTAATATTTCAGATTTTCCCATATGTATATTTTACGGCAGTAGCCCGCCAGCGTAGTGGCGGGCGGCTTTTTTATTTTTATAATTTAGCTATGTCTTTCAGGCCTGCCCGGGCTTTGGGATTACTCCGGCTTGGACCAGCGAGTCAAGGTAGGCTATTACTTCCGGGATGCCGCTCAGCACCGGGTTGCGGGCAATCAGACGCAACAGGTGTTTTACCGAGCGTGCTTCGGCCCCGCTGAAGTTGATAGCGCGCATGTAGGACTGGGCGGCTTCTTCGGTTTTCCCCTGATGCTCCAGGGTAACGCCCAGGTTTTTGTGGGCGTTATACAGTTTAGGCTGCAGCTCTATCGCGGCCAGCAGCTGCACCTCCGCCTCGGCAAAGCGCCGGAGATAATTCAGGCAGAACCCCAGGTTATTCAGCCGGTAAAAAGACAGTTTTGGATCTTTTGTTTCAAAGCCTAAGGCAGCCTCATAAAACCAAGCCGCGCCCTGGTAGTCCCCCACCTGCTCACAATTCCCGCCCTCCGCGCCCAGCTCCCAGGCTGATCTGTTCTGCAGAAATGGAGTTACCGCACATTTTTTAAAAATTCCGACAAGACTATCCACAAGCTCCTTTGTGTATTTTCCACCTGCCTGCACGGTTCTAGCGCGCGCGGAATGCACAAGCATACGCAGCGCTGTAAGCTGAAGGGCCGGATCAGTTCCCTTCAGCATCTCTAGATACTCCTGTTCAGCTTTTGGCGCGGGGATAAACTCTAATTTCCCCCGTGGGCCTACGTAGAGTTCTTCGTTCATGTCCACCCCGGTTATATTCTGGTTATCCATATTACCTCCTGCCGCTAATAGTCTACATGGTCCGCCCGTCAGCGTTGTGGCGGGCTGCCTGCATTTTTAGATTTTACAGTCCGCCAGCACGCTGGCGGAGATAAGTTTTACAATATAACTACTTACCAAACTTATGGCAAAAAAACATCTTTCTAAATCACAATACACACGCGGGCTGCAGTGCGTTAAAAGCCTTTGGCTTTATAATTACCGCAAAGAGCTGCTGGGCGAGGTCTCCGCCTCCACCCAGGCCATTTTCGATCAGGGTCATGAGGCTGGCGACCTGGCCCGCAAGTATTACAAGGGCGGCGTGCTGCTTAAGCAAGGCCGCGAGGATATTGCCGGCGCGCTGAAAGATACGCAAGCGCTGCTGACCGGCGGCATAAAACTGCTTTACGAGGCCACCTTCGAGGCGGAAGGCGTGCTGGTGCGCTGCGACATTCTGCGCAAAGTCGGGAAAGCCTGGCACCTTATAGAAGTAAAAAGCGCCACTCAGCTTAAAGACCAGCACCTGGGAGACATAGCCATACAAAAACATGTGGTTGAGGCCAGCGGCCTTAAAGTCGCCAAGGCCTTTTTAATGACCATAGATACGTCTTACGTTAGGAAAGGCCCCATCGACCCAAAAAAGCTATTCAAGCTGGAAGACGTTACCGAAGCTCTCGAAGAAGCCGAAGCCGAGATCCCCGGCAACCTAAAAGAATTTTTCTCAATCCTTTCAAAGGAGAACAAAGAGCCGGCAATAGAAATAGGCGGGCGCTGCTCCGACCCATACGAATGCGACTTCTGCGGTTACTGCTGGAAAGGCATCCCGGGATATTCCATCTACAGCCTGCCTTACCTTAAGATGGAAATAAAGGACGAATTGCGCCGAAAAGGCATAGTTGAGATCAAAGACCTGCCGGAAGACATAGACCTGCGGCCGTCGGCGGCTGACCATGTGGAGGTAGCCAAAACCGGAAAGCCCATAATCCTGCCGGAACAAATCCGGGGATTTGTAGACGCCCTGCGCTACCCGCTTTACCACCTGGACTTTGAGACCGTAAACCCGGCGGTGCCGCTTTATGACGGCCTGCGGCCGTATATGCAAATGCCGTTCCAGATCTCGCTGCACATACAGCAAAAACCCGGGGGACGGCTGGAGCACCTGGAGTACCTTGCCGACGGAAAAAGCGACCCTCGGCCGGACATCGCGGCTTTCCTGCTGAAGAATATAGGCCCCAAAGGCACGCCGCTCGCCTATAATTCCAGTTTCGAGAAAAGTATTATAAGAGGTCTGGCGAACTTCTTCCCTGCAAAAGCAGAAAAGCTGAACGCACTGGCTGAACGCTTTGTGGACCTGGCAGCCCCATTCCGCGCCCGCCATGTGTTGCTGCCGGAGTTCCAGGGCAGCTACTCTATGAAAGCCGTACTGCCAGCCCTGGTGCCCGGCATGACGTATGAGGGCCTGCCCGTAGGCAACGGCAGCGACGCCCAGAACGCCTACAAGGCCTTGCTGTCCGGCAAGCTTACGCCCAAAGAGGAAGCCGAAGTCCGCAAGAATCTTATAGCCTACTGCGGCCAGGACACCCTGGCCATGGTAAAAGTGTTGGACTGGCTCAATAGTAAGGCTTAAGGCTGGAATTAAGGGTTAACCTTCCCGTAATATGCGCTCCTGCGCACCTTTGTCAGGCTAGTTCTTCTTCTTGCAGCGGCGGAAGCCCAGGGCTTACACGGGTGAAAGCCAGGGTTCTGTAATTAAAAATAAAGTCCATTGATTCCGGACAGCCCAGAATAGCTGGATAAAGACGCCGGAGAACGGCCTTATCCCTTAGTGTGGGGTCGGTATAATCATAGAGTCCGGGCCTTTGCAGAAAGAGCACCTGGTCGGTGTACTGCTCGTCTATGCCGGCGGCGCGCACATCTGCCAGCCGCACCCACCCGTCGCGCATATTCTTTGTTTCGCGAAGGGAGAGAGAACATACCACGCTAAGCTGCAATTGTTTCGCCATGGCTTTCAGATATTCAAGCTTATCCAGGCCTAACTCCTCTTCCTTGATGTAATTCAGGGAATCCAATATTATAGTATCCAGCTTACGGCCTGCTTTCCGCAGAACCTCGGACAGCTCCGCCGCTTCGCGCGCTATGTCCTGCGCGGTCATTGTGGTCCGTTTAGAGAAGTAAAGACCGGGCTTTGACAGCTTGTCCGCAGAAGCATTTACGCTTTCCCGCTTTTCTCGCGGCATACTGCCGCGCTGAAGCTGGTCATACTTGGCATTTGCCTGCAAGCATACGGCTTTAAGCATAAACTCGTCCGCAGTATCGTCGGGCAGGAATACGCCGACATTGCAGCCCAGCTTCTGCCGCTCCAGCGCGAGATTTAGAAGGTAAGCGCTTTTACCCTGCCCGGGCAGTGCGCATACCACGGTAAGGCTGCCGGGGATAAGGGCCGGTGGCGGAATTATAGCCAGGCCACTGTCGCTCTGCCGGGCGGCGTAGCCTTTCCCTATTTTACCCTTAAGCGGCCCGGCTATCTGCAGGCCGGTTCTAAAGCCATATACGGAGACATCCGTAGGTTTAGCTGATTTTTTCTTAGCCGGTTTCTTGTGGGGTTTCATATAACTAGTATAGCTTCCGGCCCCGCCAGCGTGACGGCGGGCCGTTTTATTTTTAATACCCCTAGTTCGCCACTACGCTGGCGGGGGCGGAGTTTATAGTCTTAACATGGCGCGGGGTTTAGGGGAATTGCGCCGGAGGTTATATGGTGACTAAAAGAGAAGCTACCCGGAATAAGTATCAGACCTTCATAGAACTGAGCGGCGGGTTTAACCGGGTGATCCAGGATTACTGCGCGCGCTCGTCGGGGCAGCCTCCCGAGTGCGCCCTGAAACAGGTGTTGGAGGCGCTGGCCTATGTGTCGTGCGGCTGCTGCCAGGTGCTGCAGCGCAGCGGCGACGCCAGGCAGCTGCCTGAACTGATCAAAGACTTCCAGTCCATGATGCTGGGGGCTTCGGCAATGAACAAGCTGAGAGCAGGTTTTACGCGCGGGCGGAATTAACCCGGGAATAACGGCATGGACTTATTCGCTGGAACCGGGAATTGGGCCGTAAAAGACAGCGAGTCAGAATTCCAGCGCAGCAGCTGGCAGCTGTCTAAAGCCTCAACCTTGCTGTAGATCACGCGCAGCCAGGCCCGCTGGGGGTTTTCCCCGGTGCGTTCGTAGCAATCGGGGCGGCGCAGGCTAAATACAGTGTCCACATGCTCCTCGTCCAGACCCGCGGCGCGCAGGTCCCGCAGCCGGCATTCCCCGGCTATAATATTTCCCGTTTCGTGCAAGCCGTAGCTGGCGAGCACGCAAAGATTCAACTGGCGGGCCAAGCCTTGCAGCGTTAATAAAGCGTCCCCCGCCCCCGGCTTAAGATAATTAAGCGAGTCCACCAGCACCAGTTCAAGCTTGCGCCCCTCTTTTTTAAAAGCCTCAGCCAACTTAAGCGTATCCGCCTCTATATCTTCGGCGGTCATAACCTTGCGGCCGGAAAAGAAGAAGGCCGCCTGGGATATTTCCGAACAAGCCCGAGTTACCCCAGGCCAGTCTGAGCGCTTAAAATGTCCCAAATTAATGCCGGAATAATTAAGGCCGCCCTTTAAGACCACCATCCGCTGCGTGAATTCCAGAATAGTGCTGTCGGGCAAAAAGACGGCAGCCCCAATCTTCCTGGCCGCCAACTCAACCGCCGCGCTGGCCAGAAAGGCCGTTTTGCCCTGTGCAGGCAGGCCGGCTATAAGGGTAAGCTCGCCAAGGCGCAACCCGCCAGTAGGCGGAGGCAACAAGGTCAGCGGCAGCCCCTTCCCCGGGGCAGAGTACCTGGTTTCTATAGCCGCAATCACGCGGGTGCTACAGTCCCCCGCAGTTTTAAAGTAGTGGGCAGTTTCATTTTTTAGTTTTTTCTTTTTTTTCATATAATCCCCCGCTTACGACAAGACTTTGGGCGTACTTAGGCCGGCTAGCATAGTAATTTTAAGGTTACCCGGTTCCGTGGGAAATAGGCATAAGCCGAACTTTATTCTTGCCCTGGGCATAGCGGCCTTAAGACAGGCGGAGGCTTCTTCAAACTCCGATATCTTTAAATCCGCATCCGCAGTAAAGTTTATAAGTATGCGGCCGGCAAGCCTTATGCCTGCCTCTTTTAGATCAAGGGACCGCAACACCTTATTAGCCGCGGCCTTTGCCCGGCCCGGGCCAGCAGCACTTCTGGAAATTACCAAGAGGCGCCCGCAGCCAGCTTTAGCAACCGCCTCTAGCTCTGCAAGGTCCAGGGGAATAGCCGCGTTTGGAATAAAGGTGCCCGCAAGCTCGGCTGCTGCTTCTATGGCGGTTTTAAGGCCTGCCCCGTTAAGCCCGGGAGGGATGGGCAGATAAGCATCGGCAAAAGGCGGAAGCAGGGGCCTGTGCATTCGGAACGAAGCCCGGGTCTCATCCTCGTTAAGCGCCAGCCATACAATAAACGCCGCCGGAAAATCCCTGCGGGCTTCAAGTGCTGAAAGCGCCGCCGCGTGGGCCCGCGAGCCGGCAAGCACTAGCAGGCCGGTAGTGCCCGGGCAAGTCAGCAGTTCCTCGGCGCCTTGCACAGCGCAAGCGGGCAGAGGGGCCTGCAGTACGCTATTTATTCTTCCGACTAAAGCTGTCCCGGCCTCACCAAAACCTACCAGTTTAGGTAAAGCCGACTTTGCCATCTCACTCCAGGTGTAGGTTGAATGAGTTGTATCTTTACCAAGCAGTTCCCGGACATTTTTACCCAAAACATCCAACCGTAAAGGAATTGGCAGTATAAGGTCCGGAGTAATTCCTTCAGGGAATATAGAGCTCAGGCTATCCGCCTCATAGCCGGTCAGAACCCAAACCGCAACCTGCCTGGTTTTTTCATTACCCTTTAAGACTTTAAGCAAGCTGCCAACATTAGGCCCCGATTCAAAGAACGGCGCCGCAATAAAAACTAACGGCGCCTCGCGCCCTATCTCAATCATTGCCGCACAAACATCCGATACAGCAAAGACTTCAACTTCTGGCACGAACTTCGCGAAGTAGTTTTTGAGCAGTTGAAGAAATTTAAGTTCCTCGCAAGCTATTACGATTCTGGGGAGTTTATTGTTTGTCATCATTTCCTTTGGCGCTTAAGGGCATTGGTTGCTAAAAGCAGGGCAGAAACGCTCCCAGGGGCCAATTTGACGGCTTTAGCAAAGGCTTCCGCAGCCCAACCGTGCTGACAACAGCCCTCATAGATACGTCCGAGGGCGCTGTAAACTTTTATCAGGCTGGTTGTAAGGCCTTTATCTATGGCCACAGGCGCGCAGTTCGCAAGCTCCAAACACTCCTCTATTTTTCCACATTCGATTAAGCGATTGGATACTACCTGGTCTTTGATGGTAAGCTTCATGGCTCTCAGACAGTTATTAAGCCCCTCCGCATGATTTCCCTGTTTAAGCTGCTCAAGCGCCAGAGCGGCATACGCACTGTAATTTTTATGCAATTCTGCGTAATCCTTCCAAAGTTTAAGCGCTTCCTGCGCAGCGCCGCTGCCGCGCAGTATTTCAGCCAGAGCCGCCCGGGCAGATTCATCCTGGGGAGTTTCGGCCAATATCCGGCGGTACTCCGCGGTTGCCTCAGCCAGGCGGCCAAGGGTTTTAAACTCAGCCGCCAGATCGCTGCGGTAAACCACGGAACTGTCGGCCATCTTTCTTAAAACTTCAAGCCCGCCCTCAATATCCCCGCTGGCTATAAGGGCCGCGGCTAAATTAGGTTCTGTTGAGTGCGCATCCGACTTTAACTTAACAGCCTCACGCGCTAATTCCAGGGCCCGGCCAGGCTGACCTTGCGCCAGGTTTAACTTAGTCAACAGAAGAAGCTTACACAGCGGGTCAGGGAACCGCTGGTCCATAGCCTCCACTAAAGCCTTGGCCTTATTATAATCCCCTTCCGCCTGATATATTTCAACCAACTTCAGGTAAAAGGCCAAAGGGTGTTTATTGCTTTTAATATTCCTTTCACAGAATTCTTTAATTTCCCTCTTCTTACCCTGTGCCTCCAGGGAATCAATTATTGTGTCAAAAGATATTCCCGGGAACTCTTTGGCATTAATTAAGAGCGCTTCCGCCTCGCCGTATTTCTCCTGCATCTGGAGTACATAGGCCAAAGTCCCGGTTATGGAGGGGTTTTGCGGAGCAAAAGTGAGGGCTAACCGTAATTCTGGCTCGGCCTCTGTGTAACGCCAGTCACATATTAAGCAAACAGCCAAGCATTCTAGCGCCTGCGCGCTACCGGGGTTAAGGCGCACAGCTTCCCTGGCTAATAGCAGTTCCCTATCCGGAGAATCTCCGGGCAGCCTGCAGTTGCGAAGCTCGCGGAACGCGTCCAGGTCAGAGGGATCGGCCTTAATTGCGCGCTCAAAGTAGTTACGCGCCTCTTTTGTGCGCTTGCCACAAAAAGCCTTGAGTCCCAAGCGCTTAAAATTCTCGCAGGCTTTCTTTGCTTGTTCGGTTATCTCGCGGGGCATGGTTTCTCCTTTGTGTATAACTAGTATACGCCGCCGCCCCGCCAGCGTGGTGGCGGGCGAATTATCATG
>JBBRDG010000030.1:0-28511 GCA_038204165.1 Elusimicrobiales bacterium
GCTCTCGGCCTTCTCTTCGTGGCGCAGCCTTTCCTGCTTCTGCTCCAGCCAGGAGGTGTAGTTGCCTTTATAGGGGATGCCCTGGCCGCGGTCCAGCTCCAGGATCCAGCCGGCCACGTTGTCCAGGAAGTAGCGGTCGTGGGTTACCGCGATAATGGTGCCCTCGTATTCTTTAAGGTGGTGCTCCAGCCAGGCCACGGCCTCGGCGTCCAGGTGGTTAGTGGGTTCGTCTAGCAGCAGGACGTCCGGTTTCTGCAGCAGCAGACGGCACAGCGCTATGCGGCGTTTTTCGCCGCCGGAAACGTTCTTCACCAGCGTATCTGGCGGGGGGCAGCCCAGCGCGTCCATAGCCAGCTCCAGGCGGGAATCGATATCCCAAGCGTCCAGCGCGTCTATCTTCTCCTGCACCTTGGACTGCCGCTCGATCAGCGCGTTCATCTTGGCGTCGTCCATCGGCTCGGCCAGCTTGTCGTTAATCTCGTTATATTCTTTCATCGCGGCCATCGCCTCGGGCAGGCCTTCCTCGGCGATCTGGCGCATGGTCTTCTCGGGGTCCAGCTTGGGCTCCTGCTCCAGCATGCCCACGGTATAGCCGGGAGAAAGCACGGTCTCGCCGCGGAAATCCGTGTCGTGACCGGCGAGGATGCGCAGCAGCGAGCTCTTACCCGAGCCGTTCAGGCCCAGTACGCCTATCTTGGCGCCGTAAAAATAGGAAAGGTAGACATCTTTTAGCACCGCTTTCTTGTCGTAGAGTTTGCTCACGCCCACCATAGAGTAAATAACTTTCTTGTCGTCTTTTTCTGCCATGTTAATTTCCTTTTAAACCGCGAAGCTTTTAGATCCGGAAAATTATTTTTTAGCCCTGATGATTACGTAGCCGCCGGCGCCAAAAGCCGGAGTCTTAACCGACATAGCCTTAAACACCTGCGTGTCGGCGGCCCAGTAAGGCTCATAATACTTACGGTCCACGTCCAGAATTAGCACGCGGCGGGTCTTCTCGTCGTAAGCGCCCACCGGAGAAATATGCGCGAAGGGCCCGCCGGGCGCGCCGGTAAGGGTATCCTGCGTGAAGTGCAGCAGCATTACATCGCCGGGGCTCTTTTCGTTGCCCGAAAGAGCGCGCCTGAAATTTTCCAGCGCCAGCGCGCCCTGGCCGTTCACGGCCGTGCTGCTAACCGTAAAACCTGCCGCGCCGTAAGCCGCCAGGGCCTCCCTGGAAGCCTGAGCTAGCTGGTTAAGCGTAAGGCCGTGTTTACCGTCCAGCCCTTCGGGGCTAAGCAGTTCCTTCCACTTCAGGCCCGTTACTTTTTCCATCAGCTTTTCCTGGGTTATGTTCTCTTCCTCATCCCCGCGCTGGCGGCGTGCGTTTAGCAGCGTATTCAGCGCCATTGAAACGGAGGCGGCGGAACAAGCGGCGCCGCTATATTGCGGCACATAGAATGAAGAAAGTGCCCAGTAATCAAAAGCCTGGACCGCGGGGCCGCGGAAATAGGCGTTATCCAGAGAAAGCGGCACCGCCAGCGCTCCGTTCACGGGCGAATACTTTGGCGTTTCGGCCCCGGCCGCTCCGGCCAGCAGCAAAAGAGAAAGCAGCAATGTTTTCATATTACCAGTCATAGTATACCAAACCCCTCTCAGTCGGGGCTCGCCGGCGCCAGGACCACGGCGACTTTTCCCCGCCTGTTCCCGTCGTCCATGGAGAGCGCGGCGAAAAAGATCCCCGCCGCCAGGAACGCCGCCGCCAGGAACACCGATTTATAGCCGTACGCGGCCCACAGCAGGCCGCCGGCCGCCGGCACTATCATCGACACCGCGTGGTCCATGGTAACGCCGAGGGAAAGGCTCGGGGCAATGTCGGTCTTGTGCTCGGCTATCCTGTTCAGGTAGGTGGTACGCGCGATGCGCACCGCGAACATCAAATTATCCAGAATATACAGTACGTAAAGCGCCGGCCTGAAAGTGGTGAAGGCAAAGCCGCCGCAGATTAGCAGCAGGATCACGCCGTCGGCTATCAGCACCTTCTTCTCCCCCAGCCTGTCCACGGCCTCACCCAGCACCTGCCGGAAGAAGACGCCGAGCGCCGCGGCGGCCAGCGCCAGCGCGGCCATAACGGCGGGGCTGGCGCCGTAGACAGTTACCAGCACCCAGGGCGCGAAGGTAAGGAAGATCTGCTTGCGGGCGCCGAACAGGATATTGAGCAGGTAGAAATACTTGTATTTCCACCTGAACACGAAGCGCCGCCCGCCAGGAACGGTTTCTTCTCCGCCCGTACCCATCCGCGCGAACATGAAAGCGGAAACCACGGAGGCCAGCGCCGCTATCGCGAAAGCCCAGCGGTAGAGGTTCAGCCCGGCGGTCTTGGCCAGCAGCCATACCAGACCCGCCCCGGCTATGCCGGCAAAATTTGTCATGCCGCTTATCTGCCCCAGCCTTTTGCCATGCCCGCCTTGCTTCGCAAAACGGAGGCCCATCACGCCCTCCACCGTCATGAACAGGTGGCTGCCCACGCTCCAAAGCAGCATCCATACTATCATCAGGTTGTACGTAGGGGAGAAGAACGCCAGGCCCGCCAGCCCCGCGGCGGTCAGCAGGCTGGTAAGCACGGCCCATTGCCGCACCGGCAGCGCCGCCAGCAGGCCGGTGACGAAAATCAGCATAAAGCCGGGGAATTCGCGCGGAAATTCCAGGAAGCCGCGCTGTTCTGACGACAGGCGGAAGGAATCGTTAAGGTAGTTATTGAAAGCCGAGGAGATGACGCCGGCGTTTATACCCAGGAAGAACACGCCAAGCAGAAAAGCTTTAAGGGCGGGATCGGCGTTCTTCCAGCGGTTGAGCAGGCTATCCATGAAGTAATTTTATCAAACGCCCGGGCCCGCCGGGAAATAAAAACGGCGCGGGCTTTTGGCGCCGCGCCGTCTTCCGGGCTCTGGAAAGTTATTTCCAGGCCGCCAGGGGTTCGAACAGGTGGGCCACCCGCTGCCAGGTCCCTTCGCGCGCGGCCTCGCCGGCCGGCACTATGTCCTTGGCGGACCTGTAGGCTATAGTGCTCATGCCGAAGCTGACGGCGGTGTTCATTTCGGAATAGGCAATACGGAAGAAGCCGTCTTCGCCCCAGCCGGTGTCCCAGCTGTTCTTCACTATGAAATACTGACCCTCGTCGTTATAACCGACCAGCAGTACGGCGTGACCGCCCAGCTTCTTGCCGGTGGTGAAAGAGTACACGCCGGTCTTGTAGTGCATGAAGTCCTCGTAGACCATCATGGCTATAGGCAGCGGGCCGTACTTTACCAGCGCGGTCTTAATAGCGGCAGGGTTCTTGGCGATAGAGCCCCAGCCGCCCACTTTGTAAGCCCCGGCTTCCCAGCCGGCCGCCGCGGAAGCGCAGGCGCCGTCGGTGGCGGTATAAGGATAAACCGATTCCAGCGGCAAGCCTGTCTTCTGCAGAAAGCTGGCCGTAAGGCGGCCGCCGTTGCAGGAACCCGCGCCGCTGCAGGAGAGCATCACCTGCTCGGACAGGTCAAGGTCTTTACCGGGAGTATGTTCTTTAAGAAGAGTGTAAGCTTCGAGCGCGCCTGTCATGGAGAAGGCCCAGCAGGAGCCGCATTTCTTCTGGTTGCGCGGCGCGGTTACGTAGTTCCCGCCGGCGTCGCGCCAGTCCAGGGCCGCGGGCAGCTCGGCCGCGGCTTCCATGGCTATGGGTTCCGCGTCAACCGGTTCATAATTAAGTCCTACAAGGTATTTCCAGTCCTCGCGATTAGCTGAGATGTTGGTCTCACCGGCGGTCCACTGGGCGCCTTTGGCCTTAATGGCGGACTGCACGTCCCTGATCTGCTGCTTCACTCCGCCCTGCAGCGCCTGCTGGCTGAAGGCCGGAAGGGTGAACAGCGCCACGGCGAATAAGCCGAACGCGCCTTTAAATATTTTTTTAATTCCGTTTCTCATGTTCCCTCCGCTACTCTGTATGACTTTCGTCAATTCTACCGCTTTTCCCCCCTAACCTGTCAACCTCCGCGACTGAGCAGGCAAAGACGCCGAACTTGTATAATATAGTGATGAAAAAAGTCCTTCTTACCGCTTTCGAGCCTTTCGGCGGGCGCGGCGTTAACCCGGCGCTGCAGGTGATGGCCGCCATAAAGCCGGCCGCTTTTAGAAACCTCACCCTTTACAAGGCCGCGCTTCCGGTAAGCGGCAAAGCCATAGGGCCTAAGATCCGAAGCCTGATCTCCGGGCTGAAGCCGGACTATATAATTTCCCTTGGCATGGCGGAAGGCGAATCCGCGGTGCGCGTGGAACGTTTCGCGCTGAACATTCAGGATTACCGCATAAAAGACAACGACGGCTGGCGCCCCGAAGGCTGCCTGATCCAGGCGGCCGGCCCGGCGGCTTACTTTGTGAACTCCGACACCGCCCGCCTGGCGGCGGCCATTGCGAAGGCGGGCGTACCGGTTTATATCAGTAACCACGCCGGGGCCTATGTCTGCAACAACCTTATGTACGAAGCCCTGCACGCCATCTCCGAAAGCGGACTTAAAACAAAGTTCGCCTTCATCCATTTACCGCTTACCACCGCCATGGCCGCCGCCGAAAAAAGCCGCGCTATCCAGCCCTCGCTGCCCCTGGAGCTGCAGATAAAAGCCGCTACTGCCGCGCTTAAGTCGCTTAAATAACTTTAATGGCCATACTCATAAGCTGCCAGGAACTTTCCAAGACCTTCGGGGCGCGCCCGCTGTTTGAGGGGCTGTCGTTCGGCCTTTTTGAAGGCGAGCGCACCGGCCTGATAGGCCCGAACGGCACGGGCAAGTCCACCCTTTTAAAAATTCTTGCCGGGGCTGATCCGCTGGACGGCGGCAAGCTGGCGCCCCGCCGCGGGCTGCGCGTGGGATACCTGGCCCAACAAGACCGCGTTGAAGACGCGCCGGCGGGCCTTACCGTGCGCGGCCGCCTGGACGCCGCGCTAAAAGACCTGGGCCTGGAAGCTTATGAAATAGAGTCGCGTATAAGCGCGGGTATGGAGAAGGCCGGCTTTACCGAACCGGACAAGGAAGTGGCTACGCTCTCCGGCGGCTGGCGCAAGCGCCTGGCCATCCTGGCGCAGGTAGTGCGCGAACCGGACCTGCTGCTTTTCGACGAACCCACCAACCATCTGGACCTTGAAGGCGTCTTATGGCTTGAAAGTTTTTTAAACGGTCTCTCTTTTTCTTTCCTGGTAGTCACGCACGACCGCAGTTTCCTTGAGCGCGTGTGCAACCGCATCATCGAACTGGACCGGCGCTACCCCTCCGGCCACTTCAGCAGCGCCGGCAACTACAGCAAGTTCCTCGAGAACCGGGAAGTGTTCCTGGACGCGCAGGCCGCGCGCGAAGATTCGGTGCGCAATATCGTGCGCGGGGAAATAGAATGGCTGCGCCGCGGCGCGCGGGCGCGGGCCACCAAGCAGAAGGCCCACACCGACCGCGCCGGCCGGCTGATAGACGAGCTTTCCGAGCTGGAATTCCGCAACGCGCAGGGCCGCGCCACCACCATAGATTTTATGGCGGGCGACCGCCAGGCCAACCGGCTGGTGAACGCTATTAACGTTTCTAAAACCCTGGGCGGGCGCAGACTCTTCGGCCCGCTGGACCTGGCACTGCGCCCCGGCGACAAGCTGGGCCTCATAGGCGAGAATGGCTCCGGCAAGACCACTCTTTTAAAGATGCTGGCCGGGCAGCTGGCCCCCGACACCGGCACTATAAAGCTGGCCGACGGCCTTAACGTTTCCGTTTTCGACCAGCACCGCGACCATCTGGATTTGGATATGACACTCCGGCGCGCGCTCTGCCCCGGCGGCGACCACGTGGAATACAAAGGCGCCTTCGTCCACATCAACAGCTGGGCCAACCGCTTTCTTTTCCGCCCCGAGCAGCTGGACTACTCGCTCAGGCGGCTTTCGGGCGGCGAGCAATCCCGCGTATTAATATCCAAATTAATGCGCACCCCCGCCGACCTGCTGCTGCTGGACGAGCCCACTAACGACCTGGACATCCTGTCGCTGGAGGTGCTGGAGAACAGCCTGCGCGATTTCCCCGGCGCGCTGGTGCTGGTTACCCACGACCGCTACCTGCTGGACCGCCTTTGCGGCACCATTGTAGGGCTGGACGGCATGGGCGGACATGGTTTTTTTGGCGGGCTGGAGCAGTGGGAAGAATGGAAGGCGCGGCGCGCCGCCGTACCCGCGGCGAAAGCCGCCGCCGCGGAAGAAAAAACCTCCGGGCTCAGCCACAAAGAGGCTTCGGAACTAAGGAATATCGACAGCGCCATTCACGCCGCCGAAAAGAAAGTGGAAGCGGCCAAAGCCGCGCTGGAGGACCCGGCCATAGCCACCGACGCCGAGGAACTGCACCGCCGGCAGGAAAAGGTGGACGAGGCCCGCAACCGGGTAAACGCCGTGCTCAAGCGCTGGGAAGAACTGGAAAGCCGCGCCCGCGGCTAATATTATCTGTTAGGATCTATCGAGGCGAAGCCTTCTAGTGAGGCTTCGCCTCAATAATTATTTAGCGGGGATGGGTTTGTCTTTTATGAGGCTTACGCCCAGGCGGCCCAGCCTGGCGCCCGCGCCGGCCAGCAGCAGCACAAACATAAAGAAAGCCGAAACGTTAGCGGTCTGGTTCAACTGAGGTGGAACCGGCATACTTACCGGGTTCCCCTGTAAGGTCATGGTGATAGTGCCGTCAAACTTAAAAAGCTCCGGCATCGTCAAGCCGCCGTAAAAAGTCAGCACCAGCACACCCGCCGAACCGAGGATCAGCGCGCTGCCGAGCAGCAGGAGTAGATAGCCGATTTTCTTATCCATAGTAACCAAAGTATAGGCAAAAAAAGCCGGGTCTGTCTAACAGGCCCGGCCTTTCGCTGTCAGCCGCGGTCTTAAACCGCGCTGGCGGCCTTTTCCTTAAGCGGGGCAGGTGTATAATTGAGCGCCTCAAGGGTATCCTTCACTATCAGGTCGGCCCATTCCTTGCGGAGTTCCGTGGTGGGCGCCGGCAGCGTGCGGTGGTCTATCTTAAGATCTTCCAGCAGCGCGTTCAGGCGGTTGTAGATGTCGGCCTGAAACTCGTGGCACTGCGCGTCGCGGATGCCGTCGTCCATCAGCTCGCCCACCATAGGCAGCTTGTAGATAACGTCGTACGGGAAATTCTCGGAGTAGCCCTTCAGGAATTCGCGGATGTAGGGGTTGGAGCCGCAGCGGCGCTCCATATACACCAGGTTGTCGAACACACTGCGGTCGCAGACCACCACCTGGTAGTTGCGGATCATAGCCCGCAGTTCTTCGGTAATGTGCTGCATCAGGATGTAAAGCTGGGCGGGCAGCGTGGTGTCCTGGTTTATCGGGATGCCCTGCTCGCAGGCGGAAGCGGCTATTTCGGAAAAAACCTTAACCTTAAGCCCGCGTTTTTTGAGCGCGGCGGCCACTTCGTAGCAGAGCGTGGTTTTGCCGGTGCCGTGCGTGGAAACGAGCGAGATCTTGTAAGGGCGTTTTTTTGCGGGGACCATTTTTAACTCCTGATAATATGCGCCCGGCTGGTTGCCTGCGCGTTCCGAAAATTTGGATTTCCTCTATACTACACTTTTTTACCCGCCGCGGCAAAAGTCACGCCGGGCTAGCGCGAAAGCAGCTCCATTAGACCCAGTTCCTGCCTGAAAGACACCACCGCAGCCAAAGCCAGGGCCAGCAGGACAGCCGTAAACACCGCGCCGCTGCCGGCCCGGACCTGCGCCGGCGGCGGGGGCAGCATCAGGTTTTCACCCTGCTCCTGCACATAATCGGCGTAGATATCGAAAGCCGAGATCACGAAAATGGGCCGCAGAAACAGCATTACCACACCCGCCGCGATCAAAATGGGCACCGCCAGCCAGAAATAAATCGTGTACATCTGCCCCTCCACGCCTATTTTCCAGTTCACCAGCCCCGGGAAAGCGACAAACAAGAAGATGGCCCCGGCGTAGGCCGTCAGCCCCACCACCCAGCACAGGGAGGAATACCCGGCGCGCAGGATCACCACGTCCTTGATCTTATGCCGCACCAGGCCGATAGAACGCTTGCCCGCGTCGATCAGGCCGCGGCCGGTAACCAGCGCCGGCAGAATGCCGATAGTCCCTATCTTCCAGGCGTAATAGATGGCCTCGCTTAAAGCTTTTTCTACGGCGGTGCGGCGGTCGTTCTTCTTTGGCAGCCGATCCAGAATGCGGCGCACGGTCCACCAACCGTCTATCCAATGGAAGACCCACAGCGGCCAGGCCCGCGGCAGGACCATTTTAAGGCAGTCTTCGATAGTGGATTCCTTGCCCTGCCGGTTAAGAAAATGGACCGCGCCCATACAGCCGGAGAGAATGCCCAGCGGGAAGGCCACTATGCCGACGCAGAAGAAGGACCAAAGAAAAAGAATAAAACCGCCGACAGGGGCGCTGTGGGAATTGGAGGCCCGCTGCCAGGCCGCTTCGGGGATCCAGCCTATCATCTGGATCCAAAGATAGTAGCCAAAGGCTATACAGGCCCACTGCAGTACCGCAAAAGTAATTAACTCTTTCTCCAGCAGAATCAGCCGCACGCTGAATTTAGTGCGCGACCAGAAGCCGGCCAGCCCCTTGCCCAGGGACGGGGTGGGGCCGCTTATTTCCGGGATCCCGCTGATCTCGTTCCTGACCGAATCCATCTGCTGGTAGTATGCTTTTATGCCCATGTGTTTAATTCACCGCCGCCAGATTGAAGCCCAGCACGCGCCAGGCGGAACCGGCCAGTTTGGAAATATATTCCGCCGCGGGCACGTCCAGCACCATCTTGCCCAGCGAAGCGTGCCGGATGAGCTTGCCGCCGGGCCCGTCGAAGATGAAGAACTGGTGGGTTACCACGGTGGGTTTGTCGGCGCGGGCCTCGCGCACCAGGCTGACCACGGTGCCCGAAGGAATCCGCGGCAGCAGCGCGGCCAGGTCTTCCAGCGGCGCGTAGGAAAGGGTTATCTCCTGGTCCGGCAGCTCCGCGCCCAGCGCGCGAAAACGGGCCAGGCGCTCGGCGCGCTGCGCCGGAGATTCGGCCTCAAAGCCTTTAAGGTCGGCCTCGGTCTTGGCCTGGTACCAGGCGCGCTTGGAAATAACCTTGCGCACAGCGCCGGCTCGCGCGCCGGCCACTTCACCGGTGATGTCGCGGAGAAAACCCGCGGCTATATTATTGGGCAGCCAGTCGGCCTCGGTAAAATGGTTGCGCGTTTCGTAGCTGATCACGCCGCCGTGGTAGCGGATGCGGCGCAGGATCTCCAGCGAGGAAGCCTCGTCCCCGCCCAGCGCAAAGGCCATAGTCTCTTCCACAAAAGTGGTGCAGTCCAGCGCGGTGTAGCTTACCAGCGGGCCGCGGTCAAACTCGCCCCGGGGGCCTTCGCCCATGGGGCCAAGCACGTAGGGCACGCCCAGGAAGCGGCCGCTGGCGTTAAACAGGCGGGCGCCGGCCGCGGCGGGCGCGCGCTCGTAAGAAACCTCGGCCAGGGACGGCGCGGGTGCGGCAGGAACGGAATAGCCTACCGAGGGAGCGGCCAGGCGCAGCGCCTCGAAAGCCGCGGGGGCGCTGAAGGCCTGGGCGGCCGGCAGGGTCAGGAGGAGGGTTAAAAGTATCTTCATGTAGGGCTTATATTTATAGTTTAGCAGCCTGCCGCCAGCCCCGCCTGTACCCATGGACCCCTAAAATAAAGTATTTGGACCCGCGCGGGCTGGGCCCTTTAGCCCGCAAACAAAAACCGCCCCGTTTCCGGGGCGGTTCTTGCGTTCTACGCGCGGCGCTTCAATATTCCAGAAAGGCGCCTTCGCCGGCCACGTTGTTGCAGCGCTCGCCGGCGGCGTCGGTCATTTTGGTGCGCATATAACCCTGCTCGCCCCAGGACTTGCCCCAGCTGTTGCGCAGAATCCAGATGCCTTTGCCGGCGGGCAGGTTGCCGTTGGCGTCGAACTCGGCGCCCTCGTTGTCCCAGCCCACTATATTAATCATGTGGTCAAGCTCGCCTTTGGCGCACTTGGTGTACACGCCGCCGCTATAGCTTTCCCAGCTGCCGGCCGCGGCCGCCACGGCGATAGAAACGGGCTTGCCGGCAAGAGCCATGTAAGTTTCGATATCACGCACGGTGGGGGCCTGGTCTTTTTCGCCGAGCATGAACCACGCCTTTATGCTGGCCGCGGGGGCCAGGGTGGCCGAGCACTTGCCGTGACCGTTGGAGTAAGGACAGGCGCTGTAGAGCGGCTGGCCCTTGGGAGTAATGAAATCATTGGCGGAATCAAAGTACCCGCCGTTGCAGCCGGCGGCGTAGGTGGAATGCTCCACCAGCCATTCCTGAGAGAGGCGGCCGGGGTCTTTACCGTTAATGGAGTGCCCGTCGCGGTGCGTAGCGGTAAGGCTGAAAGCCCAGCAGCTGCCGCAGGAGCCCTGGTTCTCCACCTGGGTGAGCCTGGGGCGCAGATCCAGCGCGTTGGGAATACTGGCTTTAACGTTCTTGAAGGATTTCCAGGCCGCATTGGTCAGGGCCTTCTTTACGAAACCCTTAGAATGGAGCGCGCGCCCGGTGGAGGGATCCGTCATAGTCTCGGGGTTCTCCATGTCGGCCGCCTGGGCCTGGGACACGGCTATAAGGTCCGGCAGCGAGCCGTTGGAGAAATCTACTTCCCTGGCCGAAGCCGTACCGCCAAGGGCCGAAAAGGCGAACAAAACCGCTATTAAATTCTTAACCATTTTACCTCCGCGCTAAACCGCTAATGTCAAGGTATTGATAAAGGTCAAACCCTGCTACCTCAATCCTACCTTTTTCAGTTCCGTACGGCAATATCACCCGCGTAAGGCTGAAAAGCGAGAGCCCCCGAAATCGGGGGCTCTTCACCTGGCACACTGGCCAGAATACCGCGTTGGGGGCGGCCGGGGGATCAACTGCGCACAAAACGCGCCTGAAGGGCCGGACTGCCCGCCCGGGACCGCGCGCCTAAAGCGCCGCTGGAACCGGACTCCCGGGGAACCGCGCCTCCTGAACCGAGGCCTGCGGACCGGGGAAACCGCGCCGTGGGCCGGGGCAACTCCCCGCAACCCGCCACTCACACCACGCTACACCGGGCCCACCGAGAGTACACCGCCACTCAGACCGAACCAGACCAACCTCACACCGCCACCGCGGGGCCCGCATCATCAACCGGCGCTCTAGAAAGATCAGGACTACATATCGAGTATAACAGCCGGAACTTGACTTGTCAAGACCCAGGCCTAAAATAATAAAAAATATTTTAAAATACCAAAAAAAGTAATTACTGACATATGCCGGCCTCCGTTTTTACGACGGAGATTCAGCCGACCAGAAATTTTTTAAGGCCGGTCATGATCATCTGCACTGAAATTGTTACCAGGATCATGCCCATCAGTTTTTCCATGGCGAGCAGGCCGCGCTGCCCGAGCAGCCGCGAGAGCCAGCCGGAAAGCCCGGCCAGAATTACCGCGTTTATAAGCCAGGAAACCCCAATCACCCCGAACCACAAGCCCAGCCGGCCGGGGTCCTGCAGCGAGAACAGCAAAACCGTGGTCAGCGTGGAAGGCCCGGCTATCAGCGGTATCGCCAGCGGCACTATAAAAGGTTCCCCCTCCGGCCCTTCGGCGAAAGTGGAATGTTGCGGCGGGAAGATCATCTGCATGGCGATAAGGAACAGCACAATGCCGCCGGCCACGGCCATGGCGGTAAGGTCCAGCGACAGCGCCGATACGAAATACTTGCCGAATAGCAGAAAAAACACCATAATGCCCAGCGCTATAAACAATTCGCGCGCTATAACCTTGCGGCGGCGTTCCTCGCTAACGCCCTTGAGGGCGCTCATGAACAGCGGGATATTGCCCAGCGGGTCCATTACCAGCGTTAGCGTGAAGACAGTGGAAATAAAAAGTGTGAGTTCCATAAGATAATTCTACCAAAAGCGGCCGCCATACAAAAAAACGGCCGGGGAGGTTTCCCTCCGCCGGCCGTTTTTTATTTGTCGAGGCTGTTACTTCTTCTCGTCTCCCGCGAGTTTGGGCGCGCCTTCCACGCCGTCGTCCACCACGGGTTCCACGGAGGCGATTTTGTCGCCTTCTTCCATGCGCACCAGGCGCACGCCCTGGGTGTTGCGGCTGATCACGCGCAGGTCCTTGCAGGGCATACGGATAATCTTGCCCTTCTCGGTCATCACCATCAGGTGGTCTTTATTCTCCACCAGGTAAATGCCCACCACCGAGCCGTTGCGGTCGGTGGCCTTTATGGTTATCACGCCCGAGCCGCCGCGGTTCTGGTGGCGATATTCATCCAGGTCGGTGCGCTTGCCGAAGCCGTTCTCGCAGACGGTAAGCAGTGTTTTTTTGGTCTTGGGCTCGGCCACTTCCATGCCTATGACGGTGTCTTTGTCGTCCAGGCGGATGCCGCGCACGCCCATGGCCCCGCGGCCCATCGAGCGCACGTCGCTCTCGCTGAAGCGGATGGACATCCCCTCTTTGGTGCCGATGATGATCTCATACTTGCCGTCGGTATGGGCTACGCTGTTAAGGATGTCGCCGTCCTCCAGACCTATCGCGTTTATGCCGGAGCGCCGGATATTGGCGAAGTCGCCTATCGGGGTCTTCTTAATGTTGCCCTTGCGGGTACACATCACAATAAAGGCTTCCTTGCCCTTAGCCTCGGCGAAGGACTCGATGGCCAGCACCGAGGTGACCGTTTCGTCCTTAACCTGCAGCAGGTTCACAATGGCTTTGCCGCGCGAAGTGCGGTTGCCCTCGGGGATTTCATAACCCTTGAGCGCGTACACCTTGCCGCGGGTAGTGAACATCAGGATGGTGGCGTGGCTGGAGGTCACGAAGAGCTTCTCGATGAAGTCCTCTTCCTTGACGTCGGAGCCGATGATGCCCCTGCCGCCGCGGCCCTGCACCTTATAGGTGTCGGCAGCGATGCGTTTAATGTAGCCGCCGTGGGACATGGTGATAATGACGTCCTCTTCGGGGATGAGGTCTTCGATATCGAGCTCGGCGGCTTCGCCGGTAATCTCGGTCTGGCGCTTGTCGCCATACTTCGCCTTCATCTCTTTGAGTTCATCTACAATAATCTGCAGCACGCGCTTGGGGTCGGCCAGAATGGCGCGCAGCTCGCCGATCAGTTTCATCAGCGCGCGGTGCTCTTCCTCTATGGCGCCTACTTCAAGGCGGGTCAGCTGGTGCAGGCGCATGTCGAGGATGGCCTGGGACTGGATGTCGGACAGCGCGAACTTCGCCATCAACTTCATCTTGGCTTCTAGCGAGTCCTTGGATTTCTTGATGATCTCGACCACGGCGTCGATGTTCTGCAGGGCTATCAGGTAACCTTCCAGGATATGGGCGCGGGCCAGGGCCCTCTTCAGGTCGTACTTGGTCCGGTTCACCACCATCAGGCGGCGGTGGCGCACATACTGCAGCATCACTTCTTTAATAGGAAGGACGCGGGGCCGGCCGTCCACAATGGCCAGCATGATCACGCCGAAGGACGCTTCCATCTGCGTGTGCTTATACAGCTGGTTCAGCACTACCTGGGCGTTGCCGTCGCGCTTGATCTCGATAACGATGCGCATGCCGCGGCGGTCGGATTCGTCGCGCAGGTCGGAGATATCGGTAATCTTTTTTTCTTTAACAAGGTTCGCTATGTTCTCGATCAGCGTGGCCTTGTTGACCTGGTAGGGAATTTCGGTAATCGCGATGCACTCGCGGTTGCCTTTCATTTCCTCTATTTCGGCGCGGGCCTGCGTGGTAATTGAGCCGCGGCCGGTCTCGAAGTAATCCTTGATGCCCTTGCGGCCGCGGATAATGCCGCCCGTAGGGAAGTCGGGACCCTTGATGATCTTCATCAGGTCCTTGGTCTCTATGTCAGGGTTCTCCATCACGGCTATGGTCGCGTCGCAGACCTCGGCCAGGTTATGCGTGGGAATATTGGTGGCCATACCCACGGCTATGCCGGAGGAGCCGTTAACCAGGAGGTTGGGGAGTTTAGCCGGCAACACGGACGGCTCGGTCATGGAGCCGTCGTAGTTGGGGACGAACTTTACCGTTTCCTTCTCGATATCCGCAAGCAGCTCGCCGGCTATGCCGGAAAGGCGGGCCTCGGTATAACGCATGGCGGCCGCGGGGTCGCCGTCTACGGAACCGAAGTTACCCTGGCCGTCCACCAGCATATAGCGCAGCGAGAACGGCTGGGCCATGCGGACCAGCGTGTCGTAAATAGAAGCGTCGCCGTGCGGATGGTACTTACCCATCACGTCGCCTACGATACGGGCCGATTTCTTAAAGGGCTTGTTATGCTGCAGGCCCATGTCATCCATGGTGTACAGCACGCGGCGGTGCACGGGTTTCAGGCCGTCGCGCACGTCGGGCAGGGCCCGGCCCACGATTACGCTCATGGAGTAATCGATATAGGAGGACTTCATTTCCTCGCTGATGTCGCGGTCGACGATGTTGACAAACATGTTTTCCGTCTGCTTCGGTGTAAGGTCTTTAGGTTCTGCCATTTTATATTGCTCCGTTGCTTAAATATCCAGGTTGCGGGCGGCCAGCGCGTTCTGCTCTATGAACTGGCGGCGCGGCTCCACTTTGTCGCCCATCAGGGTGGTGAACATTTTTTCGGCCTCGGTCTGGTCCTCGTGCGTGACCTTGAGGAGTTTGCGCTTCAGCGGGTCCATGGTGGTCTCCCACAACTGTCCGGGGTTCATTTCGCCCAGACCTTTATAGCGCTGGATGTGCGCGCCGGCGGCGCCGGCTTTCATCACGTTCTCCATCAGGGTTTTAAGGTCCCTGGAGGAAGTAATGTTCTTCTCCGTGATCAGGTCGAACAGCGCGGGCGCCTTCTCGTCCTCGATATGGAATTCGGCCAGGCTGTGGCCCAGGGCCTTCAGTTTGGCGGAAATATTATTAAGGCGCGTAAATTCGCCCAGCGTCTGGAAGTCGGGCCCGAGGTCGTCCTCGTCTATCTCGGCCGGGGCCTCGCCCTCCACCAGCACGGCGTTCTTTACCAGGGCGTCCTTCTTTTTTTGCACATACTCGGTCTCGTAGCCGTCCCACTCGTCTTCGGTGAAGAAGTAGCGGTAGGTCTCGGGGCCGGTCTCGATGCGGTACATCGGCACCTTGCCGTCGGCCTGGAACTTGAGGTAGTCATTCAGCGTCAGGTTCTTGGTCTCCAGCTTGCGGCTGGTATTGTCGGCGGCGATGATAAGTTCTACCAGGTCGCCGATTTCTTTGCCTTCGAGTTTTTTGCCTTTAGCTTTGATGGAAATACCTGAAAGGGCTTCCTTGAGCTGCCACTTCTGCAATTTTTCCTCATTGTCGAAATAGCATTCGAACTTGCCCTTCTTCACCTTGTAGAGCGGCGGCTGGGCGATGTAGATGTGCCCGCCGTCTATAAGCGGGCGCATCTGCCGGTAGAAGAAGGTGAGCAGCAGCGTGCGGATATGCTGGCCGTCCACGTCGGCGTCGGCCATAATGACTATTTTGTGGTAGCGCAGCTTCTCCAGGTTAAAGCCGTCTTCGCCCTCTCCTATTCCGGTGCCGACGGCGGAGATGATGTTGCGGATCTGCTCGCTGGAGATGATCTTCACCAGCTGGGACTTCTCCACGTTCAGAATCTTGCCGCGCAGCGGTAGTATAGCCTGGAACACGCGGTCGCGGCCCTGCTTGGCGGAACCGCCGGCCGAGTCGCCTTCTACTATAAAGATTTCAGATTTCTTCGGGTCTTTTTCCTGGCAGTCGGCGAGTTTGCCGGGCAGGCCGGAATCAGTTAGAGACCCTTTGCGGCGCGCCAGGTCTTTGGCGTGGCGGGCGGCCTCGCGGGCCTCGGCGGCGCCCAGGCCTTTCTGGCAGATGGCTTTAGCTATGGAAGGGTGTTCCTCAAAGAACACGCTCAGCGCTTCGCCCGTCAGGGTCTTAACCACACCTTCCACCTCGCCGTTGCCCAGCTTGGTCTTGGTCTGGCCTTCAAACTGGGGATGCGGAATCTTTACGGACACAACAACGGTTAAACCTTCGCGCACATCGTCGCCGGTTACGCTGTAATCCTTGTCCTTGGTCAGGTTATATTTCTTTATGTAGTCGTTTATTACGCGGGTAAGCGAGGACCTGAAGCCGGACACGTGAGTGCCGCCCTCTATCGTTTTGATGTTATTAACGAAGGAGAACATGGTCTCGGAGTAGTCCGTGTTATACTGGATGGCCAGGTCCAGCATGGTTTCGCCTTCCGTCTTGGAGACGAAGATAGGCTCGTCGTTGATGACCTGCTTATTGGTATTAAGGAATTTTACGAACTGCTTAATGCCGCCCTCGAAGAAGAAGGCGTGCTTTTTGCCTTCTTCGCGCTCGTCTATAATGTTGATGCGGCAGCCGGGGTTAAGGAAAGCCAGCTCGCGCAGGCGGTTGGAAATGGTATCGAAGGAAAGTATGCCTTCGCCGAAGATCTCGGTGTCGGCCTTAAAGGTTACAACGGTGCCGTGGTGGTCCGTGGTCCCTATGGGCTTTACGTCGGCCTGCGGCTTGCCGCGCTTGTATTCCTGCCGCCAGGTCTTGCCGTCGCGGTGCACCAGCACTTCCATATACTCGGACAAGGCGTTCACTACGGAAACGCCCACGCCGTGCAGACCGCCGGAAACCTTGTAGCCGCCGCCGTCGAACTTACCGCCGGCATGCAGCACGGTCAGCACTACCTCAAGGGCTGACTTACCCTTAAGTTTGGGGTCCTTCACTTCCTTCATCGGGTCCACGGGGATACCGCGGCCGTTGTCGGTTACGGAACAAACATTATCATCTTTAAGAATAACGTCTATTTTATTACAGCCTCCGGCGAGAATTTCGTCTATAGAGTTATCCACTACTTCGTAAACCAGGTGGTGAAGCCCCTGTACGCCGGTGGAACCGATGTACATGGCGGGGCGCTTGCGCACCGCTTCCAGGCCTTCCATTACCTGGATATTAGAGGCGTCGTAATTGTTTCCCTCTTTGGGTTTGGCAGTCTTTTCCATGCTGTTGTTTCTCCTGTTTGAATTAAATCTTGTTCGCCGTCTTAATGGCTTTTATCCACGGCCTCTTGAAATATTTATTAAGACCCTTCACCAATACCGAACTGCGCAGGGCCAGTTCGCTGGCCGCCGCGGCCGACTTTGGCTTTACCAGAATGTAGGGCCCGTCTACGCCCAGCAGCTCGCAATGCTTCCCCATCGCGCCTATTTCCTTTTCCCAGATTGCGTCCAGAATGGCCAGGCGGTCCGGGTTCACGCCGCCAAGAAAACGCCAGGAGGAGCACACGTCGTTCCCCCGGGTCCAGTTGGAAGTTCTCTTGGCCAGGAACATATTACTGAGCGCGCAGCGGCATCACTATATAAATCAGGTCCTCGCGGCCCTTCATCTTTATAAGGGCGGGCGTGGCCGGCGAAGTGAACTCCAGCGTAATTTCGCTTTCTCCGGCGGCTTTAAGAATATCCATCAGGAACTTCGGGTTGAAGCTAATCTGAAATTCTTTACCCGTATAAGGTATTTCCAGTTCGTCTTCAAAGTCCATGCTCTGCGAGGCGGAATTAACCACCAGCGCGCCGCTTTTGAAAGTGTATTTAACGGCCCCGGAGCGCTCGTTGGAACAGATAGCGGCCCGCTTGGTGACGGCCATCAGCTTGGCGGCGTTCAGGTCTATTTCAATTTCGTGGCTCTTGGGGATGATCTGCTCGTAGGCGGGGAAGTTTCCCTCCACCAGCCTGGAGATGAACACGGTTTTACCGATCTTGAAACCTATCTGGTTGGAGGAAAGGCCCACGGTAACTTCGTCCGCGTCCTTAACGCTGCCGCCCTTAATGAAGCGGGCGAGTTCTCCCAGGATCTTGGAGGGAACGATCACCTTGAAATCTTTCTTGGCCTTGATCTTCTTGGAATTGGTAATAGCCAGGCGGCGGCCGTCCGTAGCCACCAGCGCAAAATTCTCTTTCTCGTACTTCCACAGCAGACCGTTAAGGAAATGCCTGTCGTCCTCGGTTGAAGCTGAGAAGATGGTGCTGTTTATCATCTCGGCCAGGAGCTTCGCGGGGACCTTGAAGGAATTGCTCTCATCCAGGTCGGGGATCACGGGATAATCGTTCTTGGGGGCGCCGCCAAGTTTAAAGCGGGACTTGCCGCTCAGGATGGAGATGCGGTTATTTTCGTCTACCGAGATATTAACGTCCGAATCCTCTCCAAGGTTCTGCACTATCTCCATGAACTTCTTTATGGGTACGGTTATGCTGCCCTCACCCTTGATCTCAACCGGGATATGGTGCTTAATGGCCATCTCAAGGTCCGTAAAGACCACTTTAAGGCCCTTATCTTCGGTCTCCATCAGGAAGTTCTGTAATATAGGAATAGTGCCGGTCTTGGAGGACACGCCTGCCTGGATGGTCTGGATGCCTTTTATCAAAACTTCCCGGTTACTATTTATTTTCATAATCATAGTCCTCTATAAGATAGGGTGTTGATAGTGTCAGCCTTGTTGAAATCATTGGGGAAAGTTATTAACAACCAATTATTTATTACTGACAGTCCTGACAAAACTTTCCCTTTATCCGCGTTATTACGAGTTACTAACATTCTTTATCTTAGATATCATCTGGTTCAAAGTCTCGTTAAAATAGGGGTCGGTCTGCACCATCTGCCCTATCTTGTTCTTGGCGTACATCACGGTGGCGTGGTCGCGGCCAAAGGCGTCCCCTATGTCGTTTAGCGACATGTCGGTCATGGAGCAGGCCAGGTACATGGCCACCTGGCGCGGGAAGGCTATAGCCTCGGTGCGCTTCTTGGCGCTGAAGTCCTTGATTTCCATGTTGTACTTGGCGGCCACCACGTCCTTAATGAGCTCGACCGTCACTTTCTTTTCATCGTGCTCGGGGTCGGTGATGTGGTCCTTTATTATTTCCTTCACCGCGTCTATGGAGGGCTGGATCTTCATGTTGGTGCAGAAGTTCCCCACCGTGATAAGGCAGCCTTCCAGCTCTCTGATGCTCTTCTTGACGTTCTCGGCTATAAAGGTAACCACGTCGTCGGGAATATCGTATTTATGCTGGTCGCGTTTCTGGCGCAGAATGGCCACGCGGGTCTCGAAATCGGGGATCTTTATATCAGCCACCACGCCGGAAAGGAAGCGCGAAATCAGGCGCTGCCCCAGGGCCAGCTCGCGGGGAGGGCGGTCCGAGGTCACCACTATCTGCTTCTTGGATTCGAACAGCGAGTTAAAGGTATAGAAAAATTCTTCTTCGCTGCGCTCTTTGTCCACCAGGAACTGGATATCGTCCAGCAGCAGGCAGTCGAGCTTCCTATACTTGCTGCGGAAGGCTTCCGTGCCCTGGTGGCGCACCGCGTCGATATACTCGTTCACGAAATTTTCACTGGCGGTGTAAAGGATCTTGGCGTTGGCGTTGTTCTTAAAGATGCCGTGCGCTATGGCGTGCAGCAGGTGCGTCTTGCCCAGGCCGGGCGCGCTGTAGATGAAGAAAGGGTTGGTCTGCCCCGGCGTCTTGGCCACGCCTTCCGCCGACGCGAAAGCGAAGCGATTCGATGTGCCCATAATGAAGGACTCGAAGGTATAATTCGGGTTGAAAGAAAAATAATTAGCGGGCAGGGCAATGGGGCCCGAGGGTTCGGACTTGTAGACCGGGATGGGCTCCGGTTCAGTCGGGGCCATCGACATCGAGTAGCTGAGTTTTAACTCTCTTCCTGCCAGCGCCGACAGCAGGGAGGTTATTCTTTCCTCATAGCGCTGTTTTACGGTATTGTAAATAATAGAATTGGGAACTTCCAGCTTGAAATTATCTCCCTCTATGAAAAGAGGCTTTATAGGACGAATCCAAAGGTCGATGGCCTGCACGCCTATTTCAGCGCCCAGGTTTTCTACTACCTTTTGCCAGATTTCCTTGATATCGGTTAAGTTATCCACAAGTTATCCACAACTGTTGGTAAAATATTTCAATACCTGAATAGTGCTTATTTTTTAACACTTATTTATGTTAGTAACTTTTTAGTCCCCTATGACTAAAGCTGTTTTAGGGGGTAAAAACGTTGCAAAATAATGAACAAAACAGCTTATGCAGACCATTTCTATTAGGATATCTATATATTATATATTTGGCGTAGCTAAAGTCAAATGAAAAAAAGCGCACAAAGCGCTTTTTTCCGTAATGTCCTGTTTTGCCGGTTTTAGCCGTGAACTCCCACTTTAACCTTGCGGAACCGCGCGGGGCTTGAGCCGTGGCACATCATTGCCCTCTGGCCGGGCTGACCCTTACCGCAGTTGGCAACGCCCCACAAGCGCCATTCCTGCGGGCCTGCTATGCCGTCACAGGAGCCCCAGAACTCGGGCGTGATGCCCTGATATCTGGGGTTTTTGAGCATGCGGCCCTTCTTGCCGTTCTTTATCTCCCAGCCTATTTCGCAGCCGAACTGGAAATTCAGGCGTTTCTGGTCAATGCTCCACGACGTATTGTTTTCCATCATCACGCCGTCGCGGATACCGGCTACAAGTTCTTCGGTGGTTCCTTTGTGCGGCATCAGGCTGAGGTTGCAGATGCGGGTTATCGGGATATTGGAATAGCCGTCGGCGCGGCAGCTGCCCCAGGAGCGCTCTTTGCCGATGCGGCCGCAGAATTCGCGGTTGGTCATGTAGCCGGACAAAATACCTTCCTGGACGATGTGCCAGCGCTGGGCCTTTACGGCGTCGTCATCATAGCCGGCCGTTGCCAGGCCGCCGGGCAGCGTGGCGTCGGCAACCAGGTTAACTATCGGTGAGCCGTAGCGGAATTTTCCCAACTTCTCCGTGGTGGCGAAGCTGGAGCCGGCGTAGGATTCTTCGTAACCCAGGACGCGGTCCAGTTCAGATGCGTGCCCCACGGATTCGTGGATTTGCAGGGCCAGCTGGTTGCCGGAAATTATCAGGTCCTTCACGCCAGCGGGACAGGCGGGCGCCTTCAGCAGGGCCACGGCCTCGTCGCGCACCCTTTCGGCGTTGTCGGCCAGGTTCATGGCCTCGATGATTTCCCAGCCGCCGCCTAGGGTCTGGCCGCCGTGTGAGCAGGGGTAGCCGCGCAGCTGCGACTCGCCGTTCTCTACGGCGGTGGCGGTAATGGACGCTCCGGAATTAAGCAGCACCTGTTCTATCCGCGAGCCCTCAGTGGTCATGTGCCACTGGTGTTCTTTCATAAAGGTCATCTCCGCTTCGGAGACCTTTATTTTTTTATTAGCGCGCAGGACCTTATCTATGCCGAACAGTATGTCCAGTTTGGTCTGTACCGGCACCGCGAAAGGGTCCTTCAGAAAGGGTGTTTGCCAAAAGTCCACATAGGCCGGCTCCTGCGCCAGGCGCACTTTGCCGTGCATCAGCAGGCGGCTTGCTTTGGCTATGGCAATGGCCTTCAGCGCGGTGTCGGCCACGGCGCGCTCGGTCATGTCGCGGCCTGAGGCAAAGCCCCAGGCGCCCTGATACAGCACGCGGATGCCGTAGCCCAACGTAGTCTCATCGGTAAGGGCCCCAATCTCTCCGTTTTTTACGGCCAGCGACTGGTTGCGCTCCTCAACAATGCGGATGTCGCCAAAATCCACGCGGTATTTGTTGGCTATTTCTATGGCTTTGGAAGCTAGTTTGAACATAATATCTCCTAAAATTTGGTCGACGATGAGAAGTTGAAACCCGTCAGGCGCATGGCCGGGCAGGAGATGCTGCCCCAACCAGGCAGCAGTTCGGGTTCGGACCCCATCGCCTCTATGTTGGCGAAGGCCTCCACCATGCTCTGCGTGAAGCGCATATTCTTTATAGGATAGGCGATTTTGCCGTTCTCTATCATAAAGGTGCCGTTGCGGGTCATACCGGTTATCTCCACGGTCTGGGCTTTGAGCAGGTTGGTGTAGTGGAACTGCGTTACCAGAATGCCGCGCTCCGTGCCCTTTATCAGTTCCTGCAGGGTGGCTGTCCCTGGCTTTACGGCCAGGTTGATGGCCAGCGGGCCGAAGGAGCTGGGCTGGGGCAGCGCGTGGCCCGTGGAGGCCGTCCTTGCCTTCTTGGCGGTCTTGCGGTCGTGGACTATGGCCTTCAGTACGCCTTTCTCGACCAGAGTCACTCTGGTGCGGGGCTGGCCTTCAAAGTCGAAGGGCATGCCGGGGGCGGCGCCGTCCAGGGCGTTATCTTCCAGCGTGAGCAGCGGGCTCAGCACCTGTTTGCCGAGTTTGCCGCATACGAAGGAGCGGCCTTCGTTGTAGAACTGTCCGCCAAAGCCGTAGGCGTTCATGTAGGTGAGCAGATCGCCGCCCGCCTGGGGCTCCAGCACCACCGTGTACTTGCCGGGCTTGGCGTCGCGGGGTTTGCGGCTGGCCGCGGCCTTGGCGCGCGCTGTCTCGTTAAGGCGCCTGAAGTTTATTCTATTGACGTCGTGTGAAGTCTGTTCGGCCCAGCCCGAGCCGTCGTGGTCGCTTACGGTAACGCTATGTGTTACGCCGCTCTCCCGGTGCCTGGCGAAGAGCCCCAGGTTATTGGCGAGAACAAGTTCAAAAAAACCGTTGTCTACCGTGCCGCAGGCTACCTGGCCGGCCTTGCGGCAGGCCTTGGCCAGTTCGGCGGCTTTTTCGGCGCGGAAGGTGGGGGATAATTCCGCCGTTTCTCTGCTGTAAAGATTCCTGCCTGCGGCCAGCGGGCCGGGCTTGGCCAGCGGCAGCAGCGCCGGGTCCTTCTTTTGTTTTTTGAGTATCTCCAGGCCGGAGGAAATGGCGTGTTTAAGCGTGGCGTCGTCGGTCTGGTTAAAACTTATCTTCGCGGAACGCCCGCTGTCGAGCAGGCGCACCGAGTAGGAGAGCGAAGACGAAGCGACGTTTTGTGAAATGACGTTGTCAGCGAAGCGCGTCAAGGCGCTGTCGCGCTTTTCGGCCAGGATTTCGCACTGGGCCTTACCTGCCAGTTTAAATATTTTCTCACAAACTTTTTCTAGATTGGGCATGAAATCTCCTAAGTACTTAAAACGCCGCCGTTCCCTTTGGAACGGCGGAACAGAGCGGAGCGGGCGCGGAGTTAAGGCTTTGTTTCTTCCTGCGTCTGCGTTTCCTGCTGGCCTTTGCCGCGCCGGTGGTGCTTCTTATTTTCCTGTGCGGCCCCGGTCTCGGTGGGCTGGGCCGGCTCGCGGAAAAGGGACGGCAGCGCCTCGCGGCTTTCCATCCATTTGCGCAGGGCTTCTTCGTCGGTTACGGCGTAGGATTCCGGGGTGTTGAAAATGGCCAGCTTGTTCTTTTTGGCGCGCTCGGCCAGGGCTTCGGCGCTCTTGCCGTGCGAGAAACCGGGGGCTTCCAGGATCTTCATGTTCTGCTGGGTGAGGCCCAGCAGGTAGAAGGAGCCGTCGGCGTTGGCCCCGACCGCCACGGCCTTTTCGCTGACGGAGTCGAAGGCCTGGTACAGCCAGTCCTTCTTAAGTTCGGGGGAAAGGTGGTTGAGCAGGATGGCTTTTTTCGCGCCGGTGAAGAAAGCCAGGCGGAAGGCGTCCTGCACGCGGTCTTCGTGCGGGCGGTTCTTAACTTCCAGGAAACCGGGGTCTTCCTGGTCCAGCCAGGTGAGGTCGGGGTGGTGAATAGTCTTTTCGTAAGAAAGAATGAGGATGGCGTCGGGGAACGCCTTCACCATTTTATAGGTATTGGAGAGCAGATCGCTGTTCACGTGCACGGCCCGCTCGGGGCCGAAAGCGGTCTTAAGCCCGGGGCTGATCTTTTCAGGTTCGGGCGAATCCACCAGAAGTATTATACAGTTGTCTCTTTTTTTTGCCATAAATAAAGGGCTTTGTGCTTAATTGTTAAAGTATATTATACTAATTACGGAGAGCGGCCCGGCGGGATATTTATAAATGAAAGAAGAAACGAAACCGGTGATAATTTACGGGGGTAGTTTTGATCCGCCGCATAAAGGCCACCTGGCCCTGGCGGCGGCGGCGCTGCGCCAGCTCCGGCCCTCGGCACTGTATTTCGTGCCAGGCTTCCACACTCCTTTCAAGGATTTCAGGCCGGTGCCTTTTGCCGGCCGTAAGGCCATGCTCGGGGTCGCGCTCACCGCCGCCGGCCTGGCCGGCCGGCCGGAGCTCAAGATCAGTTCCTATGAGGCCCGCCTTGGCCGTGTGGTCTATACTTACGAAACGCTGGAGTATTTCAGGCGCCTGCATCCGGGCGCCCAGCTGTATTTCCTTATGGGCTCTGACTGCCTGGCCGGGTTCAAGGGCTGGAAGCGCTGGCGTTCTATCCTTAAGAACGCTAAGCTGCTGGCGGGCCTCCGCCCCGGCCATTCCCCGGGGCGCGCCGTGCCGTTCACCGCGCTGAAAGGGCGGTTCCCCCGCGTGGCGTCCAGCGACCTGCGCGCGGGGCTTTTTCTTGGAGAGAAGCCGCGCGGTCTGCACCCCTTGGTGCTTAAGATGCTTGAAGACCGCGGTCTTTACCTCGGCCGCGAGAGAAAACGACTGAAAAAAATTATCTCTCCTGCCAGGTACGCGCATTCGCTGGGTTCGGCGCGGCTGGCCGTAGCCCTGGCGCCATCACTGGGCCTGTCGGCGCAGAAAGCCGCGCTCGCCGCGCTGCTGCATGACTGTGCCCGCGACCTATCCGCCGCCGCGCTGGTGAAATATTCGCTTAAAAATTCCCCCCGCATCCCGCTGTTGCGCACCCTTATAAAGGAAGCGCCTGTTCTGCTGCATGCCTGGGCCGGAGCGGAACGCGCCAGGAAAGAATTCGGGATAACGGACCCTGAAATCCTGGAGGCCATACGGCTGCACGCCACCGGGGCTCCTGGCATGGGCCCGCTGGCCCGGCTGATCTACGTCTGCGACCTTGCCGCCCCGGGCCGCAGTTTCGCCGAAGCCGCGCAGGTGCGCCGGCTGGCTTTCAGGAATTTTGACGCGGCTTTCCGCGCGGCCAATTATGTTAAACTTGTTTATGCTTTTTCGGGAGGCGGGTGGGTGCATCCTCTGAGTATTTCTCTATGGAACAGTCTGCAGGAAAAAAAGAAAAGCTGATACTCGCGGCCGGGCTGGCCGCCGCGCTGGCGCTGGCTGCCGCGCAGTATCTCCACCCGGTTTCCCGCGCGCTGATGGCGGGCCGGGACGTGCGCCTGGCGCTGCTGGGGGAGCGGTCTTCGGTGCTGCTGGTTTACCATCCTTCTTCTGAAACCGTAAACGCTTTTACGCTGAATCATTCTAAAGCCAAGGCCGGTATTTCGGGCTGGCAGCGGGCCGGCGACATTTCCGCTCTGGCCGGCGTTCGCGAGGGCGCCGCCCCCGAGGATATGTACTACATTTCTGTTTCTTCCGCGCCGGACCTGCAGACGTTGTGGGTTGAACTCAATAATTGGCGCGCAGAACCGCGGCGGTTTTTTTCCGGGGTTTCCTGGACGGCGGGGCTGGCCCGGTCGGGCTCCACCAACTTGCGGCCTTTCGACCTGTTCTCGCTTTTTAAGGAGTTTTCCGGGTTGAGTTCGTCCAACTTCATCCTTACGGAGCTTTCGCGCCAACCTCAGGAAGCGGAACAGCCGGCAGAAGAAGCCGGGCCCGCTCTGATGATAGAGGTTTTTAACGCCTCGGGCAGGAAGGGCCTGGCCGCGCAGGTTTCCAAGAGCCTTCGCGCGCGGGGCTTCGACGTTATAACCGAGGATTCAAAGGCGTTCGCCAAGCATACCGTTATCCTGGGTTTTGCCAAGGACCCGGCCGTGGCGCTCAAGCTGCGTTCGGCGCTGGGCCTGGACGAACTCGAGATACACGTGCGGCCTTCCAGGAAGAGCGTGGCCGGCGCCGCGGTTATCCTCGGAGATGATTTCAGCGCGGAGCAGCGCGCCAAGTAGAGGGGATCAGGAGGTTACAATGGACATGGTTACTATTCTCAAGACCGCCGTGCAGCGCGGTTCCAGCGATATCCACATTTGCGTGAACAAGCCGCCGATGATGCGCCTGAACGGGGACGTTATCCCGGTGGCGGAGGGGCTTGCGCCCTTGACCGCCGAGCAGAGCAAGGCACTAATTTACTCCGCGTTGTACGACGAGCAAAAAGCCAAGTTCGAAAAGGACTGGGAACTGGACTGCTCCTTCGCCATTACCGGTGTATCGCGGTTCCGCCTGAACGTGTTGGTGGCCAGAAACGGCATCGAGGCCGTAATGCGCGTGATTCCTTCCATCATCCCTACTCCGGAAGAGCTTGGGCTGGCGCCGTCCATTGTTAATTTCTCCTCGTTGCCCAAGGGGCTGGTGCTGGTGACCGGGCCGACTGGTTCCGGCAAGTCCACCACGCTGGCCGCCCTTATAAATCAGATAAATATAAAGGCTAAAAAACATATTCTCACGGTGGAGGATCCGATCGAGTTCACCTACGAGGCCCAGTCCTGTGTGGTCCGTCAGCGCGAGATAGGCCAGCACACCCGCTCCTTCAGCAACGCGCTGCGCGGCGCGCTCCGCGAGGACCCGAACGTGATCCTGGTCGGCGAAATGCGCGATCTGGAGACTATTCAGTTGACGATCACCGCGGCCGAGACCGGGCACCTAACCTTCGCCACGCTGCACACGCAGGACGCGCCCTCTACGGTGGACCGCATTATCGACGTATTTCCCCCGCACCAGCAGACGCAGGTGCGCGTGCAGTTGGCGGCCTCGCTGCAGGGCGTGGTGTCGCAGATTTTGCTGCCTCGCAAGGACGGCAAAGGCCGCGTGGCCGCGCGCGAGATTATGGTGATGACGCCGGCCATCCAGAACCTGATCCGCGAAGGTAAGACTCACATGATCTATAGCGCCATCGAGACCGGGGCCAAGTTCGGCATGCAGCCGATGGACCGCGCGCTGTCCATGCTGGTAAAGCAGGGGCTGGTGGCGTTCGAAACTGCCGCCGCCAAGGCGCATGACGCCGAAAGTTTTAAAAAATTATGCAGCCCCAACGAATCGGCGGGTTTCTAATAAAGCGGGAGGCTGATTATGTCCGATACCTCTAAACTCAGGGAAATAGCTCTTTTCCGCAATCTGTCGGACAAGATGCTGGCCGATTTCTCGGCCTACTTCAAACAGAACTCTTACGGCGCGGACGGCGTGATCTTTAAGGAGAAGAGCTCCGGCGACACGTTGTATATTATAGTGGAAGGCGAAGTGGTTATTGAAAAGGCCATGGACGACGAGGGACGCGAGTTTAAGACACTGGCGATCCTGGCCGGCGGCGATTTCTTCGGCGAGATGGCCGTGTTCGAAGGGGGTGCGCGCTTTGCGCAGGCCCGCGCCTCCCGGGATACCGCGGTTTACGAGGTGGGCCGGCAGCAGTTCTTCTCCTTTATAAAGGAGCACCCCGAAACCGGCATGGGCGTCCTTAGCGAGATTATGCGCACTGTTTCGCGCCGCCTGCAGCATACTTCCAGCGAGCTAACGATGCTGTTCGACTTAAGCCGCCTGCTGCTGCGGCAGCATAAGACCCCGGCTGAATTCCTCGCCGAGGTTATGGAACAGCTGAGTCCTTATCTGGAAGGCTCCTGGAACATAAAGGCCTACGCCTACAACTTATATAACGCCGAATTCGAGGAAGCCTACTCCCGCGGGAGCTTCGCCGCGGAACCGAGAGCCCTCCCTTCGCGGCCTGAGAGCGGCTGGCTGGACGACAACTCCTATATGATGGCTTGCTCGTCGGGCGAAAGGCCCCTGGGCTGCGCGCTGTTTTCGCGCTCGGAAAAGCTCTCCCACGTGGAGAAAAACAACCTCGCCACCATATTTAATACAATATCCTCCATACTGGGCTCCGCGATGGTTAACATAGAACATCAGGCGGAGGCCGCCATGCTGGAAAAACTGAGGAAGAGTAAAAACACTATATGACAATATCCAAGAACGCCTTTAAGCAGATCGCCATAATGGCCGCCATTGCCGGGGACTCCAAGAAAGCCAGCCCCGTACGCGTGTACGACCTGGGCGGCAAGTCCCCCCTGGCTGACTTCGCGGTGCTGATGGAAGTTGAATCCGCCCCCCAGCTTGACGCCGTGGAGGAAGAAGTTTCCGTAAGGCTGAAGCACGAAGGCTTCTACTGCCTGCACAAGGAAGGTCAGAATTCAAAGAACTGGAAGGTGCTTGATTACGGCGGCGTGCTGGTCCACGTTTACGAGAAGAAAGCCGAGGAATATTACGCCATTGCCAAGGTTTATGCCGATTATAAGCCGGTAGAGTGGGAAGAGAAACCCGCCGCCGCCCCCGCGCCCGTTAAGAAGCCCGTTGAGGCCCCGATTGAAAAGGCTGCCGCCAAAAAGCCCGAGGCTAAGAAGCCCGCGGTTAAGAAGCCGGCGGTCAAGAAGCCCGCCGTAAAGAAAGCCGCAGCCAAGAAGCCGGCGAAAAAAGCTCCCGTTAAGAAGACGGCCGCTAAAAAGCCCGCTGCGAAAAAAGCCGCGGTGAAGAAGCCCGTTAAAAAAGCCGTTGTAAAAAAAATTGCCGTAAAAAAGGCCGCTCCTAAAAAAGCCGCG
>JBBRDG010000031.1:0-27557 GCA_038204165.1 Elusimicrobiales bacterium
AGTCCTTTAGACACTTATCCGCCCACACACAGCTATTCGATAAAAATTTCAACCTTATCACCGCCGTCCTGCACGTCCACTATCTTCATGGGCTCCTGGTTCTCTATGGCTTCCTGGATTTTCCCAAGGTCCATATCATAACCCTTATCAGCCAGCTTGGCCTTAATCTTGCCCTCAATGAAAGGCGCCATAAACTTGGCCCAGCCCAGCGGCACATTTATATTAACCTTGGGCTCCGAAGAACCATCCTCGTAAACGCGGATGCGCAGCAGCCGCCCCTTCCTCTCCCCACCGGCGTCCGGGGCAGCCTTACCAAGCGCCTCCAATAACTCCATGGCCTCCGCCGACGAGATCTTCTTTTCTTCGAGCAATTTCAATATCCGCATTTTTTCTTCGTTCATAATATTTTACCCCTCCATTTTTTTCAACAGGACGATTGCCTGCTGGGCTGTTATCTCCCCCCGCTCAAGCTGCTCCACCACCCCCAGCCGGCGGCGCTTAGCCTCTTCCTGCAGGCTGCCAAGGCCGAGCTTGTTCAACAGGGCCTCCAGCTTGCCCTTAACCGTGGGGTACGAAATCCCCAACTGGCGCTCCACCTCTTTTATGCTGCCCCGCGCCGCCAGGAAAACTCTGAGGAAATTTTCTTCCTCGGGAGCCAGGGACGCGAACTGTGGCAGTTCAAAGCTGCCGCTGATGGCAGTTTTGCAGTCAGTACAGCAAAGCTGCGTGACAACCAGCTTACCGCTACATGAAGGACATTTGTTAGGAATATTCATTTTGTTAATCTTTTTATTGACTTTGTTAATGTGTTTATTGCGTTAGTAAAGTATAGCACAGTTTTTGCTGAATATCAAGGGCTGCTAAAAATATGTTGGCAAAAAAAGAAAAGACCCGGAAATCCGGGTCTTTTCCACCTGCTTATTTAGCTAAGGAATTACTTACCTTTACCATCAATAGAAATAAACGGAACGCCGCCGCCCACATAGCCGGGAAGAACACCATTCCACTTTTCAATGGCTTTAAGCTGGGCATCCACTTTGCGCAGCTCGATCAGGGCGGGGGTAACCTGCTCGCGCTGCATGCGCAGGGCCTCAGCCTCACCGCGGGATTTGGCTATCTGCTGCTCGGCATCCCGCTTAGCTTTCTCGACGAGCTTTCCAGCCTGCTGGGCCTGTTGGTCGGCCACCTGCTTGTCTTCAACGGCCTTAAGGAACTGCTCGGTAAAGTCCAAATCAACGACGGAGATATCGGTTACTATAATTTCCTTAAGCGTAAGGCGCTCTTTAACTTCCTTATTAAGCTCCATCACCAGCTGATTTCGCTCCGAAATAACGCTTTCCGCAGAATACCGGGCCGCAATAGCCTTAAAAACCTCCTGCACCATGGGGTCCACAATATTTTCCACATAATTAGGCCCGAGGTTGCGGTAAATGCTTATGGCGGTTTCGCGCTGAATCCGGTGATTCACGACGAGGTGGGCGTTCATGGTTTGCAGATCTTTAGAAAAAGCCTGCGTCTTAATGTTGGCGCGCTGGATCTGGATAGAAAATTTGGTAATTCCGTCGACAAAGGGCATTTTAAAGTGCAGTCCCTCGCTGTAGGAGCCCACGATGGCGCCCAGCCGGGTCCTTATAGCCACTTCACCGGGGGAAATCACGTAAAAAGACATAAACACGGCCACAGCAGCCGCCACTATTACGACCGGCACCAGAAGTTTGCCTAAATTATCATTTTCCATTTTGCCTCCAGGCCCCTGTTTGCTAAATTCGCTGAAGATCCCCTTAAGGTCGTCAAAGAAAGAATTATCCATAGACGCTATTATACACCATAGCAAGCCCCAAGATATCGCAGTTTCAAGTTGCTTCGCAATTGTCTAGAATATATCAACAATGAGAAACCCCTTTAAAACTCAACCAAGTATCCCTCTCCTTTTTTTTATCTCCGGCATTAGCGGGCTGATCTACGAAACCGTCTGGTTCCGCATGCTTATACGGGTATTCGGCACCACGCTGGAGGCGACAAGCACGGTACTGGCTGTTTTTATGGGGGGATTAGCGCTGGGAGCGGTGCTGGCCGGGAAAAAAGCAGACGGGCTAAAGAACCCGCTCAAAATCTACGCCGGACTGGAGCTGCTGGTAGCTTTCTCCGCGCTGGCAGCTACCTTTATAATGGCCGGCCTTCCGGAACTGATAGCGCCACTGCTGCCCGAGGGGGGGACAGCCGGGGCCGCCGCCGCGGTGCCGCTGATCCGCCTGCTGGTTTCCGGAGCGGTACTGTTGATCCCCACATTACTAATGGGCGCCACGCTGCCGCTGCTGGTCAGCCACCTTTCCGAGAGCGTGGAAGACTCGGGGGGAAAGATCTCACGGCTATACGCGCTTAACACGCTGGGCGCAGTGTTGGGCGTGCTGGTTTCGGGCTATATCCTGATCGGCCACGTCGGAGAAAAGGGAACCGCGATTCTGGCCGCCCTGCTGAACCTGTTAATAGCGGCGCGCATTATGGCGCTTAATCCTGCGGACCGGCTGCCCCGGGCCGCCGCACCAGCGCAGACCGCCGCGGCGGCGGGGGGATACCGAAGAATGCTCTTTATAATGGGGCTCTCCGGCTTTACGGCGCTGGCGCTGGAGGTGCTGTGGGCGCGCGCGCTGGTGCTCACCATCGGAAACTCCGTTTACGCTTTTGCCGCCATGCTGAGCGTCTACCTGCTGGGCATAGCCCTGGGCAGTCTTTACGCCGAGACCCGCGCCGGAAACACCGAGGACCCGCTGCCGGCGCTGGCCAGGTGCCAGGCCGCCATAGCCTGCCTTTCCGTGGCCGGGCTGGGCGTGTTCTACTTCATCGGCCGAAACACGCTAGACCCCAAGTACATTTACTCGCCGCTCACCCAAGCTTCTGACTTTTTTTCTCTATTCGGCTGGGCTTTACTGATAATCTTCCCCGTTACGCTGCTGATGGGCTTCTTCTTCCCGGTAGCTGCGCAAGCAGGCGTTAAAGCTTCGGGCAGGGTAGGCTCCATAGGGCCGCTCTACGGCGCCAACACACTGGGAACCATCCTGGGCTCCCTGGCCACCGGCTTTATCCTGATACCGCACCTTGGAACCAAGTTCAGCTTTATCCTTATGGCTATGCTGGCGGCACTTACTGGCGCTTTTATCTCTTCGCTGTCAGGCGAGGCCGAAAAGACGCGCTTCGTGCCCTGGCTGGCTGTCTCCGTGCTGCTGGCGGTGCTGTCCTTCGCGCTACCGGACCCTGTTTTCAACATTATCAGCCGCCGCCTGGCGGTTAACATGCCCGGCGTACTGGCCTACTACAACGAAGACCGCGCCGGCGCGGTCAGCGTGGTATTCTCCTCCGGCGGGGAAGTGAAATCCCTGTTTATCAACGGCTTCTCGGTATCGGGCAACGGCTCGGCCGGCAAGTTGATGTCGCATTTTCCGCTAATCTTCCAGCAGGACCCCAAAGAAATGTTCATTATAGGTCTGGGCGCGGCCAACACGCTGCACTCCGGCGTTGTGCACGGCGTGCACGTAACGGTGGCGGAACTATTGTCCTCAGTGCGCGAGGCCGGCCCGCTGTTCCTTAAAGATTGGGACCAGCTGGCCGCGGCCGGCAAGTTTACGGTGCGCCTGAACGACGGGAGGAACGAGTTGCTGCGCTCCCGCAAACAGTACGACGCCATAGTAGTAGACGTAACGCCGCCCATCTACAGCTCGGGGGCGGTGAACCTTTACAGCCGCGATTTTTTCAGGATGGCCCGCGGAAAATTGACAAAAACCGGCGTATTCAGCATCTGGATCCCCAAACCCTGCTTTGAAAGCGATTATTTCATGATGCTGAGGAGTCTCAAAGAAGTTTTTCCGTATGTGAACGTGTGGGACTTTCCCAATATGCCCGGCTTTCTGGCCCTGGCTTCAGAACAGGAGCTGGACTTCAACCCCAAACTCCTGGAGGAAAGAATAAAGAGGGGCAACGTAAGACTGGAACTGCCGAGCATGTCGGCCGCCTTCATAAACGGGACGCGCTTTATGAACACGGAACAGGTTAAGGGGACTTCGGACGCCTATCCCGCCATTACCGACGATAAACCCTATACGGAATTCCCGCTGGCGCGGTTCCTGGCTTATTCACCGGTGTGGTACTGACCTAATCCCAGCCCATCGAGTCCAGCTCGTTGTCGGAAGGAAGCGGAGGCTCAGCCTCCGTTTCTTTCTTTTTGGGAAATGGAACCAGGCGCGGGACCGGCGAGGGGGAAACATTCAGGGCATGGGCCGGCACGGCCCAGTTCCGCCCAATACGGATGGCTTCAAGCTGGCCTTTTTTCACCTTCTTAAAAACGGCGATACGGCTTATGCCCAGGATAGCCGCGGCCTCCGGAATGGAATAATATTCGCTGGCCATTACGCACAATGTTAACTTATGTTAACCATTTATGCAAGATGCACCACGGCAAAAGAATAACATAAAGAGACATAAAAGCACAGGTTAACCCATGTTAACCTGATTAAAAAAAGCAAAAAGCTGGCTACAAGGCCGGCAGCGGAGCAGACAGACTGCGGAACTGTACTGCGGCGAAAAAATTTATATACTATCTGTACGGTTTTCAAGATATGAAAATACTGATCCTGGGCGGTACCAGTTATTTTGGCAAAGAAGCCGCGATACGCCTTTTTAAGGCGGGCAACGAGGTTACAGTGTTCTCGCGCCGCGCCCCCGTACCCGGCCTGCCTATAGATATCAAGCAGACCCGGGGCGACCGCACCGTGGAAATAGACCTTTCCCGGATGGCCCTGGAGCCCTGGGACGTCATAATCGACAATATCTGCTACTCGCCTGAAGATGCGCAAAAGGCGATAAGGGTCTTTAACGGCCGCGTCGGCCTCTACATTTTCACCTCATCAGCTTCCATCTACTCCGTGCTGGAAGGTTCTTCCACTCCTTACAGGGAGAATCAGACGGAGCTGCTGCCGCTCAAGGCGGAGCTCAAGGAGAAGTACGCCTACGGCTTTGGCAAGTACGGCGCAGAGCAGGAATTTCTCAAAGCTTTCCGCGAAAAGAGCTTCCCGGCCCTGATCGTGCGGCCGCCCGTGGTGATAGGACCGAACGATCCCAGCCTGCGCGCCTATAGCTACTGGCTGCGCCTGGCGGGCGGCGGGCCGCTCTTCTTACCCGGCTTCTCATTCAGCAACCGCTTTATTTTCTCCAAGGACCTGGCGCGCGCCCTGGAGGCGCTGGTCTACGCCGGCCTGCCCTGCGGCGGCGCCTACAACCTGGGCGATTCCCAGACCCTTACCCTGGACGACTTTGTAAAGATCTCCGCCAGGATCATGCATAAGGAAGCCGAGATCCTTTACCCGGAGTATTCCTGGCTGAAAGAGCGGGGCTTTAATTTCGACGCTTCGCCCTTTTCGATGGGCGGGGATTTTGTGCTGGATATCTCAAAGGCGGAAAAGGACCTGGGCTGGACCTCTACCCCGGCCGCGGCCTGGCTGGAGGAAACCATAAACTGGTATCTCTTCAGCTACACCGGCCCGGCCCCCGCCAATTACGCCTCGCGCAAGGCCGAACTTGAGCTGGCGAAGCAATGGATAATGAAATTATGAACCTTAACAACCCCGAAAGCGTAGAGCGGGCCAAGAAAATAAAAATTTTCCTGATGGACGTGGACGGCGTGCTGACCGACGGGAAGATGTACTATATCCCGGGCAAGGGCGAGGAGATGGTGGAGTTCAAGGCTTTTTGCTCGTTGGACGGCATCGGCCTGCGCCTGCTAAACCAGTTCGACATAGCTACAGGTGTGATAACGGGCCGTGAATCACCCGGCACCGAGGAACGCGCGAAGAATTTAGGCATGGGCTACGCTTACCAGGGCTTCCTCTCCAAGCTGGAACCGCTGCGCCAGATTTTGGCCGCCACCGGGCTTAAGGAAGAGAACGTGGCCTACATGGGCGACGACTGGACCGATATTCCCGTGCTGAAGCGCGCGGGGCTGGCGTGTGCGCCGGCGAACGGTCTGGAAGAAGTTAAGGCCGCGTCGCATTTGGTGACCTGCAAGGAAGGCGGCATGGGCGCGGTGCGCGAGGTGTGCGATTTCATCCTTAGGAGCCAGGGGCACTGGGGAACGATCATGGGCTACGTAGAGAGCGCGCATTGGCCCGCCATAAAAAAAGAGCCGATGAAGATAGTGCGCGAATCGGAGCAGGGGGGAAAGAAATGAAGACCTTAATCTTGCTGGCGCTGGGCGCCGGCCTGCTGGCGCCCGCTTACGCCGGGGCGGATTACGAGGAAGACGGACTAACCGAGGCGGCTGTCTCCACCGACACCCTGCGGGGCGCGGACGAAGAAGAAGAACAGCCTTTGATCCAGGAGAACGACTCCGACCTGGCGGCCTTCGTGACCGACTACATAAAGAAAGACATCCAGCTGAAAGGGGCTTTCTTCATAGAGGACAAAGCCACAAAGCAGCTCATGAAGCTGGACCTGGCAGGGGTGGAGAAAAATACTTCAACCGCTGAAAACGGGGCCAAGAAACTGTCGGCCACACTAAAAGACCCGGCCGGCAAGAAATTCACCATAGTTTTCTACCTGCATAACGGCCCCTGGGGCGGCCTGGATATCTTCAAGATAGAACTCAAGACCAAAACGGAAAAGGCCAAGCCGGCCAAAAAGTAACGGATCATGGGACACTTCATAGCGGCTTTCACGGCGGGGCTGGCGTCTTTCTTCTCGCCCTGCATCCTGCCGCTGCTGCCGGCCTACCTTTCAATGCTCTCGGGCTTTTCCGCAGCGGAAATAGTGAATGGCGACGCCAAAGTGGTGACGCGTAAAGTGGTAGGCAACGCGGCCATCTTTATAGCGGGTTTCTCGCTGGCTTTTTCCCTGATGGGCGCCGCCGCCTCGGGCGTGGGCGACCTGCTGGCTTCCCACAAAGACCTGCTGGTAAAAGTTTTTGGCGCGGTCATGGTGCTGCTGGGCATACACATGACGGGCCTTTTTAACCTAAACTTCCTCAATTACGAAAAACGCTTTTCAATGCGCGGTCTGACACAGGGCCCGGCCGGTTCTTTCCTTATGGGTTTTGCGTTCGCGCTGGGCTGGTCGCCCTGCATCGGGCCCATCCTTGCGGTTATCCTAGGAATGGCCGCGGTATCGGGCACCATGGGGACGGGCGTGGCGCTGCTGCTGGCCTATTCCGCCGGGCTGGCGGTGCCGCTGCTGGCCGCGGCTTTCCTTACGGCCGAATTTTTCACCTTTATGACGCGCTTCAAAAAGGCCATGCGCTACGTAGAAATAGTCTCGGGCGTAGTTCTGGCGATAGCAGGGGTACTGCTTTTCATGAACAACCTGATGTTCCTGGGATAAGAAGTAACCGTAAAAATGGGATAGGCTACTTTAGTTAATAAAGTAGCCTTTCTTATTTTTATCAGAACTTGCGGGAACCGGGTTTTACAGCGGGGAGACCGGCGCGGCAGAGCGGGCATTCGGCCTCGGGCAGCGCGGTAAGGTTTAACTTCAGCAGGCTGAGGGAGGGGAAAGGCAGGGCTTTGGCCCCCATGCGGTTTATCACCGACATGGCGCCAATCACTTCAGCGCCGCAAGCCGCCACTACCGCAGCGGTCTCCAGCGTGGACTTGCCGGTAGTAAAAACGTCCTCAACGATAATAACCTTCGCGCCCTTCGCCAGCGTAAAGCCGCGGCGCAGGGTCATAACATTGTTCTCGCGCTCGGTGAAAATAAAATCAACGCCGAAAGCGCGGGCGGCTTCGTGGCCGATGATCAGCCCGCCCATGGCGGGGGAAAGAATAAGGTCAGGGCGCGGGCCTGGCCAGCCGGCGGCCAGCGCGCCGCCCATCCTGCCGGCCCAGGCCGGGTTCTTGAGCGCCAGCGCGCACTGCACATAATCCGGGCTGTGCAGGCCGGACGAGAGCAGAAAATGCCCGTCGAGGAAGGCGCCGGTGGAGGAAAGATATTCTTTAAGCTCCGCCTCGTTCATTTAAGTTCCTTTAGAATGGCGGCCGCGGCGGCGGCGGGATCGGCCACCTCAATGATCGGCCTGCCGACCACTATAAAATCCGCGCCATTGGCCCTGGCCTCGGCTGGGGTAACCGCGCGCTTCTGGTCGTCGCCGCGCGAAGCCGGCCTGATGCCGGGCGTTACCAGCGTAAGTTTATTGCCGTGAACAGCCTTAAGCCGCCAGGCCTCCAGAGGGGAGCAGACCACCCCGTCCACGCCGCAATCCTGGCCCAGCGCGGCCAGGAGTTTAACCGTTTTATCTATGCCTCCGCGGAACCCCGCGCTGAAAAGATTATGTTCGTCGAAGCTGGTCAGCACGGTGATGCCCCAGAGCTTGGGGCGCTTTTCCAGTTCGGCGCAAGCCTTGAGCATTTCGGCCCCGCCGGACAGGTGCAGCGAGACGGAATACACGCCCATAGCCTGGGCGTTCTTCACAGCGCCTTTGACGGTATTGGGGATGTCATGAAACTTAAGATCCAGGAAGACCTTGCCGCCGCGCTTATGCACAAGGTCTACGGCGGCCGGGCCCTCGGCGGTGAAGAGCACGGAGCCTATCTTGAAATATTTAACGGAGCCTTCGAGCCTTTCCATCAGGCTTTCGGCGGCTTTCAGGGTGTGGGTGTCCAGCGCTACAATAAGTTCGGTTTTAGGCATAGGTGGCGCGGAGGGCGCCGGATAAATTATAACTGTTTTGCGCGGCGCGTTAAACTCGGGGCGCCGCCGTCCGGGGTTTCCAGCCGGAACGGGAAAGGTGCTCCAGGATAGCTTTAACCAGGAACGGCCCCTCATAGATCAGGCCGGAATATACCTGCACCAGGTCGGCGCCCAGCTTGAACTTTTCCAGGGCTGTAGGCCCGTCGAAAACTCCGCCGGAACCTATCAGCGGTACGCTGCCGGCGCCTAGTTCCGCGGCCCTCTTAAGTACGGCGTTTGAAAGCTGGTGCAGCGGCTTGCCGCTGAGGCCGCCCTCATAGGCGTGCCAGCGCGCCGGCACGGCCGAGCGGCTGACGGTGGTATTGGTGGCGATGAGTCCAAAGCCCATCTCCGCCGCCAGCGCTACCGCGCCCTGCAGCTCTGTGTCTTCCAGGTCGGGAGCGATCTTTACAAAGAAAGGCTTGGTCTTCTTCTGCCCGGAGGCGAAGTCGAACATGGGCTCCAGCAGCCGGCGCAGCTTGTCGCCGCCGTGCAGCGAGCGCAGCTGCAACGTGTTGGGGGAGCTGATGTTAACGGCGAAGTAGTCGCCGTACGGATACATAACTTTAAGGGCTTCCAGATAATTGGCCGGCGCGTTCTCTATTGAGCAATCAGCGTTCTTGCCGATGCTGATGCCGAGGCGCACCGGCAGCGGCAGCAGGCGCTCCAGACTGCGCGCGGCATCAAAGGCGCCGGCGTTATTGAAACCCATGCGGTTGATGATGGCCTTGTGGTCATGCAGCCGGAACAGGCGGGGCTTGGGGTTACCCGGCTGGGGGCGCAGCGTAACGGTGCCGAGCTCCAGGAAACCGAAACCGAGTCCGGAGAGAATGCGCGCGGCCTCGCAGTTCTTGTCGAAGCCGGCGGCCAGGCCCACGGGGTTGCGGAACTTCAGCCCGGCCACGGTAACGGGGAGGTCTTTTACGCGCGAGACCAGGCGCACCACGGAATTAATGAACTCTACGCGCTGGGCGGCTTTGGCCCCCTTTATCACGGAGTCATGAACGAATTCTGGATTAAAACTGAAGAGGAGCCGGCGGATAAGTTTGCGGTATAAGAAGCCCATAGTTGTTCCATAATTCTAGCAAATGCCGCGATAGACTATTTTTCCGCCCACTACAGTGGCGGCGGGCCAGCCGGAAAGGGACATGCCGATAAATGGAGAATTTGAGGACTTTGAAACAAATTTGGCCGGCACCCGACGGATGCTGCCGGGGTCTATAAGCGTAAGGTCGGCGTCACACCCGAAGCGAAGCGAACCTTTGTTCCTGAGGCCGAGCAGCGCTGCGGGGTTGGCGCTTAAAAGCTGCGCCAGGCGTTTTTTAGAGATAAACTTTTTAAGCACAAGCCCGGTAACGCAGAGCGCCGCCAGGGTTTCCAGCCCGGTAATACCGAAAGGGGCGCCGGCGAAACCTTTAGCCTTGAGACGCCGCTCATGCGGCGCGTGGTCGCTGGCGATAATATCTATGGTGCCGTCGGCTATAGCGCGCAGCACGGCCAAACGGTCGCCTTCCAGGCGCAGCGGCGGCTTCATTTTAAAATTCGCGTCGTCTTTTTTTACAGCCCGCTCGGAAAGGGCGAAATAATGCGGGCAGGTCTCCCCGGTGACCGGCCAGCCCAGCACCTTAGCCCGGCGCAGTGCGCCGACAGAGGAGGCGAGGCTTAAATGCTGCAGGTGTATAGATCCGTTCTCGGCCGCGGCCAGGATGTCGCGCAGCACGGCGTAAGCCTCCGCCTCCGGCGGTATACCCTGCACACCCAGGCGGCGCGCCGCGGCAGGAGCAGCCACGCCGGCGCCCGTGCGGGTAAAGATCTCGGGATGGTCAAGCAGCGGCAGGCCCAGCGCGGCGGCTTTGCGTATAAGTGCGGCCAGCGCGCCGGCCGGCAGGCAGGAGCCGTCGTCGGTAAAAGCCAGGGCGCCCGCCTTTTTTAGGGCCGCCAGGTCAGAAGGTTCCTTGCCAGCGCGCCCAGCGGTGGCCGCGGCCGAGAAATAAACGTTGACCGGCAGGGCCTTGGCCCTGGCGGCGTATTTGCGCAGCAGGGCGGGCTTGGCCATGGGTGGGGAAGTATTGGGCATCAGCAGTATAGAAGTAATGCCGCCGGCGGCCGCGGCGAGCGCGGCGCTCTCCAGGGTTTCAGCCGCTTCGGCGCCGGGCTCGCGGGCGTGCACGTGAGCGTCTATAAAACCGGGGAAAATCCAGAGACCCGAGGCATCGAAAACCTCGCAGCCGGGAGGCGGGGCTATCCGCCTGCCGGTGCGCGAGATCTTTCCATCCTTAATCAGGAGGTCGCCGCGCGACTCCCCCAGAACTGGATCAACGAGCAGGCCGTTTTTTAGCAGGAGTTGGGACATGTTTAGGCTGCGGCTGAACCGCGACTTTCATCGCCGGCAGTTCGGGAGCGCTTTCAATGGTGGCCATGCGGAGCCCGTAAGCGCCCTCCGTTTCCCTATAGGAAATAAGCTGCAGCGCGGCAATCACCAACAGCGCGGCCCAGGCCAGCTGCAGCTTGCGCCGTCCAAAAAAAACGTAGGCCGTCTTCAACGCCACAGCGAGCAGAAGCGTAGCGCCTATGGCAACATGCCAGGGCAGCGTCTGCCGCCAGGCTTCCTGGTTCACGCGCCAGGGCAGCATGAAATAAAGCGCCCCGCAGGCGGCCATGAAGATCAGAAACAGGGCTTGCCAGCCGCCGGCCTTGCGGCCCATAAGCAGCTGCGTAAGCCGGCTGAGGCCGGCCGCTCCAAAAAGGCAGGAGAAAGCGATAAACAGATAGAAGCCTCGCCGCGCGTCGAGAGCGGGCTTAAAATTCTCAAGGCTCCAGCCGGCGGGCAGCGCCAGCGCTGTCAGCGGGATGGCCATGGCGGCGGCCAGCAGGGCCAGCGGCCCGACGTAGCGAATTTTATTATCGGGATTATTAAGAGAATACGCCTCTACGGTGCCCAGCAGCAGCAGGGCGGCGCCCTGGGAGGAATGGATAAGCGTGGAAGCCGCGGTGAAGGCGTCGTAATTAATAATCATTTTCTTTTCCCTTTCTTATTCTTTCCGCCAAGATAGAAATAAAGAGCTGCCAGGCCGCCGCCTACCAGCAACAACCACAGGGGGCTGGATACACCGCCGGTTTCCGCCGGAAGTTCGACCGGGACTGTGACCGGGAGCTGGACGGTAGCCGGCACCGCAAGGGGCGCGGGCTGAACAGCGGCAGTTTTTTTAGCCGCAGTACTCTGTACAGGAGCGGTTTTCTGCGGCTGGGCGGAAGCGGCAAGAAAAGGGGAAACGGCGGTTTTTGCTCCCGCGGAACAGGCGTCGGAGTTCCTGGCGCAGTCCTGCGCGTTAAGGGTAGCGCAGCAGGCGAACAAGATTGGTAATATTATTTTTTTCATCAGGGTTTATTATAGGAACAGAATTCTACGGTCTTCTTGCGCGGCCGGGCGGCCGGCGCTTCGTCGGGATAACCTACCGACAGCAGCACCTCTATCTTTTTGCCGGGGGGCAGGCCCAGGGCTTTGGCGCCGGCCTTGGCGCCGAACCAGCCCAGCCAGCAGGTACCCAGCCCCTGCTCGGCGGCGGCCAGCACAAAATGCTCCGCCGCTATTCCCACATCCATTAAACGAAAATCTGTGCCCTGAACCTGGTTACCGAGCCAGGCGGTAACCTTGCCGGTCTCGGCCACCACGGCCACCAGCGCCGGGGCGGCGGCCGCGAACTTGCAGGCGGAATAAACACCAGAGAAAGCGGCGGCGCAGAACTTTTCCTTAAGCGCGGGTTCATCTATAACCACAAACCGGTAAGGCTGGGCGTTGCAGGCGGAAGGCGCCAGGCGCGCGGCCTCCAGACAGAGGTCCAGTTTCTCCCTTTCTATGGGTGAAGTTTTATATTTACGGATACTGCGCCGCGCGGCGGCCAGCTTCAAAAAAGTTGATTCCTGCATAGCCATATTTTATAATAAAGCACACTTACTATTCAGTTCTCAAGGCGTCGGCAGGTTTCATGCCGGCGGCAAGCCAGGCAGGATAAATGGCAAAAACAAAGGCCGTGAACGCCGCGATAAAGACGGACACTACCGGCATCCAGAGTTTGATCGGACTGGCGCCCATACCCAGCATCACCTTTACCGGCACACCCCAGAGATAGCCGAGCGCCGACCCCAGCACGCCGCCGATCAGGCCCAACATTACGGCTTCAACTATGAATTGCAGCATTATGTCGCCCCGGCTGGCTCCCACGGCCCGGCGGATGCCTATCTCTTTGGTGCGGGCAAATACCGTGGCCAGGGTAACGTTCATGATGCCAATGCCGCCGGCGAGGAAAGCCAGCATGCCGAGGGAAATGGTCATCAGGGAAGCCTTAAGGCTCTTCTGCATCTGCTCTTGCAGCATCCCCATCTGATTCTCGATCAGGAAATAGTCCGTATCGCCAAAGCGCGTCCTGAGGAAATTTCTGACCAATCGCATGGCCTTATCGAAATTCCGCTCACTACCTGCGTCGATAGTCACGTCCAGGGAGGCGGTTGCCTCGCGGATAAATCTGAAATGAGTAAGAGTAGTGAGCGGGGCAAGTACATTATAATTCTGGTACCCGGCCAGGCTCAAGCGGGGCCGTCTGGAAGCAGGCAGTTCATCGAGGATTCCCACCACCGTAAAAGTTATGTTGTCTATCTTCACCACTTTACCCAGCAGGTCGCTGTGGGAAGCCATTACCTCGAAAGCGTTGGTGTAGCCGGGCTTATTCCGCCTGGCTTTAGCGGACAGGCCCCGCCGGGGGGGCGGAACGGCACGCCTTACGAGCACGCAGACCCTGAGTTTGTTATCAAGGTCGTTCCAGTCCAGGAACCGGCCTTTAAGAGTATATATGAAATTGCGCTTGGCCCACTCCGGGGTTATCCCCGCCAGCGTGGTCACCATGCGACGGCCTTCGTATTCAAATACGTTGTGCCCTGTGCGTTTCTCGGGGGAGACCATATAAAGCCACGGCAGCCGGCTCCTGAGATCGCGCACATCCGCGTAAGTCAGGACGGGGGGCGGCTTATACTCGTCCGGAGTAGAATAGCGCAGACTGTTATTCTGGATAATCTTCAGCCTGGCTATGCCCGACACTTTCTCCTGCTCCTGCAGACGGCTATAAATATTCACTATCGACGCGAAAGAATCGATGAAAACCACGGACCCCACGGCGATGGCGAGAAAACTGAGGACGGAGCGCATTTTGTGTATGCGCACTTCGGCCAAGCCGGTCCTAACGGCGTTAAGAAGCGCTCTCGTCATTCGGACCTCAGCGCGTCCGCCGGCTTAAGGCTGGCCGCCACCCATGCAGGGTAGATGGCGAAAATAAAAGCTGTGAAGGCGGCGATCAGCATGGAGACTGCGGGCATCCAGGGCTTGATCGGGCTCGCGCCCATCCCGAGCAGCTCTTTGACCGGCACGCCCCAGATGTAGCCGAGAACCGACCCAAGCACCCCGCCGATCAGGCCCAGCATTACGGCTTCCACTATGAACTGCAGCATTATGTCGCCCCGGCTGGCTCCCACGGCCCTGCGGATGCCTATCTCTTTGGTGCGGGCGAACACCGTGGCCAGCGTGATGTTCATAATGCCGATGCCGCCGGCGAGGAAAGCCAGCATGCCGAGCGAAATTGTCACCAGCGAGGCTTTAACGCTGGCATCAATGGCCGCGTTGATCGTCTCCATCTGATTATCTATAACGAAGAACTCGCCGCCGCCGAAGCGGATCTTAAGAAAATTCTCTATCAGCTTCAGGGATTCTTCAAAATTGCTCTCGTCTCCTACGTCAATGTTAAGGTCCAGAGAATCGTTCTCTTCGTCAAAGAAGCCGTAATGGGCCAGCGTGGTGGCTGGCGCCAGGACCTTTTGATTCTGGGACTGAGACAGGATCACGTCGGGCTGACTGGAAGGGGGAAGCTCTTCCAGGATTCCCACCACGGTAAAAGTAACATTGTCGATCTTTACCGTTTTGCCCAGCATATCGTTGTGGGAGACCAGTACGTCGAAAGCGGCCGTATAGTCCCATTGCTTCATCCGGGTTTTGTTCAGTTCGTTAGTGGGGGGAGGGACCGCTTTCCGGACCAGAACGCAGACCCGGAGTTTGTTCTCCATGTCGTGCCAGTCCAGGAAACGGCCTTTAAGTTTATAAACAAAATCACGCTTGGCCCATTCAGGGGTTACCCCGGTCAACGTTGTGACCACCCGCTTGCCCTCGAACTCCAGCGTGTTGCGCCAATTCTGAAATTCCGGCGAAACCATGTACAGCCCGGGCAGTTTGCTCCTTAGGCTGACCGCGTCTTCGTACGTGATATTGGGGGGCGGCGTATACTCGTCGGGATTAGCGTTGGTCTGGTCGTAGTCCTGGGTTATCTTAAGCCTGGCTATGCCCGAAACCTCTTTCTGTTTCTGCAGCCTGTCGTAGGTGGAAACTATGGCGGCGAAGGAATCTATAAAGACCACGGAGCCCACGGCGATCGCCATGAAGCTGAGAAAAGAACGCATCTTGTGGACGCGGATCTCGCCTATGCCCGTTCTAATGGCGTTGAGGAGGGATTTCACGCCTCCAGCCTCCCGTCCTTCATCTTAAGGTTGCGGTGCGCCCGCGCGGCCAGCTCCTTGTCGTGGGTGACCATAATAACGGTTATGCCTTCCGCGTTCAGCTTAAGCAGCGCGTCCATGATCTCCCGGCTGGAGGCCGAATCCAGGTTCCCGGTGGGCTCGTCGGCAAGGAGGATCTTGGGGGAGTTGGCCAGGGCGCGCGCTATCGCCACCCGCTGCCGCTCGCCGCCCGAGAGTTCCAGCGGCGTTTTCTTTTCTTTTCCCTTCAGGCCCACCTTGGCCAGCAGCTCCCGCGCGCGGTCGCGCATGGCGGCGCCGGGGATCCCGGCATACATCATAGGCAGGCAGACATTGTCCAGGGCCGGGAGCCGGTTCAGCAGGTTAAAAGACTGAAAAATAAAGCCCAGGTGGTCGCGCCTGAAGTCTGAGCGTTCCCCGTCAGACATCTCAAGGATGCTCCGCCCGTTAAGCAGGTACTGGCCGCCGCTGGGTTCGTCCAGCAGGCCGAGAATGTTCAGCAGGGTGGACTTGCCGCAGCCGGAGGGGCCGGTAACGGCCACGAACTCGCCAGGCTTGATCTCGAAAGAAACCCCGCGCAGCGCGGGCCAGCCGGAGTTGCCGCCCTCATAAATCTTTGACAGGTCCGAGCAGCTTATGCTCACTTAAGCGTCTCCGGCAGCGCGGTGAAAAGCTTCTCTCCCGGCTTAACGCTCCCCACTAATTCCACTTCAGATTCGGACCTAAGGCCGGGGAACACCTGCACTTTCTCGGCCTCAAGGCCTTCCTTTTGGCGGTAGACGTAATAGTTCAGCCCTTCCTGGAAGATAGTTTCGATGGGGGCTTTGAGCACGTTCTTTTTCGCCTGAATATCGGCGGTGACTACCGAGCTCATGCCCACGCGCATCTTCTGCGTGGGCTTGTCTATGTTTATCACCACGCGGAAAACTTTGGCGCCCGAGCCGCCCCAGTTGCTGGTTTTGGCCTCGGCCATGGGGGCAATAACGTCTATTTTGCCCGTAAACTTCTCGCCGGGGATGGACGTGAACGTAATAAAGACGGGCAGGCCGGTTTTAAGCTTGAAGATGTCCATCTCGCTGATCATCAGGTTCACCGCCAGCGTTTTCATATCCACCACGCGCGTGATGCAGTTGGAGGCCCCGTCCACGCGCTTCCCTTCGCGGATCTCCGGGTCGCTGCCGCCGTAGCGGCTTACGCAGCGGGTAAGCAGCCCGGAGCTGGGCGCAATGATAGGCACCGGCACGTACTGGGTGGAGTCGATCCGCTCGCCGCCCTTGAACATCATTATTTTCTCGCCTTTCTCAACGTACATGCCTTCTTTCTTCAGGATCTCCACTATGAAGCCCCTGCTCGGCGGGAAGACGTCCACCGTGTCGCGGGAAACCAGCTCGCCGGATTCCTCCAGCTCAAGTTTAAGGTCGCCCTTCGAGACCGTCCTGAGGAAATCCTGCAGGTCAGGGCGCAGCATCATTTTTTTATACCGCGCGCGGCCCATGAAGCCGCCGGTTCCAAGCAGCGCCAGCACGAACACCCACAGCGCGGGTTTAAGCATTTTTTTCATCGGCATAATATAATCCCTTATTCCCAGATCTTCTCGCCCAGCAGCGTCATGTAATTCGCCAGGGCTATATCCAGATCGTTCACGGCGTTGATCTGGTTGTTGCTCGAATCCAGCAGCTTCGTCTGCGCGGAGTCCAGCTGCAGGAACTCGGCCCCGCCCTGCGCGTATTCCGTCTGAAGATTCTCCATGGCGTCTTTCTGAGCCTTCACCTGGAACTCCAGCAGCTTCTGCGACTTCACCTGCAGCTCTATGTCCTTCTGCGCGGACAGCACGCTTGTTTTAAGAGTGCGGATGGAAGTCTGCAGCTGCAGCTCGGCCGCGGTCAGCACCGTCTTCTGAGTCTTCACTCCCAGATAGTTCTGGGCGCCAAAAAAACCGATCGGGAAATTTACCGACGCGCTTACGCCGTAGCTCGGAGACCCCGCGCCGCCGAAAGCCCCGGGCAGGCCCAGCCTGGACTTTTGCCAGGCCGCGTCCACCCTGAATTCCGGGAAATTCGCCAGAGTTTCGGACCGCGTGTCCAGCCTGGTCCGCTCCAGGGCGGTCTTCTGCTGTCGCAGGGAAAAATTGTTTTCAAGCGCGCGGTTGAGGTCTTCCTTGGGGAAAGGCAGCGGGATGTTCGCGGCCTGCGTGCTCAGTGCTACTTCCTGGGGTATTTCCGGTTCCGCAGCTATCAGCTCGTTGAAGGCCATCAGCGCTTTCTGCTCCGCGAATTCGGCCTGCGCCAGGGCGAGTTCGCTCTGCAGTTTGTCGCCTTCGCTCTGGGTCACTTCTATTTTGCTCCTCGTGCCCGACTCGTACTGCTCGTTAGTGTCGGTGTATTGTTTTTCGCGGGAGGCAAGGTTGATCTTGGCCGTGCCCACGCGTTTTTGCGCGGCGTACAGCGTGTAGAACCGGTTCAGCGCTTTAAACGCCTCGTCCTGCTTGGCGCTCAGAAAGGAAAGTTCCGAGGATTCATAGCTGAGTCTCGCCCTTTTTATCTTTTTCACGGGGCTCGACACGGAATCGTACAGGTTCAGCGCCGCGGTCAGACTAGTGTTTATGTTATTCTTCCTGAGGCTCCAGCTCTTTCCCGCGCTGTCGTAAAGCGAGGTGCTCATACCGGCGGTAATAGAAGGCAGAGCCGCGTCCAGAACGGCGGTGAGCTGGGCGTTTTTGGCCTGCTCAAGCAGCTGTTCTTCTTTCCGCATTTCCAGGGAAGCGTCCAGCACGGCCTTGATATACGACTTGGGCGTAAAAGTTCCCGCCACCCCGGGTATAACCGCCGAAACGGACAACAATACCGCAATAAAAATATTTTTCATAAGTCCACTCGTCCGGCAAGCATGAACCTCTTCAGCGTCTAAAAACACACCGCTCGTTCCATAGCTCAGAAAGATCCGGAAATTTGCTTTAAAATAAATAAAAAATGCGGCCAGAGAAGGATATTTGTACGGTAAGATAGCGGTACCATCGACAAATTATACCATATGCTTTTTTTTAGAATTGAGCGGCTCTTAACACCCCTCGGGCAACAGCAAAGTGAGGAGAACCCCGCGCACGGGGATCCGCGCAAATTTACAAAAAAGATCCGCTTTTTGTATTATAGTGGCAGGAGCAGCCCGCGCGCTGTTTGCGCTTTCCAAGACGGCTCCTCCCTGGAGATTCTAAATTTATGCCTGGACCTGAATGCTAAAGTCTCTGACCGGATGGATAGCTCGTTCCCGGCTGGCCCCGGCGCTGTTGGTAGCGGTCCTGTGCTCTGGCTTCCACGCCCTCACCCTGCGACCGGGGCACTCCTGGATGGATGACGCGTTCATGTACGCGATGCATGCCTCCAATATCGCGGAAGGCAGGCCTTACGCCGAGACCTGCTATGTCTATAACCCTGAAAACCCATATGTAGGCCCCCTGAAATATCCGCCCGGATACCCGGCGGCGCTGGCGCTGGTGATAAAGGCCGGAGGCGGCCTGGAGGCGATGAAGGCCCTTAACCCGGTTTTTATATTTCTGCTGTTATGCTTCCTTACCCTGCTGGCGCCGTCCGCCTGGGGTAAGTGGTGGACCGCGGCGTTCATAGCTGTAGCCGGTTTCAGCCCGGTCCTATGGCTTCAGAAGGACCTGATCTATTCCGACCTGCTGTTCTGCGCTCTGGCCTACCTTGCCTTTCTGGTCAGGGCCAAAGCGGAACCTATTGCGGGACGCCTGTTCCCTGCGCTCCTGGGGCTCACCTGTTACCTTGCCTATGCGGTCAAGCCTGTGGGCGGGCTTCTACCGGCCGCTTTCCTGCTGTCTGCCGCAGCTGGGGAGCGTGCCAGCGTAAAAAAAATGCTGCTGGCCTCTATTTGGTTCGCGGTTCCGGTTGTTTTACAGGGGTATATATCAGGGATAGGAAATTACGCGGGCGTGTTTTCAATATCCGGGCCGGTCAGAGACGGGTTCGCGGCTGGCTTTGCTAACGTGGGAGCCAGTTTTTTCGTTTCGCTGATGGAATTCTGGGCTATAGGGATAAATGACAACGCCGCCGTGTTCGCGGCCGCCGTCCTCCTTTCCCTGTTAGTACTAAGTTTCGCGGGCTATTCGGCCTTCTCCCGCGCCAGGGCCAGCCGTCCGGAGGCAATGGATATTTTTGCGGTTATGTACGTGCTGCTAGTGGCGGCTCTGGGCATGTATGACGGGGCCAGATATATCCTTCCCGTCATGCCCTACCTCCTATTAAAGGCGGCCGAGCAGGCCGAACGCTCCGGCCCCTTTCAGCGGCGCGCCGCGGCTGCCGCGGCTTTAGCCGCCGCGCTGCTTTACCTGTGGAGTTACGCGGCCAAGGCGGATTACCGTTCCGTAGGGGATGGGCCGTTTGCCGCATCCGCTCAGCAGATGTTCTCTTATATCAAGTCCTCCGCGGGTCCCGATGACGCCGTTATCTTCGCCAAGCCGCGGAGCCTCTGCTATTTTACCGGGCGAAGAAGTTCCATATACCCGCCGGCAGGGGATGACGCGCATTTTAAGGAGTATTTTTTCAGGATAGGGGCCCGCTACCTGGTAGTGAGCCGCAACTTGACCATGGACGGCCGGTATCTCTACGGCTTTGTGGCGCGAAATAGTCACAGCCTGGACAAGGTCTTTGAGAACGGTGACTATAAGGTTTTTTGGATAAAAGATGCGACAAACGCGGCCCGCTAGACGGTCGCCGGATACGCATAACGCCTGGGTGATGCAGGACATCGTCCGTGCGACATTCAGAGCAATTGTAAGGATTCGGGAGTAATGGAGATTTATGAAAAATTGGAAAGACGGGGTTAATTTCGCTATTACGGTTTGCGACGCGGACGGCCTGGTTACGGAGATGAACGACAAGTCCGCGGCTACTTTCGCGAAGGGCGGCGGCAGGGAACTTGTAGGCAAGAGCCTTTTCGACTGCCACCCGGAACCCTCCAGGTCCAAGTTGAAGAAGATGCTGAAGGAACCTTTCACCAACGCCTACACCATAGAAAAGAACGGCGTTAAGAAATTGATTTACCAGACACCCTGGTTCGAGGACGGCAAACCCGCCGGCCTGGTGGAGCTCTCCCTGGAGCTCCCCGCGGAGCTGCCGCACTTCGTAAGAAAACCTTAAGCTTCCTGCTTCCTAAAATAAAGAGCTCGGTCGGCATTATCTTTGCCGCCGGGCTCCGTCTCTTTGGAGGCGCGGTCATAGCCCGGCCAGGGCTTGGCGCTGCGGCCCACGGCCACCAGCAGCCAGGGCGGCAGGGACTCGTGCCGGGTGGCCACCTTAAAGAGCTGGCTCTTCTCGCTGCCGAACATGGCCCAGTTGGAGCCGAGGCCGGAATCTTCTATCACCGCGGCGTAAGGGTGGGTGCGGCGCCTGCCGTTGACCTTGGGCCACAGCGAGGCGAAGGCGGAAATGCCGTCGCAGCATAAATAACAGAACAAGAGCCGCTTGGGGCCGTGGGCGTTGTCATACTGCGCCTCGCGCTCCAGCACCGCCCAGAGGCCCCACTGTAATTCCGGGGCCGTGAACATATCTATATCGGAATAGGTTTCGCGCATGTCCAGCCAGCCGTTGGCGAAGAAGTCCTTTTCCCCGGCCTCCACGGCGAACAGCGTTTTATAACCCTTGAGCAGCTCTCCGCCAACGAGTAGCCTGGTTATGTCCAGGCGCTTCATGCCGGAATCCACGTAAATAAAACTGTGCGCCGCGTGCGCCGAGGAAAACAGCCGCAGCGGCTGGGCGTCCGTGCCGGCGCCGGGATAATAAACCACGTTGCCCAGCAGCATTTCCCTGTTGGGCATATCCGGCAGCGCTAGCTTGGCGGATTCGGCCTTCAGGAAGATCCGCTTGCAGGAATTTTGCAGCGAGAGCGTAAGCGGGAAAGGAGCGTCGGCGGGCAAGGCCGCTTTGTTGTTCTTAGTGGCGGAGCTGAGCCAGAAAGCGTCGTCGAGCCAGCTGGGGTAAGCTTCTTTTTCCTGTTTGAGCGCGTCGACTAAAGCCATTGAATAACTCCTGTTGCGGGTTTGTGTGAAGCGTCCGGATTAAAGCGTGCCGGAGCGCTGAAAACGGCGGGCGATGTCGGCGCCGGAGAGGTGGAAAAGGGTGGGGCGGCCGTGGGGGCAGTGGTGGCCGTCCTTCGCCGTCTTCAGGTCTTCCATCAGCCTCAGGGCTTCCTGCGGCTTTACGAAATCATGGGCCTTAATGGACTTCTTGCAGGCCATGGTGGCTATAATGTTGCGCTTAATGTCCTCGGCGGCTTTGCCGGGATCGCCCAGCACTTCCGAAAGGTAGCCCAGGAACTCCGCGAAAGCGGGCTGTGTAAAGTAGAACAGGGCGGGAGCCGCGCGCAGCAGCGCCACGGTGGGGCCGCGCTGGTCTATTTCGAAACCGGCGGACTTCATCCAGTCGCGCCAGCGCAGCACGGTCTCCATCTGGGAGCGGGAAAGCTCCACTTCAAGAGGCACGAGCAGCGGCTGCAGCTTGATCTCGCGCTTCTCCAGTTCGTCCAGGTACTTCTCGAACAGAATGCGCTCCTGCGCGGCGTGTTGGTCAACCACGAGCAGGCCTGCGCCGCATTCAAAAAGCAAATAGCTCTTGGCGAGCTGGCCGATATACTGCAAATCCTGCCCGCGCCAGTCGGCGGGCAGCGTGGACGCCGCGGCCGTAGGGGAAAGATCAAAAAGGCTGCCGGTCTCGGCGGCGGGGGAAGCCGCGGCCTGCGCCTCGCGGTAAGCAGGGAGGTCGGGCGTGGAAAACTTATTTTCTCCGGCCGGGGCGGCCAGGTTCACCGCCGCGGTCTGTTTGCTGAGGAGTTCCGCGTAAACAGTATTAGAGATGGTCTTGAAGATCTCGTTCTCGGAAGAGAACTTCACGTCCCGCTTCTGCGGATGGATGTTGGCGTCGAAGGAAGCGGGGTCCAGTTCCACGAACAGCGCGCAGGCCGGATGGCGGCCGGTGAGCATATGCCCGTAGCCGCGGTAGAGGGCCTGCCGGAGCAGCGCGGAACCCACCGGGCGGCGGTTCACGAAGAAATACTGGTTGGCGCGGGTGGCGGCCAGGCAGTCCGGCCGCGAAACGAAACCGTACACGGCCAGGCCGGCGGCCTTGCCCTCCACGCGGGCCAGCCCGCCGTAAACGCTCTTGCCGAAGATGGCGGCGGCGCGGTTCTTGAGGTTTTCCCACAGGCCGCCGGGCAGCGCTGGGAGCGAAAGGATCTCGGCCCCGTCGATAACCAGCCTGAAGCCGGTGCCCAGGTTGGCCAGGGCCGCCTCTTCCACGGTTTTAATGAGCTGGGCCCGCTCGGCGGCGTCGCTCTTCATAAACTTGGCGCGGGCCGGGGTATTAAAGAAAAGATCCGCTACCTCTATGGTGGTGCCTTTCACCGGCGGGGCGGGCAGCTCGGCGGTAACGCGGCAACCTTCACCCTCTATGGCGTAGCCCGAAGCCTCTCCGGCGCGGCAGGAGGTCATTTTAAGACGTGAAACGGCGAAGATGGAGTAGAGCGCCTCGCCGCGGAAACCAAAGGTAGCCAGGGAATAGATGTCTTCAAAAACATTCAGCTTGCTGGTGGCGTGGCGGCCGAGGGACAGGCGCAGGTCCTCGCGGTCCATGCCGCGCCCGTCGTCGTGCACGCGGATAAGGCCGCGGCCGGCTTTCCGGATTTCAATCTCTATCCGGGAGGCGCCGGCGTCCAGGGAATTCTCAAGAAGTTCCTTAAGCACCGAGGCGGGGCGTTCTATAACCTCGCCGGCGGCGATCTTGGAGACTACGTCTTCGGGAAGGACTTTTATTTCCGGCATACTGTGATTTTACAATACTTGCGTATGTGGACTACACTTGCAATGTAACTACGGACACTATCTTGTGCCGTATTGAACACTGAATTGTTTCGCTACGCTCAACCCAGGGCCTATGGCCATCAGACGGCCAATACTACGTCAGGCAATGAATACCTTCAGCGCTATCATGCTGAGGTTTACGAGGGAATGAAGGAAGATGTTCACCGACAGCCGCCGCTCCCGCTCATAAACCCAGCAGAAGTACAGGCCGACCGGGAAAATGACTGGCGCCGCGAGGCCGTGAAAAAGGGAGAAGAGCAGGCTGGACCAGAAGGCGCTGAACCAGAAACCGCCCCTGAGCCGCAGCGTGACAAAAACTATCCGACGAAAAAAAACTTCCTCCACTACCGGAGCCAGCACGCAGGCGCTGAACAGCACCACCAGCAGCCGCAGCCGGAAGAACTCGGCTATGCCGTGCAGTTGAGTGTTTTCCAGACCGTTCTTGGCGCTGAGCGGCCGCATAGCTTCGGTAACGCCGGAGCCGAAAAGGGAATACGCCGCGTACAGCGTCCCGTAAATACCGCAGAGGACCAGCGCGTAGCCGCCGAAATAGACCGCGGCTTTCTTGAAATCCCGGCCGGGGCCGCTCCACCAGCCACCCAGCGCGACGCGCCAGGAAACGCCGGCCCTCCGCAGCATGGTCCAGGAGACGAAGCCGGTGGACAACAGCACCGGGATCATGGCTTCGAAAGAACTGTAACTAAGGCCGTAACGCTTCTCCGCCAGCGCTATCACGGTGGAAATGCCCACCTGCATAAGGATAACGAAAGCGGTCAGCAGCCACAGTTGCGTATAGCCGGCGCAGGTCTTTATACCGTAGAAAGGATTTTGTTCTTCCATAAAAGCAAACCCGGGCTCGGCGGCCCGGGTCGGCGGAGCGGAGAGGGGCTTAGCGCTGGTGGTGTTCCGGTGCGGGCTGGCCGGCCTTGGCTACATAGTCGATGGCATAGGTGAAGCTGCCGAGCGAACCGGACAGCGAGGAGCCGACCACGCCCAGGCCGGCGGCGTTGAAGACCGCGGCCTTTTCGGCCATGGCTTTCCTGGCCTCGGTGTCAAAGGTGAAGGTTTCGGGCGCCTGGTAGGTCTCGATAGCGGCGGAGGGTATCACCCCGCCCTGCTGGTAAATATTGGCGACCAGAAAATCCACGCTGAAAGAGTAATCATTACCGTCAGGCCTGACAATACCGGAGAGCGCGGGCAGCCCTGCCGCGTTAAAAGCGGGCAGGCGGGCGAGGGCGGCCTTCTGGGCGTCCTTGTCGAAGGTGAAGGTTTCGCGGGCTTCGTAGCGGGCCACGGAATACTGCGGGCGGGGGCCTTCCTTGCCGGTCTTGACCGGATATTCGACCCACACGGCGTAGTTCCCGTCGGAGCGGGGCACGGCCTTGCCGCGAATGGCGGGGATGCCGGCCTGCTTGAACAAGGCCAGGTAGGCGGGCACGTTCTTGACGGCCTCGCTTTCAAAGGTGAACTTGCCGCCGGTATAGGCTTCAAACTTCACGGCGTATTCCTGCGCCGGGCGCAGCACGTTCTTAACCACGTAGTCCACGGCAAAAGCGTGGTCGGACCCGGCGTCGTAAAGGAAGGAGCCCGCCACGGGCAGCTTGGCGCTCCTGAAGGCGGCAGCGCAGGCTTTCATGGCCGCGTCGGCGTCCTTTTCCAGCCAGTAGGAGGCCCCGTTCTTATAGGAGGCCACCGTAATCGCCGGCGGCAGGGCCGCGTTGCCCTTCACAGTCGGCAGGTACTCGATGACGAAAGAATAATCATTGCCCAGCGGCACCGTGCGGCCGCCGAGGGTGGTGATGCCCGCGGCTTTAAGAACGGCGATGCGCGCGTCCATGGCCGGCTTGGCCTCGCTTTCGAAGGTCACTGTTTCGTCGGTAGTATAGCTGGCTATGGTAACTCCGGGGGGAGTGACCGGCGCGGGTTTGGAAGCGGGGGTGAACTCCGCGTGTTTTATGGAAGCCGCGGGCAGGTCAGTAAGTTCCCCGGCCTTAAGGGCCGGCGCCGCGCCTAAAAGTATAATGGCCAGTAAAGAAAGTTTTTTCATTTTATCTCCGTGCCGGGCTGCGCCCGTAAGCCCAGTTTAAAAAACCGCCCCATTTGGTCTCGTTAGCGAAAGGCAGGGTCCAGTAGTCGGTCTCCAGGTACTTGGAAAACTCTTCCCAGGTGCCGCCGATAAGCTTCACGGGGGGGACGTGCAGCGAGATGCCGTGAGAGCGGGCGAAATCATAGCCGGTATTGGACTGGCCGGTGTAGTAGTACTTGTAGATCAGGCTGCCGGAGATGAAACTCATAAGCTCCTGGCCGCGCTGCCTGGCCAGTTGCTGCGCGGGCGTGTTCTGCGGGGTGTTTTCGGTGACGATGCTGACAAAATCGTACAGGTCGCCGGAGATGGACACCCGGCTTGCCACTGCGGCCGAGGTGGCCAGCGTTACGCCGAAGATATCGAAGCGGGAAGTACCGGCGATGCCCTTATCGATCGCGGCCCTGTCGTTAAGCGCCAGCTCGGCGTCTACCCAGGCGTCCAGCTTACGGCCGAAGTCGGGGAGCCGGGAGGTGAGAAGGACGGAAGCGTGCCCGCCGGGCAGCTTATTGGCCTTCACGCGGTCAACATAGCCTTTGGCGATATCGGAGCCGAGCTGCTGAGAAGAAATGTTGGGATTAGACTGGAGCTGGGACACCAGGCCGGCCATGTCGTAGCCGGAGGACCACATAAGCTCGCTGGAACCTACGATCACGTCGGTGTAATCTTTAATCTGCCAGGCCACTTCGCCCATCTGCATGATGCAGGAAGTCATTACAAAAGCGTCCACGCGGCCTATAGTCGCCATCATCTGGCGCATTTCCGGCAGCGTCACGTAATCCTTGGTCTCAACGTCCATCAGCGTGCCCTTCTGGGGGGTCTTCTTCGCGTCAAAAATGCCGCTGCCGTGGCCGAAGATTACGAAAGCGTAATGGCGGGCGGGGTAGGCGCTCTTGGCCCATCTCGCGAAAGCGGCCACCCGCTTCCAGTCGCCGGTATTGGCATTAAGCTCGCGGCTCACGATATCTCCGGAGAAAGCGGTAAGGACGCTCTCGCTGATCATCTTGTCCTTGGTAACCGCATTCTCTACCACCTGGTTGATGGTGGCTTCGTCCCAGGCGCTGCCCATGGCCATCCGGATCGTGGGGGTGGAAATTACGCCCTGGGCGCTCTCTACCGGGAAGGTGCCCTCTACGGCAATGTTCACCCTGGAAGTGGAGCCGATAGACTTAAGGTCCAGCAGGCTCTGCACGAAAGAGTAGCGGAGCGCGTCCTTGGTGGTGGCGTAGAAGATTATGGTCCAGTCCTTCGGCTGCGCGGGTCCGGAAACAGCGGGCGCCGGCGCCGAGACGGCGGGCAGGTCGGCGGCCTTGAAGGAATCCAGGCCGAACGATTGTGCGAAAGAGGGAACACTAAAAGTTAAGAAAGAGAAAGCGGCAACTATCAAACCTTTAAACATAGATCCTCCTGCTGTCTAATTAATTATAGTAGACGCCGCACTGGATAGGAAGGGCTGTAAGACCATGTTTTTCATAGGTCCTTAGGGTAAAGCGGCCCTTAGTCTTTAAGCCGCTTCTTCCAGTCGCCGATAGCGGCCAGGGCCTGCAGGGGCGTGATATTATCCGCGTCGCACATCCTGAGCTCGTCCAGCACGGGGTGGCTGGAGAAGATAGGCAGCATCGGGGTCTGGTTCTCGTCCCCGGATTCCACCTGAATATTACCTTTCTGCTCCAGGGTTTGGAGGATCTCGCGGGCGCGCTGGATGGCAGAGTCGGGCAGACCGGCCAGCTGGGCCACGTGAATGCCGTAGGATTTGTCGGCCGGGCCGGAGTTGATCTTGTGCAGGAAAACCACTTCCGTCTTGCCGGCGGCGTTGGTCCATTCCTTCACGGAAATGTTGAAGTTCTTGATGCCGGCGAACTTTTCCGCCAGCTCGGTCAGCTCGAAATAATGCGTGGCGAACAGCACCTTGGGGCCGCCCTCCGGCTTATAGAGGTGCTCCACCACCGCCCAAGCTATGGAAATGCCGTCGAAAGTGGAGGTGCCGCGGCCCACTTCGTCGAGAAGGATAAGGCTCCTGGGCGTGGCCAGGCGCATAATGGCCGAGGTCTCGCGCATTTCCACCATGAAGGTGGACTCGCCGCGCGCCATGCGGTCCTGCGCGCCAATGCGCGTCATGATGCGGTCCACTATGCCCACCTCGGCGGCGCGGGCCGGCACAAAGGAGCCCATCTGCGCCATGATCACGATTACGGCCGCCTGCCGGAGGTAGACGCTCTTGCCGCTCATGTTGGGGCCGGTCAGAATGATCACGCTGGCTTCGGGGCCGCCGATTTCCAGGTCGTTCGGCACGAAGGTGCCTGAGGGCAGGAAGAACTCCACCGCGGG